>NZ_CAMTTF010000007.1 GCF_947077765.1 Salinibacter grassmerensis | reverse complement strand
CTCCCGAGGACATGCCTCAGGGGTACGGCGGAGACGGGCATCCGTCGGAGGGAGCGACGCTGTAGAACAGGAACAACGCTGCCGGACGGCTGCCGACTGACAGAAAGCCCGCCGACACAGGCTCAGGCCGGTCGAGCCGGAGAAGTTCCCTCTGGACCGGAAGAGTCCAACGGAGACTGAAGACACCCGAGGGGCTGTGGCGCAGGCGGTCAGCACTCCACGTCGCCGCCCCTCGAGTCTTTCCACCGAACGACCTTGTACATCGGCGACTCACCCCTGCGTTCGGGCGTGGGCGGCGTAGAAGGGGTCCGGCGCCCCTCCCATGAACCGGCGGGTGGGCGGCACGAAGGGATTCTCGCTGACCGTCGTTGGTTTCTGAAAGGCCTCGACGGACTCAAAATACCGCTCCACGAGCTGCAGGCGTCCGGGACCGGAGGCGGTCCGCCAGGCCCGGATGGCCTTCTGGGCAAACATCCGGTTTGAGAAGCTAACGATAAGGATCCCCCCCGGCCGCAGGACGCGAGCCACCTCGGCAAAGACCTGTCCGGGGTGCCGCAGATACTGCACCGACACTGCACAGAGGACCGCGTCGAAGGCCCCCGTCTCCAGCGGAAGGCCCGGCGTCTCGTTCAGGTCCTGAACGAAGTATTCGGCCAATCGGTCGTTTGCCGCCAACTCCTCCTCGTTCATCCCGTGTCCCGCCACGCGCCCCAACCCCAGCTCATCGGGCAGGTGGGACACCCAACTGCTCATTAGGTCAAGAACGTCATCGCCCGCCCCGAGGTGCTCACGGTAGAGGTCGGTGAGACGCTCCCGGAACTGTTCGTCGACGTGTTGGACGAGACGAGGCTCCCGGTAAAACGTCCGGTCGGGCCGATCGTCCTGTTGCGTGCGCTCCTTTTCGGTAAGCACAAAATCGGGCATGGGCAAGCGTCTGAGCTCTTTGTGAGTAACGGCGGCAATCAGGGACGGGGAGCCGCGGCGCACGCCATGGTGCACCGGCGGGTCTGAACTCGTCTCTTCGTGTCTCTGCATTCTCGATGTCCAGGAACGAGCGCCTGCTCGGGACCACGGAGGGGTTTGTTGTACCGGTGGGCTGTATCGAGACAGGCTAAATTTCTTGGGCATCGACCTGCTCGACCGGCACTCGCTGGACGCCGTCGGTCATCCAGCAGTCCGCATACGGGGCCTCCTCCTGTTTCGAAAGACGGAACAGGTATCCCACGCGGTCGCCCTGCGCGGTGGTGAGGATTACCCCCATCCGGGCTACAGCCCCCTCCACCTGCGGCGCACTGTAGGTCGCCTCCTCGTGGTCGATCATGGGCCCGTAGGCGGTCGTCTCGAACAGTCGTCGAAATCGGCGGAGCGGACCGGTGGCGCGTTTATTGGCCGGGGAGGCAAAGTTGAAGGCGGCCTCGATCCCGGCATCGTCGTACGGTGTGTCGTTGTTTCCGAGCGCCTCTACCTGCAGGCGAATCACCTCCATGGGGGACAGGGCTGGGGACGGTTCGGGAAGAGAATCAGCAGCGGTGGGCATGGTGGAGGCATTGAGGTCGGAAAGAGCGTTGAGGGGACCCTGCCGGTGCTCTTCTCCGTCCGCCATCGACGGGCAGGCGAATATGAGCAGAGAAAGGCACAGCGGAACGGAGACACGCATGACAGACGCACCTGGACGAGAAGACATCGGCCCGACGCCCCTGAGCCGGCATTGGGATTGAACGGTCAGGCTCCCCCCGATTCTGCGCGGAACCCGCCGCTCAGTCGTTTCTCCGACCCTGGGGTGCAGGAGCCGAGAACGACGCAACAGGGCTGCTTTCGGATTTTGAACGCGTATGTAGCTGCATCAACACGTCTCGAGAAAAGTCCTTTCGTGATCGACGAAGCAGAATCCAGGAATCGGAGAACCGTAACATCTGCGCCGCTTCTGTGAGGCAGCATCGTCGCGCGGGCACCACCGATTGGCGGCCGCCGAAGGGACGGACGTAGCCTGACTTTCAGGTTCTGGGCGCCGAGGCCTCGAACGTACCTCCGCAACAGACGTGACAGAGCGTGTCGAATCTGCAAACTTCGGCTACGAAGACCCTCGTCCGACCCAAGCCCTTTCGTCTTTCGTCAACGCGCTACTCAACGGTGAGATCTCCCGCTGCACACGCAGGACGACTTTTCCGCTTTGCCCTCGTGGCCGGCACTGCGCTGGCCGCGGCCGGTCTCTTGGTTGACGTGGCGCCCACGAACCTCCCAATTCAACTGGGGGGTGTGACGGGTGGAATCGCACTGGCGTACTTCGGCGGGGGACTAACCATGGTCGCTGCCACGGCGTTAGCCGGGCGCCAGGTCTTCGTCGATGCGTCCGGTCCTGACCGCCCGCAGGACGGCATGTGAGTCTGCTCGGGACACCCCGACACGCGTGCCGCCGGCGCCCGGACCGTCCCGCCCTCCGTTTCCCACCCATTTTCTATTGACCCCGCCCGTCTGCCATGTCTTCCTCCGACTCCTCTTCGTCGATTCTATCGTGGGCGGGGTGGACGGTCCGCACCCTTTGTTGGACATTCTCGATTCTCTGCTCGGTGGGGGCGGGGGTCTTCGTCACGACCCACTTCTACGCCGTGCGCGGCGGCCAGCAACAGGTCGCCGTGGCGGTGCTGGGTCTGTTCATCGTACTCGTCCCGTACACGATCGCGAGGGCCGTCTCCGAACTCGGAGGTTGACCACGGCACTGAGAGAGACCTTTGAACGAGCGGATGTCCCGACGTGTATTCGGCTACGGCATCGGGGCGTCACCAGACAGCACATCGGCGATGCGTCGGGCCGTCTCCGCAAAGGGCCGAAACGCGCACCCCAGTTCGGCGCGGGCGCGGCTGTTGTCGTAGCGGTAGGTGCGGGCGGCGGTCCGGGCCGTGGTGCGCGCGAGGACTGGCTGCGTGCGGGTGAGGGTGGCGACGCCCTCGGCCAGCACGCCCCCGACCTGCAGAACCGACGACGGAATCGTGTAGCGCGGCGGCGCGACCCCAAATTCGTCCGCGAGCGTCGTGGCGAGCGTCATCCACGACAGGTTCTCCCCTCCCAGAAAATAGCGACGGCCCGTCTCGCCTTCGTGCATCGCCGCCCGCAGGCCCGCCGCCACGTCACGAACATCCACCACGTTCGTCCCGCCCGGCGGCACGGCGACCAGCCAGCCGCTGCGCACCGCGTCGACGATGCGGCGGGTGTTGGTGCCGGGTCCACCCACCCCGAAGACGAGCGAGGGGTTCACAAAGGTCGCGTCGAGTCCCTCGGCGATGCCGCGATGCACCTCCAGCTCGGCCCGGCGTTTGGACCGGGCGTAGGCGGAACGGTGGGGCAGGCCCTGCCACTCGGTCGTTTCGTCAATCGTCCCGTCCGGCTCCGGCGGGCGGCCGAGGGCCGCGATGCTAGAGGTGTGCACGAGGCGGTCAACCCCGGCCTTCAAGGCAGCGTTGACGACATTGGCCGTGCCGTCGGCATTGACGCGCCGGACGGCCGCCCGGTCGCCCCGTGCAAAACTCACCTTGGCCGCCACGTGGTAGACCCGGTCGACCCCCTGCATCGCCTCGTACAGGCTCCGGGCCTGCCGGAGATCACCCACCGCGTGGTCGACCCGCTCGGCGTACGTGCCCAGGAGGTCGAGGGACGAGGTATCGCGCCGGAAGATGCGCACATCGGTCCCGGCATCGACGAGTTGCCTGGTCAGCATGGAGCCGACAAGGCCGGTGGCGCCAGTGACGAGGACGGAATCGGAAGGAGCCATGGGGTCTGGAAACGCTTCGGTGGGGGTCACGCTGCTTCAATTTCAATCAGCAGCGCGTCTTTGTCCACCGCGTCGCCGCTTGCGGCGTGGATGGCCTGTACGACGCCGCCGGACGGGGCCTTCAGTTCATTTTCCATCTTCATCGCCTCCAGCACCAGGAGGCCCTCGTCGACCGCCACCTCATCGCCCACCTCCACGAGCAGGTCGAGCACGAGGCCCGGCATGGGCGCCCGCACCTGTCCCCCCGCCACGGCGTCCTCCCCGAGCCCAAACTCCTCCACCAGCAGGTCGCGTTCATCCTTCACCTGAACCTCCGTGCGCCGCCCATCAATCGTCACGCGCAGCGTGTCCTCCCCCGTCGGCTCCACCGACACCGGCACGCTCGCACCGTCCACAATCATCGACACGTAGCCGTCCCGCAGCACCTCAAAGGTATAGTCTTTCGCCTCGCCGTCCACGACGAGCTGATCGTCCTGAATCGCGACGTCAAATGCTCGATCGTCGACGAGCGCGCGGTAGACCTGACCGTCCGAGGCGTCCATGAGGGAAGCATCTGTTTGGGGCAAAACGACGTGATCACGCGACACAAACTCACGCCCATGGGCATAGTTTTATCTTGAAGCGAGTCCTCCGACGACATCGCCCCCTCCTGCCCAAATCCTCTACGCCCGCTGTCCCGCCGCCCATGCCCGATGACCTCACGCCCGATCTCTTGCTCCGCGCTTACGCCAACGGCGTCTTCCCGATGGGGGACGACGACACCGGCATCGTGCGGTGGCACGCCCCGGATCCACGGGCCCACCTCCCGCTCGATGCGTTCCACGTTCCCCACAACCTCCGCCGGCGGGTGCGGCGGCGCGAGTTTGAGGTGACCGCCGACCATGCCTTCGCCTCCGTCATCGAGGCCTGCGCGGACCGGGCCCGCACCTGGATTACCCCGCGCATCATTCGGGTGTACACCGACCTCCACGAGCGTGGGTATGCCCATAGCGTAGAGTGCTGGCAGGAAGGCGACCTGGCAGGCGGACTCTACGGGGTCGGACTCCACGGGGCGTTTTTTGGCGAATCGATGTTCTACCGGGTCAGCAATGCCTCAAAGGTGGCACTCGTCCATCTCGTACGTCAACTGTGGGCGGGCGGCTTTGCCCTGCTCGACACACAGTACTCGACCGAGCACCTCGAGCGCTTCGGCGTAACGACCATCCCACGGCCCACATTCGAGCAAAAGCTCATCCGGGCGCTCGACATCGACCCCGACTGGTGGCCCCTCACCGACGCCGAGGCGGCGAGTCTCGACACCCCCGTGTCCGAGCTGTCGGCCGCGTCGCCCGCCCCGCTCGGAAACGAGTCGGCCCCGAATGGGTGAAACCGGACTCGATGTGTCCATTCCGCTCCCTCCCGCCATGTCCGTGCGCCTCCGAAGCCTGCTCGCTGTGCTGCCGGGACTGCTCGTCGGCCTTGCATTGTTGAGCGGCTGCCAGCCTGGTCCCGACGGATCCACCGAGGCGGCCTCGCCTCCCCAATCCAGTGGGCCTCTGGCCCTGTCGGACAGCGTGCTCTCCCCGCCGGGCACGACTGCCGATCGCTTCGAGGCAGCCCTGGAGACAGCCCGTTCGCTCTCGGAGGACACCGGCTCAATCGGACGGGTGATGCAAGAAATCGGACATCACTTCCGCGGGCGTCCCTACCTCACCGGCACGCTCGACGCCCCCGAGACCGAGGCCCTCGTCGTTCGCTTCGATGGATTCGACTGCGTGACGTTCGTCGAGACCGCCCTTGCCCTGGCCCGCAGCACCCAGGCATCCGACACGACGTACGCAGGTTTTGCGCGACGCCTCGCGGAGCAGCGGTACCGCGACGGCGGGCCGGTGGGCTACTGCGGGCGGCTGCACTACTTTACGGAGTGGATCACCAACAATTCGAAGCGGGGGCACGTGCGGCGGCTCGGCACAGAGTTGAAGGGGCGTCCCCTGCGCGATACGGTCGACTTTATGAGCACCCACCGGTCGGCGTACAGCCGATTTGCCGCCAACGACAGTCTCTTCGCCTGCGTGCAAGAGATGGAGACGCGCCTGCAGGCGCGACAGCGGCGCGATCCAGTGCGGTATGTGCCGCAGGATTCGATCCGCGCCGTCTACGATCAGCTCCGGGCCGGGGACATCGTGGCGCTCGTTTCTTCGATCGACGGGCTGGACGTGGCGCACACCGGCCTCGTGTACGCCCACTCGGACGGCGGGCGCGGCCTTCTGCACGCCTCGCTCTCCGACGGCGTAGTGGTTTCGCCCGATCTTCAACGGTACGTTCAGACGATCGAGCGGCAGATTGGTATGGTGGTGGCCCGTCCTCAGCCCGTCCAGTGAGGACCAGCCCGGGGCCATTCTCCACGGCCTCCTCTCTTCCTTCCCCTCACCGACCCCTCCCGACCGACCATGCAGGACATCGAGTGCCTCGGCGTATACACCAGTGGCGGCGACGCTCCGGGCATGAACGCATGCCTCCGGGCGGTCGTCCGTACGGCCGTCGCCAACGACATTGAGGTGATGGGCATCCGTCGGGGATACGAGGGCATGATTGAGGCCGACTTCGTGGAGATGGAGCGGCGCTCGGTCTCCAACATCCTCCAGTCGGGTGGCACGATCCTCAAGAGCGCCCGGTCGGAGGCCTTCCGCACCGAGGAGGGGCGCCGGATGGCCGCCAACAACCTCCGCGAGAATAACATCGACGCGCTTGTGGCCATTGGGGGAGACGGTACGTTTCGGGGGGCGTCGAAGCTCTACGACGAACACGGGCTCGGGGTGGTGGGCTGCCCGGGAACGATCGACAACGACCTGTACGGCACCGACCAGACGATCGGGTACGACACGGCCCTCAACACGGCCATCCACAACATCGACCGCATCCGCGACACGGCCGACGCCCACAACCGGTTGTTTCTCGTGGAGGTGATGGGGCGGGATGCCGGGTTTATTGCCCTCAACTCCGGCATCGGGGGCGGGGCGGAGCTGATTCTGATCCCCGAAACCATTACGGAGATGGACATGGTGAAGGAGCGCATCCTGTCCCTCATGACCGCCCAGCGGCGCTCCACCATCGTTGTCGTGGCCGAAGGGGACGAGTTGGGTGGGGCTCAGGGCATCGAGCGCGCGCTGCGGGACGACGAGGCCTTCTCGGACATCGAGCTCCGCTCCACCATTCTCGGCCACACGCAGCGGGGCGGGGCCCCGACGGCCAGCGACCGGGTCCTGGCGAGCCGCCTCGGCGTGGCCGCCGTCGAGTCTTTAATGGACGGCCACTCGGACGTGATGGTGGGAATGACCAACAACGAGGTCAAGCTCACGCCCCTCCGCAATGTCTACGGCCGGCGCAAGTCGATCGACTACGACCTGTTGAAGCTAACGCAGATTTTGAGCTAACGGCAATGGCATTCTCGCAGTGGCTCCGTACGGGTCTCAGTAGGAGCCAAGCGTAGTCGTCGCGTCGTCCCCGTACTCCACTAGGGTGCTGATCCAGGCATTCCCCTGGGTGCCCTGTGTCCGATACCGGACGACGTCACCCGGCACGCCCTCCGCAAGATACCAGGTAACGGTTCCGCCCCCCATGCCTCCCGTGTACTCAACCTCTCGCGTGGAACACATGCCGGCCGGCGTGTCGAGCTCCGCCGTACCTACCCTGGCCCCCTCAATGCATTCCTCCATCAGGCGCTGGGGCGACTGGTACACGGTCCGTTCCGTTACCGGCACCTCCCCGACGTTCCCTTCCGGGTCCTTCGATCGAAGACGGACGACCTCCTCCCGCTCCGGGTCGATGAGTGCCTCGTAGACCCAGGTCTCCTCATTCTGCTGGGCCCGTACGCGCCACCACTCGTTTCCGTCCTCGCCCGTCGTCAGGAACGCCCGCTCCATCGTCTGAAACCCAGCCTCCTCTCCGTCGGCCGTCTGAAACTCGTACCGCACCCGCTCGCCCTCCTCGTAGGTCGCCTCCGCCAGCCACATGCCGTTCGCGGCGAACGCGTAGCTGAAGAGCACCTGCGCCTACGACACCATGAATGGGTTCCACTGCGCGGTGCCCGCGGTCGGCAGGTTGGCCGCGGACGCCACCCGCGCCCCAATGGCCTTCCCCACCTCTTCTCCAGCAGCCTCGGAGGCCGCCCCCACGGTGCTCTCCGCGGCCTCCTGCGCAAGGAAGCAGCCCGGGAGCACCGTCGCCAGGACAGCGGCGAGACCAAAGCCACAAAGCGACGATGTACGAACCGAGGTGCTACCAAGACACGCCATGACACGAACGGAGACGTCGGTGAATAGAATGAACTGGAGATGAATCTACCTCCACCGGTGAGCAGGCAAAATGTGAAGAGCAAGTATACGCATCCCACGATGCCTTTCCAGGCGGCAGGCGTCGTTCCGGGCATGCCTCGGACCCTTTTCGTGACCCGCGCTGTTCATTGCACAGAGCACTTCTCCCCACTAGAGAAGGCACTCCGAAGGAGAGCATTGCCCAGCCGGGCGCATTCCCGTTGCTTTTTATATCCCCACTCCTGATGCCCGAACACTCCCATCCCCCCATCGGCGAGGCCGAAGGCAAGGCGGAGGCCGTGGAGACCATGTTCGACGCCGTGGCCCCCCGCTACGACCTCCTGAACCGAGTCCTCAGTGCCGGCGTTGACCGGTACTGGCGCTCTCGGGCCGTCCAGACGCTGAGGGACGAACAGCCACAGCGCGTGCTGGACGTGGCGACCGGCACGGCCGACCTGGCCCTCAAAGTTCAGCGCACCCTTCATCCCCGCGAGACGATCGGCATCGACCTCTCCGCAGAAATGCTGGACCGGGGCCGGGAAAAGATCAAGCAGGCGAACCTTGCCTCCCGGATTGTGCTCCAGAAGGAGGACGCCGCCGACCTCCCGTTCGACGACGGCTCGTTCGACGCGGCCTTCGTGGCATTCGGCGTGCGCAACTTCGAGGACCTCGACGCCGGCCTCGGCGACATTCGGCGGGTGCTGGGGCCCGGCGGCGCCCTCGTCGTGCTGGAGTTTAGCACCCCCCGCGCGACGCCCATCAAGCAGCTCTACCGGTGGTACAGCCGCCACGTCCTGCCCCGCATCGGCGGCCTGTTGAGCCCCGACCAGGGCGCGTACGAGTACCTGCCCAGTTCGGTCGCGGCGTTTCCGGACGGCGTGGACTTTCTCCGGCGGATGGGAGGGGCCGGCTTCGTGGACCTGTCGTGGACGCCCCTCACATTTGGCATTGCCTCCCTGTATACGGGGCGGGTGCAGCGGAGCGCAACCGATTCCGCATGACGGCATGGACACGATCGAGCTCACCCTCACCATTCCGCCCGCGGAGCACGCCCCGTTTCTGGCGGAGCTGGAAGCGCACGCCACCGGCTTCGTCCAGAGCGACACCGAATTGCGCGCCTACGTGCCGGCCGATCGCTGGGCCGCCGTCGATCAGAAGCAGCTAGAGGCCCGCCTGGCCGCCGACGGCCATCCCGGGGCGCTATCGATTCGGCCACTGGAGGCGAAGAACTGGAACGCCGTCTGGGAAGACACCCTCTCGCCCGTCCGGGCCGGGCCGTTCCTTATCTGCCCTGCTTCGGTCGACCCACCGGCCGTCCAGAACGACGCCATGGTGCTCCGCATCGATCCCGAAATGAGCTTCGGCACGGGGCACCACGCCACCACGCGGCTGGCCCTGCGGCTCTTGGCCGACACCCTCGCCCGCGGCGATCGCGTGCTCGACGTGGGCACCGGGACCGGCGTGCTCGCCATCGCGGCCTGTCGCGCCGGTGCCGACACGGCGCTGGGGGTGGACCCCAATTCCAACGCGGTGCGCAATGCCCGTGAGAATGTCCGCCGGAACGTAGGGACCGACTGTGTGACTGTGCAGGAAGGATCCGTGGAGGCCGCACCGGCCTCCCGCTACGACCTCGTGGCTGCAAACATCACGCGACGCGTCCTGCTAGAGTTAATGCCGGCCCTCGCCGCCCACCTTGCCCCCGACGCCTCCCTCCTCCTCTCCGGCATTCTCCAGTCGCACCGCGACGGCTTCCTCGACGCGGTCGCGTCCCACGGCCTTCACCCCGACGCAGAGATTACGGAAGATGGGTGGTGGGCCGGTCGATTCTCTCGTTCTCCATCCGCCTGACGCCCATGCGCCTCGCTACGATCGACATCGGTACGAACACGGCCCAACTCCTCGTCGCCGAGCGGGACGAGACGGAGCTGCGCCGCCTCCACACGGCCGAGCGGTTCGTGCGGCTGGGGGAAGGGGTGGATGCCCGGGGCCGCATTGGACTGGAGGCGCGGGAGCGTCTCGTCGATGCACTGCGCGACCATCTCCGAGTGGCCCGGGCGTACGATGTGGATCGGCTCTCGGCCGCCGGCACGAGTGCCCTCCGCGACGCGACGAACCGGGATGCCGTTCTCGCGTCGGTGCGGGACGACCTGGGGCTGACCGTCGATCTTCTCTCCGGGGCCGAAGAGGCAACGTGGAGCTTTGCGGCGGCCTGCGCAGCGTTCGACGACCATTCGGGACCGTGCCTGGTCGTCGATGTGGGCGGCGGGTCCACTGAACTCGTCGCCGGCACGCACCCGACACAGCTCCACTCATCGCCCGCCGACGCCATCCGGGATCACGCCAGCCTCGATGTCGGGTGCGTGCGCCTGACCGAGCGCTGCTTCGCATCGCAGCCCCCGTCCCGCGACGCCGTCGAGACGGCCGAGCAGATCGTCGACGAGGCCCTCGCGGCTCACCCCCTCGCGCTGGGGGATGCCCCTGCGCTCATCGGCACGGCCGGCACCGCCACCGCCCTGGCCCTCGTCCACGCGGGCCCCCATAGCACCTGGGACGCGCTGCACGGCGACGGGTTCGTGCTCGTTCGGGAGGACGTGCGCCGCTGGCGCGAGCGCCTCCTCAGGCGGTCTGTCGACGAGATCCTCAGGCTGCACCCGAAAGCCATGGAGAATCGGGCTGATGTTTTTCCGATGGGCGTGATTCTCCTTGATCGCGTCCTGGCTCACTACGAGCTAGAGGATCTTCGCGTGAGTCCCTACGAACTGCGTCACGGCCTGGCCCTCCGCCTCCTGGCCTCGGCTCCGACCTCCCCGTCCTAGTCGGCGTCGTCACTTCTCCAACGGGATCCTCGTCTCCAACGGACCCCTTGCTTTCCATTCAGGATCCGCGACCACGAGGCGTGTTCCTCCTCAACTCTTCCTTCTCAGCGCCGCTAGCAGGGACAATCCGGTGTTGCAAGATGAGGTAATTCGGCAGGAATCTCCGGCGCTGAGAGGAACATCCACCCGTTCCTGTGGTGGGGTGTATCGCCTTGATATGCTGTCCCATTGCTTCCCCATCCTATGCCCGCCGCCCGCGAAGACATCTTGGATGTCCTCCGACAGATCAAGCACCCGAAGGAGGACAAGGACATCATCCGGCTCGATATGGTGAAGGATCTCACAATCGAGGACGGGCATGTCTCGTTTACCGTCGTCGTGAAGGATCCGGACGGGCCCTTCGCCAATCAGGTCGAAGAGGCCTGCCAGCGCCTGCTGCACGAGGAGGTGAGCCGTGAGTTGTCGGTAGACGTAGAGGTGGACAGTGAGATGATCCCGCTGGGGGACGACCTAATGGTGGGCGATCAGGGAGGAGAGAAGCAGCAGACGAGCGGCGAAGACGGCGTGCAAAACACAATTGCCGTGGCCAGCGGGAAGGGCGGTGTGGGCAAGAGCACCGTCGCCGTCAACCTGGCGATGTCCCTCTCCGAACAGGGATACGAGGTGGCGCTCGTGGACACCGACATCTACGGTCCCTCGATTCCCAAAATGATGGGCATGGAGGGCGAAAAGCCGCGCGTGAACGACGAGCGCAAGATGGTCCCGCTCGAGAAGCACGGCATCAAAACCCTGTCGATGGGCTTCATGGTCGACCCCGACCAGGCGGTCGTCTGGCGCGGGCCGATGGTCACGAAGGCCGTGCGCCAGTTCCTCGGTGACGTGGACTGGGGGGACATTGAGTACATGATCCTCGACCTTCCTCCCGGAACCGGTGACGTCCAGCTCACCATCGTCCAGACCATTCCCCTCACCGGGGCCGTCGTCGTCTCGACGCCGCAAGACCTCGCCCTCGCCGACGCGCGGAAGGGTAAGGCCATGTTCGACAACGTGAACGTGCCCGTCGTGGGCATGGTCGAGAATATGGCGTACTTCTCGCCCCCCGACCAGCCGGACCGCAAGTACTATCTCTTCGGCCGGGCGGGGGCCCAGGAGCTGGCCCAGGAACTCGACGTGCCGTTCCTCGGAGAGGTGCCCATTCAGCAAGAGATCCGCGAGAGCAGCGACCAAGGCACCCCCATCGTGCGGTCCGCCCCAGACAGTGCCTCTACCCAGGCGTTCGCCGAGATCGCCGATCAGCTTACCGAGCAGGTTGCCCTCCGCAACGCCGAGGACGATCCGACCCAGAAGATTGAGATTCTCTACGAGTAAGGGCCGCCTGGCCACCGACCCGGAACAGTGGCAAAAGAGGTCTCACTCCACAAATTTTCCGAACGCACCCGCGTCCCATCCGTTAGGTGTTGAAGAATCACGACGTCCGGGTTCACGCTGCCCCCATGCAATCGCCTTGACGCCTTATGTCCGATGACGTGCCTTCGTCTCCCGATACCGAAGACGGGTCGCCCCCTCACATCGACCCGGAGCTGCGCGACAACATTGAGGACGCCCTCGACACGATCCGTCCCTACCTCATGGCGGACGGAGGGTCGGTCCGGCTGTTGAACGTGACCTCCGACTACGTCGTGGAGCTTGAGCTGCTGGGGGCCTGCGGATCGTGCCCCATGAGCACCATGACGCTACGTGCAGGCATCGAGCAGGCTCTCAAGCGGTCGGTGCCAAAGGTAAAGCGAGTTGAAGCCGTGAACGCCACGGCGGCCGCGTAGGCCACATGGATATTTGCTTTCTTCACGCAGATCTTCTTCAGCGTCGTCTCTGTTGTTCCTAGCGGATCAGAACTGCACGTCTACTCCCAACCGAACGGTGACGTAACGAATTCCTGTCTGGAGATCCGAGTCTTCTGTATTCACAACGACGTACCGCGGCTCAAAGAAAACCCCGTAGGTCTCGTCGATTCGAAAGTTGGACCCGATCGCCACGTGAAATCCTCTCTCGGTGGTCGCTAGTTCCGACTGAAGCTTTTCGTCTTGAGAGCCCCGTGTCTCGGCGAGCATGGTCTGGTATACCCCTATTCCCCCTGCCACGTACGGATGGGCATCGCTCTGATTTCGGAGGGTATAGCGCAGACCGACCGTTCCGTTCAAGACGTTTAGGGCTCCGCCTTCTATCTCTTCTTCTACCGAAACGTTTGTATTCGGTAAGAGCGCGTAGGTATCGCCATTTTGAGTAAACCGGTCGTAACTTCCCTGCAAGACGACCTCTAATCCACTGTACACTTCCAACCCTGCTTCAAGTCCCAGGTCCACCCCGGAATTCAGAACCGTATTCAGGCCCTCGGGCGACTGAAAGAACGCCGCCCCTACGTTTCCGCGAACGGAGACCGCCGGCTGGGCCGACACGCGGGTGCTGAGAACGAGGCCGAGAACAATGAGAAGCGCAGCGGTCCGTCGCATGGAGCCGGAAGATCGATTGCGTGGGGGAGAAGCCCTTCGGAGGATCAAATGGACATACTTTGGGCGGCCCGGGCAGGCGAAGCGCTTGTCCACCCCCACCCTGCTGTCTCTGAATGTCGTCCGCTTCGCACGACCTTCTAACACGGCCCGCCTCGGCTAGATCCCCGCATTTACTCGTTCGACGACGCGGGGCCCTGCTGCATGTGGAGGGTGGGGCGAAGGGCATCGAGACGAGACGTGGCGCATCGGCGCAGCTCAGGAAGTGTCCCCTCGTGGGCCTGGAGAAATCGGCGGTAGTAACGGGCGGCAGGGGCCTTGTCCCTGTAGTGCTCGTCGTAGACCGTCGCGAGGCGGAAGTAGAGCTCCGTCCGCCCGGGTCGTAGTCGGAGGGCCGTTTTGTAGGCCTCGATCGCGGCGGACACGTTTCCACGCCGACTGTACAGGGCCCCTTGGTGCTCCAGGGCTTTCGTAATCGGGCCCTTCGCTTCCTGGTCGATGGTATTTTGAAGGTACATGCCCGCCCGGTGCAGGCTGTCGAGCCGCAGGTACGTAACGCCCAGATAAAGGGGCGTACGGACGTGACTGGAGTCGCGCCGCAGGGACCGCCGGAGGAACGGGAGGGCCTGGGCATACCGCCGGCGGCGCACGTCGACGAGGCCAATCCGCCGGTACACCGTCGCCGACGAGTCGCCCGTGGCCAGCGTCCGGACGTACGCACGACGCGCCTCCTTGAGATCGTCACGCTCAAATGCGAGGTCGGCTCGGCGGCGCCACAGTCGGGGATCCCCCGACTGGTAAGTCAAGGTGGTGTCCACGACGCGCCGGGCTGCTTCGGGATGCCCATCTGCGCGGTGCAGCCGGCTGAGGGACAGCGCCACCTCTGCGGACTGTGGCACTCGCCGGTGGGCCTCCCTGAAGTGGCGCCGCGCCTGCTCTGCTTGGTTGAGCTCAAGGGTACACTGCCCGAGGCGCGCCCACCACTGCCCGTTTGAGGAGTCGGCACGCACCAATTGTGCGTACTGAGCCCGCGCCTCCGCCCACTCTCGAGAGCGCCGGTATGTCTCCGCGAGAGCCTGCCGAACCGCCCGGTCGTCGGGATGCGCATCGAGCACACGCTCGAACGCCGACGCGGCCTCTGGCCACCGGTACAGCGCAGTGTAGCTGTCCCCGAGGGCCCGGTCAATCACCGCTGTGGACCGCCCTTCCTCCTCGGCGACCCGTCGGGCCGTGCGTAGGGCGTCAATGGCAGCCGCGTGCCGTCCTCGTGCCTGTTCGGCCCGTCCGAGCAGGACGTGGAGCTCTTGCGATTCGGACGTGCGGAGCGAGTCGTTGTGTCGTCGGCTGCGGATGCGACGGGCCACCGCGTCGTAGGCTCCATCCATGTAGGCGGCGCGCAGGGCATGCATCGGTCCGGCGCTACCGAGGGGACGGCGCGTCGTGTCCCGCTCAACCGACGTCGGGCGGGTCGAGTCGGGCGTCGAGACGACGCGCTCCGGCGACGTCCCTCCAGTGTGGCGGGGAAACGACGTAACACACCCGGCGCCGACCAAAGCACAGGCCAGCAGGAGCCAAAGACGACCGTGGAAGCTTGACATGACGACAGAGGCATCTATCTATTACTACTCCTATAGTAGCAATCGGACGCAAAATTTCCAACCGTCTGCCTACACGGACGGATCGCTCAACGACGGGGCGCGTGCCAGGCAGTGATCTCGCCGTGTTGTTTTCTTGCACGTGTTTTGGCTTTCGTCCCATGCCCGACGCCGACCCGACACCCGTCGTCACCGTTTTTCTCCGGCACCGAGGCGAGGTGCTGCTTCTTCACCGCAGCGAAAATGTTGACTCGTATCCCGGCCAGTGGGGCGCCGTCACCGGGCATATTGAAGATGATGATCCGCCGGCGTCCGCGCTGCGAGAGGTCGAGGAGGAAACGGGCCTGCGTGACGCCGACGTTCATCCCCAACGGCAGGGATCGGCGTTCACGGTCGAGGATGACGACCACGGGACGCGCTGGCGGGTCCACCCGTTCCTGTTCGACGTCGACGCCCGATCGATCCAGACGAACTGGGAGACCGAGGAGGTCGAGTGGGTCTCTCCCACCGCACTGTTGCGGCGCGATACGGTGCCGGACCTTTGGACCTCGTACCGCCGCGTGGCACCGTCCATCCTCGGCATCACGAACGACACGACGCACGGGTCGGCCTATCTCTCAATTCGAGCCCTGGAGGTGCTGCGCGACCGGGCCGGCATGCTCGCCCAGTCCGAGGCCGGCACGATTGAGGATGCTCGGGGGCGCCTGATCGGCATCGCCCATCGCCTGCTGGATGCCCGGCCGTCAATGGCGGCGCTGGTAAACCGGCTTCATCGCGCCATGCACGCGAGCCTCCCGGAGCTCCCTCCTGATGCGGTCGAAACCAACGCCCACGAGGCCATCCAGAACGCCCTGGCGGCCGACGCGGCGGCGGCCGAGACCGCGGCCGCACAGGTAGGCGGAGCCCATGTGCTCACCCTGTCCCGCTCCGGCACCGTTCTGTCGGCCCTCCAGAGCGCCGATCCGTCGCCCACCGTCAGCGTGGCCGTCTCGGCACCTGGAGAGGAGGGCGTGGGCGTCGCCGAACGCCTCACCAGAGCCGGCCTCGACGTGACGCTCCTCCCCGACGCCGCCGTCGCTCGTCGCCTGCAGAAGGGCGCCATCGACGCCGTACTCGTGGGGGCGGATACGGTACAGCCTTCGGGCGCGGTGGTGAACAAGGCAGGGACGTACGGGGCTGCCCTCGCGGCCCATCACGCCGAGGTGCCTGTGTACGCCGCGTGCGCGATCGATAAAATCTCGGTGGACGACGATACGTCCGACGAGTCCGCCGCGGATCGAACCGTGTACGACGGGTCTCTGGACGTAGCGGTGCGGGCGCCTCGGTTCGACACCACCCCTCCCGCCCTCCTTACGGGCGGCCTGCTCACCGATCGGGGCACGCTAGCGCCCGACCAGGTCGCTCCCATAGCGGAGGAGCTCACTGAGCTTCGCGCCTGGACCTAACGGCGCGTTCTTGGGGACCGCCTCCACCGTGAGCCTCACTTCTCAGCCCCTCTTCATGAACTGCACCCCCGTTGGCTCGTTGATTCATTCCCTGTTGTTTTCTACCCTACGGGAGGAGTGAAGAGAAAAAGCCACGTGCCCCGCATTGCCCGGTGGTCTAATGGCAGGACAGCGGCCTTTGGAGCCGTTAGTGGTGGTTCGAATCCACCCCGGGCAACCGTATCTTTGTCTTCTTGACCGCTGCCGCCCCGGTGCCCCGTCCCCTCATGCGTGCGTCGAGCAATGAACACCGCGTTGCCATCTTTGGGGGCCGTTCCAACCCGGCCCTCGCCAACAAGATTGCCGAAGCGTACGGCACCACCCTCGGGGATCTCAGCATCCGCGACTTTGCGGACGGCGAAATCTACGTGCGGTTTGAGGAGTCCATCCGGGGGGCGGATTTGTTCATTATCCAGAGCACCCATCCGAAGGCGGACAACTGGATGGAGCTGCTCCTTCTGATTGACGCCGCCAAGCGGGCCTCGGCCGAACGCGTGACGGCCGTGATTCCCTACTTTGGCTATGCCCGACAGGAGCGCAAGGACCAGCCGCGCGTCTCCATCGCGGCCAAGCTCATGGCCAACATGCTCACCTCTGCCGGCGTGGACCGCATCCTGACCATGGAGCTTCACGCCGCTCAGATCCAGGGCTTCTTCGACGTGCCGGTGGACCACTTGTACGGCTCTACCGTCCTGACCGACCACGTCCGTCAGTTTGACCTCGACGACTTCGTCGTGCTGGCCCCGGACGTGGGCGGCCTCAAGATGGCCCGTGCCTACGCACAGCGTCTGGGCGTGGACCTGGCCCTCATCGACAAGCGCCGCCCCCGTCAGAACGAAGCGCGGGTAATGAACGTCATCGGGGATGTGGAGGGCAAAGACGTACTCATCATCGACGACATCGTCGACACCGCCGGCACCCTGACCCGCGCCGCGAAGGCGCTCAAAGACCATGGTGCCCTAAAAATCATGGCGGCCTGTACGCACGGCCTTCTCTCCGGCCCGGCCTACGACCGAATTGAGAGCTCCCCCCTCGAGCGGCTCATCATCACCGACACGGTGCCCCTCAAGCGCCCGTCCGACTGCATCGAGGTGGTGAGCGTCTCGAACCTGTTCGCCAAGGCCATCCGCCACATCTACACCGACCGCTCGGTCTCCACGCTCTTTGCCGAGTAGCGGTGACCTCGGTCCTGCGAGGAGGAGGACGCCGGGGGCTCGTTCACGGGATGCCCCTGGACGCACCGAGGCGCCCCCCTGCCCCAGCGTCTATTTTGCTTGAATCGGCCCGGCCTTCCCGGAACCAAACGAGGGGGTGGATCTAGTATGTATTCTGCATAGAGAGGTGACCGGTCATCTGTCCCGGTTGCTGTCACCCTTTTCACCGGACCGTCTTTCCGTCATGGACGCCCCCGTCATCGAAGCCCAGCCGCGCGAGACCGGCTCGAAGGCCGCCCGCGAAATCCGCAACGACAACCGCGTCCCGTGCATCCTGTACGGGCGTACCGTCGAGTCGACGCCGCTGCAGATTCCGATTGCCGCTCTCAACAAGCTGATCTACCGGCGCTCGGCCCCGGTGGCCCAGGTAGAGATGAACGGGGACACGTGGAACTGCATCTTGAAGGACTACGACCTGCACCCGCTCACCGACCGTCCCCTGCACGCCGACTTTCAGGCGCTCGAAGAGGGCGACGAGGTCACGCTGACGGTGCCGCTGAACTACACCGGAATTCCGGTCGGCCAGCAGAACGGCGGCGACACCCAGCAGATTGCCCGTGAGCTTACGATCTCGGTGCTGCCCGAGAACATTCCCTCTCAGATCGAGGTCGACATCAGCGAGCTTGCCATCGGCAACTCGCTACACGTCTACGACCTTGAGACCGACTACGAGATCAAAACGTCGAGGGACCAGACGCTCGTCACAGTGGTAGCGCCGCAGATCGAGACCGCACCCACGACCGAGGCCGAAGAAGAGGAGGAAGAGCTCACCGAGGAGGAAATTGCCGAGGAGGGCGAGGCCGTCGACACGGAAGAAGGCGAGGCCGCCGAAGGCGAAGACGAAGCGGGCGAGGGCGGCGCCGAAGAAGAGTATCAGTAAGAGCGATCGGCTGCGCGCCGACGTCCCTCCATTTGACTCCCCAGAAGGGCGGCCGACTCCGGTCGCCCTTTTCTATTTGTCTCCCCACCTCCCTCAGACCGCATGTCTACCCCCTCCCTTCTCGCCATCGGCCTCGGCAATCCAGGCGCCGAGTACGAAGACACACGCCACAACGTAGGCCATCGGGTCATCGACGGGCTATCCGGCCGCCTCGACATCTCGCTCCAGCACCAGTCCGACGCGCTCGTCGGCTGGGGCCGGTACGTCGATCAGAAGATCGGGCTGGCCGTGCCTCTCACCTACATGAACCGGAGCGGCGACGCCGTCGCGGGCCTGCAGGACCACTACGACCTTTCCCTCGACCGGCTCCTCGTCATCGTCGACGACCTGCACCTTCCGATCGGCACCATCCGGCTCCGCCCTGCGGGCAGCAGCGGGGGACACAACGGCCTTGCCCATGTGGCCCAGCGGCTCGGCACCACCGAATTCCCCCGCCTTCGGATTGGCATCGGCGACGACTTTCCGGAGGGGCGCCAGTCCGACTATGTCCTCTCCTCCTTTACCGACGAGCAGCGGCCGGCGGCCCGGTCGGCCCGCGAGGACGCTGAAGACGCCATCCTCACGGCGGCCCGGGATGACCTGGACACGGCGATGAATCGCTTCAACTGACGCCCCCTTCGACGCGGGTCCCAAATAGAATCCCCCGACCAAGCGACAGGGCCCGGTCGGGGGAATGACAGGATGCAGAATGCAAGGGCGCACTAGCCCAACAGGTAGGCAAAGAGGGGCAGGAAGATGACCGCCACCTTGCCCATCAGCTTGATGAGCACGTTGAGCGAGGGCCCCGCCGTGTCCTTCAGCGGGTCGCCCACAGTGTCGCCCACGACCGAGGCCTTGTGCGCCTCGCTGCCCTTGCCGCCGTGCACGCCGGACTCGATGTACTTCTTGGCGTTGTCCCAGGCGCCCCCGGCATTCGACATGAAGATCGCCGTCAGGAAGCCACTCATCAGCACACCGGCGAGCAGGCCCGCCAGCGCCTCAACGCCGAGCCCCGGCAGGGCGCCCACCACGACCGGCGCCACCAGTACCACAACACCGGGCAGCATCATCTCGCGTAGCGCCGCCCCCGTTGTGATGTCCACGCACCGGGCGTAGTCCGGCTTCGTGTCGCCGCTGCGCACGCCGTCAATCTCGTCGAACTGCCGCCGCACCTCGTTGACGACGGCCGCCCCGCCCCGACTGATGGCGTGGATCCCGACCGAGGAGAGGTAAAACGTCAGCATGGCGCCCAGGAGCAGGCCCACCAGAACGGGAGGGTTCATAAGGTTGACGCCCGCCTCTAGCGACAGCAGGTTCTGCGCCGCCGCCTCCGAAAAGTAGGTGGCCAGCCACGCGAGTGCCGCCAGCGCCGCGGACCCGATGGCGAACCCCTTCCCGATCGCGGCGGTCGTATTGCCGGCCGAGTCGAGTGCCTCACAGCGCTCACGTACGTCCTGGCCGAGGTTGGCCATTTCGGAAATGCCCTGTGCGTTGTCGGTAATCGGCCCGTAGGCGTCGGTCGACAGCACCACGCCGAGCGTGAGCAGCATTCCGAGCGCGGCGAGCGCGATGCCGAAGAGGCCCCCCAGGTGATACGCCAGAAGCGTCGCGACGGACACCGCCAGGGCCGGCACCACCGTGCTCAGCATGCCGGTGCCGAGCCCCTCGATGATGGTCGTCGCGGCCCCCGTTTCGGCCGACTCTGCGATCTTCTTCACCGGCGTGTACTCGGAGGTGTAGTACTCTGTCGCCTTCCCGATCACGACACCCGTGATGAGGCCGGACAGGATGGTCAGAAAGAGGGCCCAGCGCACGTCCATCGACGACGCCGCGTCGTCGATCACCGCCGCGGCCGACTCCCCACCCGGCACGAGCCAAAAGATCAGGCCCAGCGCCAGGAGGCTCGTCAGCACATTGGCGACCGTGGTGCCCCGGTTGAGCGCCGAGCGGGCGTTGGCCGCCTGCTGTTCGTAGGAGACGTCCGTCCCCTCCCCTGCGTTCACGAAGAAGTACCCGATGATGGAGGACACGATGCCGAGAACCCCAAACAGGAAGGCAATCATGAGCCCCAGGTCCTCAAACCCGAGGTTCGGGAAGGCCTCCGTGAAGTCGACCTCCGCGCCGAGGAACATGGTCGCCGCGACCGCCGAGACGTACGACTCGTAGAGGTCCGAGCCCATGCCGGCCACGTCGCCCACGTTGTCGCCCACGTTATCGGCGATGACGCCGGGGTTGCGGGGGTCGTCTTCGGGAATGCCGGCCTCCACCTTCCCCACCACGTCGGCGCCCACGTCGGCCGATTTGGTGTAGATGCCGCCCCCCACGCGCAAAAACAACGCCACGCAAGAGGACCCGAAGGCGTAGCCGAGCCAGGCGTGGCTGTGCTCCGGAAACAGGGCGTAGATGACGGCGAGGCCCAGCAGCCCAAGCCCCACCACCGAGAAACCCATTGTGGAGCCGCCCGAGTAGGCGATATTCAGCGCCTTGGCGAAACTAGTCTGCGCGGCGTGGGCCGTGCGCCCGTTCGACTTGGTAGCAATCCACATGCCGATCCATCCGGCCAATCCCGAGGCCACCGTTCCGACGAGAAACCCGATCGTCGTTGGGAGTCCGGTCTCCGGCATGGAGTACAGCACCACCGCCACGACGACGGCAAAGATGCCCAGGTACCGGAACTCACGGGTCATGAACGTTTTGGCTCCAGCCTGAATGTCGCGGGACAATTCCTGAACGCGATCGTTTCCGGCATCTTGGCGGAGAATATACCGGACGAGATAGAAGGCAAAGGCGAGTGCAAGGAGCGATGCAATGCCCGCAACGAGAGGGGCGTTGGCGACGACAAGCTGCTTCACGACAAAAGAGAGACTGTGATCGGTTTTCGAACAAGGCTAAGGGCTAAGCCTCTGGACCACGTCCGGAGGCCCCACGACAGACACGGAAGCGCGATGCTTGCACCCCGAACATACGGACAATGCTGTACGGCAGTAACGCTTCTTAGGATCTTTGCTGGCGACGAAGAACGCAACCGACAGCACTGATTCTTCCGTTTTTTGCCATCGTTTCTTTCCGTGCCCTCCCATTTTCCACATACCCCAGAACCGTCCCACTATTTGATTCGTGGGCCTCATTCCCTACATTGGAAGTCCTTCCATGCGGCGTCTCCCCTGACCGCCCCCACACATTCTCACTGCACGGCACACGACCGAAATCATGGCACAAGTTGACGTTGAAATGCCCAAGATGGGCGAAAGCATCACCGAAGGCACCGTCATTGCCTGGCACAAGCAGCCCGGCGACGAGGTGGAGCAGGACGAGATTCTGCTTGAGATCGGGACCGACAAGGTCGATACGGAGGTGCCCTCCCCCAAGGGCGGCGTGCTTACGGAGACGCTCGTCGAGGAAGGCGACACGGTGGAGGTTGGAACCATCATTGCGACGCTAGACACCGAGACGGAGGCCGCCGAGGTGGACGCCAGCGACGAGCCCCCCGCCGAGGCACCGGCCGAAGAAGAGGCGGCCGGGGCGGAGACCGGCGCCTCCACGGCGGTCGCTGAGGAGGAAGACGGAGAGACCGCTCCGAAGACGGGCTCGGAAGAAGCCCCCTCTCCGGCCCCCTCCGGCGACGAGGTCGAGGTCGTGATGCCCAAGATGGGCGAAAGCATTACCGAGGGCACCGTCGTCGCCTGGTACAAGGACATCGGCGAGGAGGTGGTCATCGACGAGATCCTCCTGGAGATTGGCACCGACAAAGTGGACACGGAGGTGCCCTCCCCCGCCGAAGGGGTGCTCACCGAGAAGCTCGTCGACGAGGGAGAAACCGTCGAGGTCGGCACGGTCGTCGCCCTCTTGGCCTCGGAGGCGGAAGCCGGGGCGGTGGAGCCCCCCGCGTCCGACGAGCCCGACGAGATGCAGGAGGCCGCCCCCGGAACCGATGAGGCGGAACTGCCCTCCACGCCGCCGTCCGGCGACGGCGCGGTGCCCAGCACCGACGAACCGCAGCGCGCACCCGAAGAGACAATCAAGCGCCGCGGCGACGATGGGCGATTTTACTCGCCCCTCGTGCGCTCAATCGCGAAGGAGGAAGGCCTTCACATGAGCGAGCTGGAATCCCTGGAGGGCTCCGGCCGGAGCGGTCGCGTGACAAAGGAGGACGTGCTTGCGTACCTCGAGGAACGCGAGGAGGCGCCCGCAGCCCCCACGACCGCTCCCGAGCGGCCGCCGCGCCCCAGTCGTGCGGATGAGACCCCGCCCGCCCGCGGCGACTACACGGTCGACGAAGGCCCGAGCGACGAGGAGCTGCGCCAGCAGTACGGCGACCGCATCGAGGTGCAGCCCATGGACCGGATGCGCAAGATGACCGCCGAACACATGGTGCGGTCGAAAGCCACGTCCGCCCACGTGACCTCCTTCGCCGAGGCCGACGTGACGGGCCTCGTCCAGCTCCGAGAGGCCAACAAGGAGGCCTTTCTGGAGCGCGAGGGCGTGAAGCTCACCTACACGCCCTTCTTCGTGAAGGCCGCGGTGGAGGCGCTTCGCGACCATCCCCTGCTCAACGCGAGCGTGGAGGGCGACAAGATTGTCATCAAGCACGACTTTCACGTCGGCATCGCCGTGGCCATCGGCAACAAGGGCCTCCTCGCTCCGGTCATCCGGAACGCGGGGGACTACAACGTGTCGGGACTGGCCCGCAAGGCGGCAAGCATGGCCGATCGTGCCCGCAACAAAGAGCTTCAGCCCGATGAACTGCAGGGCGGCACCTTCACCGTCACCAACATCGGCTCGCTCGGCTCCCTGATGGGCACGCCCATCATCAACCAGCCCCAGGTGGGCATCCTCGCCACCGGGGCCATCCAGAAGCGGCCCGTCGTCGTGGAGAACGACGGCCTCGGCGACGCCATCTCCGTGCGCCACATGATGTATCTCTCCCTCAGCTACGACCACCGCATCATCGACGGCGCCATGGGATCCAGCTTCCTGCAACGCGTGGTCACGGAACTGGAATCCTTTTCCGCGGACGCAGACCTGTTCTAACGGAGCACGCCCGTTCCGCTCAGATCGGTCGCGCCGTCCCGTCCTTGCATCGTGCCGCCCATGCTCGAGGAGTACAAGAAGTTTGCGATCCGCGGCAACGTCATCGACATGGCCGTGGGCATCATCATCGGCGGGGCATTCGGGACGGTCGTGCAATCCCTCGTCAAGGACATCCTTACGCCGTCGCTCGGCCTACTGACCGGGGGCATCGACTTTGCAAACTTGTTCTTCGTTCTTCGGGAGGGGACGCCCGGGGCCCCGTACACCACCCTGCAGGCGGCCCAAGACGCCGGGGCCGTCACGGTCAACGTTGGGACGTTCATCAACGCGGTGGTCAGCTTTCTGATCGTCTCGTTCGCGGTCTTTCTGCTGGTCCGCTACATCAACCAGCTGCGCGAGCCCGACGAAGGGCCGTCGCCCCCGAAGACGATCAAGAAGTGCCCGCACTGCGTCTCCGACGTGCCAGTCCAGGCCACCCGTTGTCCTCATTGCACGTCCGATCTTCCGGAGCCCAGCGAGGCGGATTCTGCATAGGGCGGCCAACGGAAGGTGGTTCAGAACACCTCCAACTACACGAGGCGGCCAGTGCGATCGGCAGATGGGCCCCGAATCGGGTGGAGAGCGGCGGGCCTGGGAGAGGTAAAAGGTTGACCTCCGCCCCTACACCCCCCACAGCAGCCAGATGCCCCCGCAGGTGACAATGGCGAGCAGCACCTGCAGCGGCGCCCCCATCCGCAGGAAGTCGGTAAAGCGGTACCCGCCCGGCCCGTACACCATCAGGTTGGTCTGGTAGCCGATCGGGGTGAGCAAGGCCCCGCTCGCGGCGAACGTCACCGCGAGGACGAACGAAAACGGATCCGCCCCCGTCAGCTGGGCCGCCTCCACGGCCATCGGAATCATCAGAATGACGCTGGCATTGTTGCTGATCAGTTGGGTGACGAGGCTGGTGAAGACGTAGAAGACGAGCAGCAGCGCGAAGGCGGGAATTCCCTCCGACACGGCCGTCACCCCGTGGGCTAGGTACCCCGCGGTGCCGGACCGCTCCATGGCCATCCCCAGCGGAATGAGGCCGGCCAGGAGCACGATCACGCTCCAGTCTACCGCCTCGTACACTTCGGTGGGCCGCACGCAGCCCGTGGCCACCATGGCCACGACTCCGCCCAGGGCCGAGACGAGGATGGGCATCACCTCCAGGGCCGCAAGCCCCACCACCAGCCCCACAATGCCGAGGGCAAGCGGGAGCTTCTCACTCCGAAAAGACGTCTCCTCGTCGTCCTGCACGACCACGAAGGTTCGGTTCCGCTCGAATTGTTCGACGGCGGGAACCGAGGCCTGGACGAGCAGCGTGTCGCCCCCACGCAATGGCATCGCGTCGATCTCGTCGTAGAGCAGTTTCCCGTGCCGCCGAATGGCGAGCACCAGCGCGTCGTACTGCTGCGCAAACCGGACCGACCGTAGCGTCTCACCGAGGAGCGGATTGTCCGACAGCAACACCACCTCGATGAGCACCTCCTTCTGCTGCTCGATCTCAACGTCATCCTGCGTGATCTTCGTATGCACCACCGGCTCCAGTTTCTGGGCCTGCATCAGCTCCACCAGCGAATCGCGACTCGTCCGCAGCAGGAGCACGTCGCCCGCGCGGAATTGCTTGGGCCCGAGCGGGGCGGCAAACGCCTCCCCATCGCGGCGCATCTGCATGACGTCGATGTCGAGGTCCAACGCGGCTAGTGCCTGCCGGACCGCAACCCCGACCAGGGGAGATTCCTCCGTCACCACGACCTCCGTCAGGTAGCCGCTCATCTCAAACTCGTCGGTCAGGTCCTCCTCCGGCCTGATGCGCTCCGGCAACAGCCGGTGCCCCACTGCCATCAGGTACACGACGCCCGTTGCCAGCACGATCGCCCCCAGCGCCGTAAACTCAAACATCGAAAACGGATGCCCAATCAGGCGCGCGCTCACGTCGCTCGCCAGGATGGAGGTGGAGGTCCCGATGACCGTAAGCATTCCGCCCAGCATCGACGCGAAGGAGATGGGCATCAACAGTTTCGACGGCGACATCTTCGTCTTCCGGGCAATGTTGATCGCCATCGGAATCATCATCGCCACGACGGGGGTGTTGTTGATGACGCCCGCGGTGGTACCGGAGAGCCCGACCAGCGCTCCGTACTGCTTGTAAAAGCTCCCCTTCGCCCAGTCCACGATCCAGTTTCCAATCCGCCGAAGCACCCCTGTGCGCCGGACGCCCTCACTGAGCACGAACATCGCCAGCACCGTGACGGTGGCCGGGCTCGCAAAGCCCGATATGCCGTCTGTCGGCCCTACGCCCGTCCACGGCTCCAACAGCACGACCGCCACGATGACCCCGAGGGCAGTCATGTCGATCGGGATGGCTTCCGTGATGAACAGGACGAGCACGACGGCGATGAGCCCCAACACGACGAACATGTCTGGGGTAAAGACGGGCGCCGCCTGAGCAAGAAGGAGCGAAACCACGAGTGGAGAAGCTGGGGCGGGGTGAGTATTTTGAGCACGGATACACACATAGTGAGGAGCCGTCCCCAGAGACACAACCACCGGGGCCACGCCTCCCGGAATCCTCTCGATTTTACAGAGAATCTGGGGCTCATGCCTCGCGGCCTCGCGTGCGCTGCATGGCTGTGCGGTTGCCGCGCCAGAGCTGCCGCCCTAGTTGTTCAAAGACAACTTCACCCTTACTTTGGGGCGTGCGTTTTCGAAAGAGCCCTCTGGTTTCGTGGGGCGCCCTGCTCTTCTCGCAACCCTTCCCCTAAACCATGGAGCCCTCCGAGCCCGACGCGGACCCGACGCCGTGGTGGGGCACAGTCTCCCTCGACGTGCACACCGGCGGACGATGGGCCGTCGGCCCGTCGACGCTCTGGCTCTACCGCACAGACCGCGAGTGGCGGGTCATTCACCAGCCCTCGCCCAACGACGAGGCCGCAGATCCGCTGACCAACCGGAGCGGCGTCACGACGTCCCTTTCGAGGGAGGAGATGGCGCCTGTTCTCGATAGGGACGACGAGGCCCTCCACACCAACCGCTACGGCTTCAAGGACGCGGAGCCACGCATCGCACTGCAACCGGCCCTGGCCGACCGCCCGGTCGTTTCGCGCCCCGAACATCCGCTGTACGTCCCCCCGAGGGAGTCAGTGACCCTTTACCTGAGCACAGCCCTCTGGATTCGGATCCTGCTTCCGGACTCGGGGCGCCAACTGCAGGAGATGCCGTCCTTTCGCATGTCCGACACATGGTTTGGGGCCTCTACCACCGACGGCGAGTTCTGCTACGCGACGCGCACCGCCGGGCGGCTCCGCCTCAACCGCCTGCCTCGTCGCTTTCACCGGGCGGTCACCCCGCTTCAGATTCAAAACAACGCCCCGGACGCGTTGGCCCTGGAGCGGGTCCAGTTGCCGGTTCAGCACCTCGCCCTCTACACGACCCCGACTCACCAACTCTGGACCCCGGCCGTCACGATGACGCACTCAACGAATCAGAGCGGGGCCGACGTACAGGTGCGGAGCGGTCCCCCCAGCGACGCCGACGAGGCCGAGCTCCTGCGGGAGCCTCGCGAGCACACGAAGAAGGGACTCTTCACAAGCACGTTCAGCGCCGTGGGCACGCTCTTCGCCCCGTAACGCCTCCCCGCAGCTCTCTCTTTTCCAACCGAATCGTCCCATGGAGCAGTGGTGGACCCTTGCCGTCGACTACGTAACGAGTCCGCAGGCCGCAAACGCCCTCAAGGCCCTCGTAAAAGTACTCGCCGGCCTTGCGCTAGGCCGCCTGGCCGGGAACGGTCTCGCTCGCCTCTTCGCGGAGGAGGACGCCCAACGCGCCATGATCATCCGGCGGGGCGCGTTTTACGGCATTGCCGGGCTGTTCACGGCCTCGGCCCTCATGGAGCTCGGGTTCGACCTGAGCGTGCTGCTCGGGGCGGCCGGCATCCTGACCGTCGCGCTTGGGTTTGCCTCCCAGACGTCGGCCTCCAACGTCATCAGCGGCCTCTTTCTGCTGGGCGAGCGCCCGTTTTCGGTCGGCGACGTCATCCGCGTGAACGGCACCACCGGCGAGGTGCTGTCGGTCGACCTCCTTTCGGTCAAGCTTCGTACCTTCGACAATCTGTTCGTCCGGATTCCGAACGAGACGATGATCAAGTCGGAGGTGACCAACCTGCGCCGCTTCTCCATCCGGCGAATCGACCTGCAGATCGGCGTCGCCTACAAAGAGGACCTGCGGGCGGTGCGGGACGTACTGATGGAGGTGGCCGACCGCAATCCGCTGTGCCTGGAGGAGCCCACTCCCAGCGTCCTCTTCGACGGATTTGCCGACTCGTCGATGAACTATCAGTTCCGCGTGTGGGCCAAGACCGAGAATTTTCTCGACCTCCGGAACAGCATCCCGGTCGAGATCAAAGACGCCTTCGACGAGCACGACATCGAGATTCCATTTCCCCACCGGACCCTCTACACCGGCAGCGAGACGACCCCGTTTCCGGTGCAGCAGGCGGGCGATGAGGGCGACTCGTCCCCCTCCACTTCTAACCCGGAACCGACCTAGTCTCGGTGGTTCTTATTGGTCCATGCTCATTCGTTTTCTTTCGCACACGTCCCTCTCCGACGCATGAAAAGCACTTCGATACGCATTGCTCTCGCCCTGTTCCTCCCTTTCGCCGTTGTTCTGATGGCCCCCTCGTCCGCGACGGGGCAGATCTCCGCGGATCGTCCCGGGTTCGGGGACGGCACGGCGACGGTCGCGCCCGGCACCTTCCAGGCTGAGCTCGGGGCCGCTGCGGCCAACGATGACTTTGGCACCAACGCCGAGCTCGGGCAGCTGCTGCTGCGCTATGGCGTGGCCGACATTCTGGAACTGCGGGGCGGGGTGGGCTCCGCTGCGCTTGACGCCCCCGATACTGAGTATACCGGCACGAGCGTCGGCGGGAAGCTCCGTCTCGTCCAGTCGTCTCTGTCTGCACTCAGCGTGGTCAGCACCTGGGACTTTCCCACCGGATCGGGCGCATTCGAGAACGACCGTGTGTCTCAAACACTGGCGCTTGCCTTCAACGGCGCCCTCGGGGAGGGCCTCGGCCTCTCGGTCAACGCCGGCACCTCAGTCCCCTACGGCGGCGACGCGGATCCGTCGTACCTCTTCATTCCGACCCTGAGCTTCGACGTTGCGGACCGCGTGGGTGGGTACGTCGGCTACGCCGGCTTCTACTCCACAGGCCTGAACCAAAACTACGTGGAGGCGGGCCTGACCCTCCTGTCGAGCCCGGACACCCAGCTGGACGTCAACACCGGGCTCCAGGTGGACGAGAACCGGAGCGCGTTCTTCGCCGGCCTCGGCCTGGCCCACCGTTTCTAGCAGATACGGCGGGGACAAGTCCCTCAAGCACGTTTCCTTCCGCTCCTCCAAGATAAAACGAACCAATGGGGACATCGGCCCGTCGCGCTGTTCGGCGCCGGCCGATGCCCCCATTGTTTGTGAGTGCGAGGCGTTCGGATTCGTGTTTTCGGCCTAGAAGGCCACCTGCAGTCGCCCCGTGAAGAAGCCGTCGGCCACGTCCTCGGTCGACGCCTTATAGTTCACCACCACCCGCAAGACCGACGAGGCGTCGTAGTTGTATCCGAGCACAAATTGGTCGTCCGGAGTCCGCCCGGCCGAATCGGGGTCGTAGCCCTCCAGTCGCGCGAGCACTTGATGCCCATCGGCGACATTCAGCCCGGCCGTCGCGTAGTAGCCGAAGGGAGACTGGGAATTTATTCCGGTGGCGGGGTCCTCGTCGTCGTACTCCAGGTCGGCCGCGTGAAGGGCCCCGGCCAGCAGCCACCGGTCGGTCTCGTACTGGGCGTCGGCCTGGAAGAGAGCACGGGTGCCCGTGAACGTGGACACGGTGTTCGGAAGCGTATTTGGAATCGACACTTGGCCGTCGATGCTGTAGCCTCCGCTCGCCCCCACGTCGAGCGTGCCGGGTCCGAGGGGCGCGCTCCCGGTCAGGCGCCCTAGGTAGAGAAGGTTCTCGTTGTCGTTCGTGCTGAGGCCTCGCGTGCCGTTGAAGGCCCCGAGGGTGGCCGTTACCTGTGCATCACTCGCCTCGGCCGTCAGGTCTCCCGTGAGCTGAACCCCGGCCTGTCGGTTCGGGGCGAGGGCGTTGACCACACGGGCCCGCTCGGCGAATCGGATGCGGGGACGCGGCGCCAGAAATTCGGCGCTGTACGGCGTTTTGAAGAGTCCTCCACGAAGCCGGAGCCGGTTGGCAAGCGGGACCTGGACAAACGCGTCAAGAAGTGAGCTCGGCGCTTCACGGCTCGACGACGTGAAGTCGGTCTGCACGACGTACGAGAGCCCTTCGGCCTGTCCCCCGAGCCGAAGCCGCGCACTTCGGGCCCGGAAGCCGTCGTTGGGACCGGCCTCCCGTCCCAGGTAGGCATCCGCCTGCACGAGGCCGCCCACGCGGAGGGCATCGCCGGCCCCAACCGTAACCCCGGCTCCTCCAGGCGACTGGGCGGCTGCCGGATGAGCCCCCAGCCCGATAAGCAGCGCAGCAAGTCCCAGAGCAGATCGTCTCAAGACGGTAGCAAACGACGTCATAGTGGAGTGTCACCAGTAATAAAACAGAATGGACGAGTGGCCGACCGTCCCTCAAAGGGTGTGGGACCGGTGTGTATCTTTTCTTCGGCGAGGCCCTTGTTCCCCGCGACCTTGCGGCCCGGACGGGCAGGTGGGCCGCTTGCGCTTCGTTCCGCCGTCACTCGACAAGGCCCCGAACCTGGGCCGGCGAGACCTCCGCCTCCCGCAGCGCTGCTTTTCCCCGCACCGTCAGGTCGGTCGTGAAGCGAAACTGGTCACGGGGATCCACCGGATACGCCTTCAGGCGATAGTGCGTCCCCCAGGGCCGCTCCGTCGCGACGACGTCGACGGGACGCTCAATCTGTAGGTAGGGACTCGTGAGGGCCACGTCGTGTAGGAGGGCCCGCACCTGTTGGCCGTCGTGCTTGGGGTCGAGGTAGAAGTCCGTTACGCACTGCAGGTCCTGCGTCCCGTCGTTGGCGTTGTGGATAGGGTTGGTCCACAAGGCCTGGTGCGGCACGACAACGACCGTGTCGTCGGGCGTCACCATCTCCATCGCGCGCATGCCGACGGACCGGACCTCCCCGTACTCGCCGTCCACCTCCACCCAGTCGCCCGGACGGTACGCCCCTTCGTAAACGACGACGATGCCCGCGATCAGGCTGCTCACGTACTCCTTGAGCGCAAACCCGAGCGCCACGCCCACCGTCCCCAGAACGGCGACCAGATTCTCGAAGGTCGGTTCAATCAGTTGTGGGATAATGAGCGCGAGGGCCCCCGCAATAATCACGAGGCGCAGCAGCGGCACCAGGGCCAGGACCGAGAGCCGGTAGCGCCCGGGCACCTGCTCCGCAAGCCGTGGGCCATAGCGCTGCACCATCAGCGTGAGCACCACGGCGCCCCCCAAGATGGCCGCGACCACCAGCAGGCCCTCGACCTGAATCCTTCGCAGTATGTCTGTTGTCCCGGCCATTACGAGAAGACTCCCACTGAGAAACAAGTATGACAGTTGGCCCTCGCCTACCGGACGTCCGGTCGGTCGGAAAGGTACGCCTCGTCGCGGAGCAGAGCACAGGCGACGGGATACCCGGCGGCCGTCACCTGCCAGGCCCCGTCGGCCTTTGTGAGAAGCCCCTCGCGGTGAAGCGTTCGCAGCCGCTCGCGGCGCTCGTAGCGCTCCACCGGTGTCACGTGGGCGAGGACGGCATCGGGGAGTCCACCGTGTAGCACCAGAGCATGTAGGAGAAGAAGGTCCGAGCCCTCAGGGGCGTCCGGGCGCCCGGGGCGATCAAGTGCCGGCCAGGGCGGGACCGTAGCCATCGTCGCGGCGGACGCCTCCGGGCCGGGTGCCTGCAGGCTCCGCCGCCAGAGGGCCCACGCCACCCCGGGATTCCCATCGCTGTGCGCCGCCAGCGACTGCAGGAAGGTGGACACCGTCGTCTCGTCCTCCGGGCTCGTCGCCCGCCCGGAGTTCCACTCGGGCCTCGGGAGCACGCGCCCCCCGCCGTCCTGTTCTTCGACCGTCCCCTCGGGCGCCCCGCCCTGGCGGGCCAGCCTCCAGAACCAGCGTGCCAGGGCCTCGCCCGATGGCGGGCGCAGGGTCACTCGACGACGCGCCTGACCCGGCCACACGTGCCGCAAATACCTCCAGGCGTGCCGGTCGACCCCAATCACGCCTCGTCCCAGCGTGCCCTCTGCCCAGGCGTCCAGGAGCGATCGCACGAAGGCCACGCCGTCCGGCGTGCGCAGCCACCAGCGTTCCAGACGGGGCAGGACCCAGGGCGTCTTCCCGCTCCGCTGTGCAGCCACCCACGCGGCCCCGTCCTCTTCCGCCAGACGATCGCGCGCCGGGGGATCCATGACCGTCGCGCCCGTGCGCGCCCCCCATGCTTCTACGATGGACGGCGCGTCGTGATGGCCCGCCTCGTGCACCAGGAGGGGCGCTCCGGCCTCCGAGTCGGAATCTATCACGTCGTCCAGCGCCTTCACTGCGTCGCGCCAGTCCGGGGACGGCGCCACCTGATCACGGAGCGCGTCGGAGAGGGGCGCGCCCGCCTCCAGGGCCTCGTCGGCACCAGGCGGCCCCGACACGGCCGAGGCATCCCCAGCCATCCAGGCCCGCAGCTGCGTCACGGCGGCCCGCACGGCCGACAGTCCCGTGTAGAGCTTCTCTTGGGCAGGCGGCTCCGGCCCGTGCGCCTCGCCGGGCGGCACGTACGCCCAGATCGACTCGTCCTCCGAGGTGGAACCATCAGCCATGACACCTGCGCACTAAGCCTGCAAAACCCAAAACGAAGAAGGAATATCGACGACGGTGCCCCGAGGCCGTGCCGCTACCGAAACTCCAACCAGAAAAGGATGGTGACGATGAGAATGGTCAGGCTGATCAGGAGATTGGTGGCCGTAATCCAGCCGTCACTGATGCGGTCAAGTTTGTAGAGACAAAGGTCGTAGGCGCGGTCGTACGTCCGCTTGATGCTCGCCAGAACGTGATCGGCGTTGTCCGCCCCACTGGTTTCGACCGTATCGGTTTTGGCGAAGACGAACGAGAGCTGCTCCACGTCCTGTTCGAACGCCCGCACGGAAGTACGCACCTCGTGAAGCTGGCGGAGGCGCTCCTGAAGCTGTCGCCGCCCGCCCCGGCTGTAGAAGGCCGGTTCAAGATCGTAGATCGCTTCGAGGAGATCGTCGACGTGCTCGTCCAGTTCGCTTCCCTCCTGAATCAGCGCCGCGAGCCACTCCCAGTACTCTTGCTCCGAGAGGTCGTACATTCGTGAGTCCTCGGCGGCGTCCCCCGACGACGTGGGGGCCGGACCACCGTCGCCGGTTGACTGGGCCGGTAGAATTTCGTTGAGGGCGTCCCCGCGCTCGTACACAGCCGGGTCGGCAGGGTCAGCAGAAGGCATCAGCAAGAAGGAGTGGTGCGGAAAGAAGTGTGTTCTGAAGCCTCATACCGCGTGACACGTCGCATGACGAGCGGGCCTGGTCTTCACGCGGCGAGGCGGAGAGTAAGCAATGTGCCCTCAAATCCATTCACGGCGGCGGAAGTAGAGGAGCAGCACCCCGGCCAGCGCAATCATCACGCCCCACGCGGTGGGGTAGGCCCATTTCCAGGCCAGCTCGGGCATGTACTCGAAGTTCATGCCATAGATGCCCGCAACGAACGTCAGCGGAATGAAGATCGTCCCGATGATCGTCAGCACCTTCATGATTTCATTCATGCGGTTGCTGATGGAGGTCATATGCAGGTCGTGCAGCCCGCTGGCCGTGTCGCGCAGGGACTCCACGAGGTCAAGCACCTGCACGACGTGGTCGTACGTGTCGCGTACGTAGGGCTGGTTGTGGTCCGCCCACAGGGACGAGTCGAGGCGCTCGAGCTGGTGGAGGAGCTCCCGCATCGGCCATGTCATCCGGCGCATGAAGATCAGGTCGCGACGCAGGTCGTGGATCTCGTCCTCCACATCGCCGGGCTCTTCGCCCATGATGTCGTCTTCGAGGTCTTCCGTGCGAGCACCGATCGTTTCCAAGACGACAAAGTAATGATCGACAATTACGTCTATGAGCGCGTAGGCGAGGTAGTCGGGTCCCCGATCGCGGATGTGGCCTCGGCCGTTCCGGATCCGCTTGCGGATCGGGTCGAAGACATCGCCCGGGTCTTCTTGAAACGAGATTAGGTTGCGCTCCCCCACCAGAAAGCTCACCTGCTCGGCCCGCAACTCGCCCCCTCGGTCCTCGTCGAAGTATAGCATCTTGACGACGAGGTAGAGATAGTCCTCCTGGGGGTCTAGCTTGGGCCGCTGGCCCGTGTGGACGATGTCCTCCTGGATGAGCGGATGGACGTGAAAATGATCCCCGATGGTCTGGATCACGGACTCCTCGTGCACCCCGGTGACGTTGATCCACGTGACGGGGGTGGTGTCCCGGTACTGGAGCACCTCGTCGAGGCCCTCGTGGTCGGTCTCAAGAAGGTGCTCCGGGCCGTACTCCAGAATCCGAAACTCAACCGGATCGGTCCGCTCCTCCCCCACGAACACGACCGAGCCGGGGGGCAATCCGGCTTTCTGCTCCGGATTCAGGGAGGTCAAATCGCGGTCGGGAAAAGACATGCGGACACCGGCTGGCGAAGACAAAATGCTTGCAGAGATCAACGGGGGGACTGCCTGAAGGATTCTCAAGCGTGGATGCCCGTATTGTTATTGGCCCTTGCTCCACCACTCTCGGATGGACGCCCCGAGCAAGGTCAGCGCCGTCAGGGGAAAGACAAAGCCCCACATCACCGTACTGAATGCGGACAGCGCATCGTGCTGCGTTGCGGCGAGGAGGAGATACCCCATGTACGCCCCGTAGTAGCCGAGGAAGAGTGCCCCCTCCCACCGGGCCACCACCTGTCCGGTGAAGAAAATGGGCAGGCAGGCCACGGCCGTCGCAATCATGACGGGGAGATCGAACCACAGGACCGACGGGGGGACGGGCACCCCACTGGGCGCCACGAGGGCCGAGAAGCTAAGCACAGCGAGAAGGTTGATCAGATTGCTGCCCAACACGTTGCCCACGGCCATCTCTCGCCGTCCCCGGATTCCAGCCAGCACTGAGGTGGCCAATTCGGGGAGGGACGTCCCCCCGGCCACGATGGTAAGGCCGATCACGAGCTCACTCACCCCGAGCCGCTGGGCGAGGTCCACCGCCCCCGTTACAATCCATCGAGCGCCGAGCACGAGGAGAACGAGGCCCCCGAGGATCAGTCCCCCGCTCCAAACCCAGCGTGGCGCCTTCGACTGTTCCGTCCCCGGCTGTTGCCCCGTGTCCGCCTCCGGACCTGCGCGCACTTCGTAGAGGAGCAGACTCGTGTAGGCCACGAGTCCCCCAATCAGGGCGAGGCCGTCGACGCGCCCGATGGTTCCGTCCATCGCAAGGAGCAGCACCCCCGTCGCGGCCCCGATGCCCAGGGGCACGTCCAGCCGCACGAGACGGGACGACACGGCGAGAGGCGTAAGGAGCGCCGTGAGGCCGAGGGTCAAAAGAACGTTGAAGATGTTACTTCCCACCACATTGCCCAGCGCCATTTCGGGCTGTCCCTTTAGGCTCGCCCCCACGCTTACCGCCCCCTCCGGAGCACTCGTCCCCAGCGCCACAACCGTAAGCCCCACTACGAGCGGCGAGATGCCCAGCCCGGTTGCCAGCCGCGACGCGCCCCGCACGAATCCTTCGGCCCCTACCACCAACAATACGACTCCCGCAACGAGAAGAAAAGAGGCCATAGCACGGACAGACGCGACGTGTAGGCGTTCTCGAGATCCAGCCGATGAAGATAGCGCAAGACGACGGACTTTCAAATCGTGCCTTTTTGTTTCCCACTTTCAGTACAGCAGGCCTCTCGTCCACGTTCAATCGTTTCTTTGCTTCTCTACGGATTTGCGGTGATGGACCCAACGAGCGTCTTTTCCCTTCAGCACCCGGGCAAGGGCTGGGACTTCGACGTTCAAATCTTACCGGGCTGGTAGACGACGCCCCCTGCCCAGACCCGCCCAGAAGAGCATTCGGTGGGCTTCCGTTATTGACACCGTCCGGCGTGGGCCGTTGATTAAACAATGCGGCTCCTCCTTGACTCTCTCCTGTTGCCCATGCCCGACGACGCCCCTTCCCCCAGTCCGGAGCTCGAGCTCTCCCTCCGAGAATTGCGCGACCATCTCCAGGCCTTCCAGGACGACTACCTAGAGGAAAAAAGTGACGAGACAGTGGGCACGTACCGCCGCTCGCTGAACTCATTTGAGAAGTGGTTCGTCCAGCAGAACAACTTCCGGTTCACCGAGGACGGCGTGCGCGAGTACAAGCGCTACCTCATGGAGGACCGCGACCTAAGCCAGGTGTCCGTATCCACGTACCTCACGGCCCTGCGGCGCTTCTGCCAGTACCTTACCGACATCGGCGACCTGACCGAAAACCCGGCCACGGGCGTCAAGGGCAACCGGCGGCCCGAGACGCACTCCCGCTCCGTGCTCACAGAGTCCGACATCGAGAAGCTGGAGGAGGTCGTGGACGACGCAACCCAGATCGACAAGCGCGACCACGCGATTGTCTCGCTCATGCTCTACGCCGGCCTCAGCGAGATTGAAATCGTACGGGCCGACGTAGAAGACCTAGAGCACACCCTTATGGGCCCGGTGCTTCGCGTGCAGGGCAAGGGGCGCGAGGTAAAGGACCAGGAGGCGCCGCTCGACCCGCCTGTTCTGGAGGCCGTGGAGGCGTACCTGGACACCCGGACGGACGTGCACCCCGAGGATCCACTGTTTGTGTCTCACGGTCACCGGTCGAAGGGGAAGCGGCTCAAAACCCGGTCGGTGCGGAGCCGCATCAACGGCTACCTCAAGGAGGCCGGAATCAAGCGCAAGGGGGTCACGCCGCACAGCCTCACCCACACAGCGGCCCTCCTCTGGCTCAACGACGGCATGCCGCTCGAAGAGGTGAAGGAGCGCATGCGTCACGGCACCCTGGACACGACCATGATCTACTACAAGAAGCAAGGTCTCCTCAAGCGCGACCCCGAAGAGCTGGAAGAGCTAGACGTGTAGCGGCGTGTGGGCCCGGACACGAGGAGGAGTCGGCTTTGAGCGTGCCCGGAAGGCACGCTGTGCTGCTCAGTCGGCGAGCGCCCGGATGGACCGGCCGTACGTCCGCACCGTGAGCACGGGACAGGGCACGTGCCGGATCACGGCCTCCGCCACACTGCCAAGCAGGAACCGCTTCAGCCCCGTCCGGCCCCGGGGGGACATGACAATGAAGTCCGTCTCCTCGGCCTCAACGAATTCAGTGATCATGGGCGCGGCCGCGCCGGTCCGGGCGTGAACCGCCACCGAGACGCCCAGCGCCCCCAACTCCCGGCCCATCGTCGCCAGTGCCTGGCGGGCCTTTTTCTCGGAACCAGCGTGCTCCTCGTTCGGAACGGACGATGCCTGTTCGGGGGGCGGCGCCGAACGGCCCGTCACGACGTGCAACAAGTCCACCTGTGCGTCGAAGAAGCGGGCCCACTCCGCCGCGGTGCGGCTGGCCTCCTGCGCATGCTCCGAAAAGTCCACGGGCACGAGGATGCGGTCCAGCGTTCCGGGCACGGGCGGAGCGCCGGCCCCCTCCCCACGCAGGGCGAGCACCGGGCGTTCGGCACGACGAATGACCGTCTCCCCCACGCTCCCGAGGAGAAAGCGACGAGCCCCTTCCCGGCCGCGCGTCCCGAGGGCGATCAGGTCGATCTCCTCCTCGTCGGCGAACTGGCAAATGGTCTCCGCCACCCCGCCATCTTTGCGGGACCGTCCCTCAATGGGGACCGCGTGCAGGGCTTCCGCCGAGGCCACCCCGGCCCGTCGCAGTTTCTTCCGGACGGCCGGCAGGTCTCGGGCCGGATAGGGGGCGTCGGACCGATCGGTGACGTGAAGCACGTAGAACCGCGCCTTCATCTTTGCGGCGAGGGCAAAGGCGTGCGGCAGCACCCGGGCCGAAGCGGGCGTGAAGTCGTGGGGCACCAGAATTCGGTTGACGCCGGTCATGACCTAGCGGATGCAGGGGACGAGCTCGGGGGCCTTCTTCGGAGGCCGGTAGCGTTTTCCGCTTTTCATAGACGGACGTTTTTCATCCGCGTCTTTAGAAACCCCCCAGGGCCCGTTGGGTTCGGGGGCCATTCCATCGCAGCCCCGCGGCAGGCCTTCTGGCCCCCGGTCTCTCCAAGGACCCTGGGCGCACGCATCGAATCGAGCGGGAACGCAACCCGGCGCCTTCCGTGACAACCGTGATGTATCTCGTCGCCGCCCCTCACTCGGGCGGCGCCGGCGCAGCGGACGCCGCCGCTGGAGCATGCCACTCGTCGTCTCTCTTCCCAGGCACGCGCCCTCTTCGCACATATGTTTGAATGGATCAAAAATCTGTTCGGCGACCCGAATGAGCGGGAGCTCAATAAGCTCTGGCCCATCGTCGAGGAGATCAACGACCACTACGAGGAGCTACAGGACCTCACGGACGACGAGCTCCGCGCCAAGACCGATTCGTTTCGGACGGAGATTCAGGAGGCCGTGGCCGACATTGAAACGCGGCAGGACGAGATTCGCGAGAAGCTGAAGCGGGCCCCTGGACTGGAGGGCCCCGTGGGCGGGGACGGCCAGGTGACCGAGATGGAGGGCGAGCCCCTCTCCCTCGAAGAGCGGGACGCCCTGTACGACGAGTTCGACGAGCTGGAGGAGGAGTGGCAGGACCTCGTCGAGGACAAGCTGTGGGAGCTGCTCCCCAAGGCGTTCGCCGTCGTGAAAGAGACGTGCCGCCGCATGCTCGGCGAGACGTGGATGGCCGGCGGCTCGAAGATTGAGTGGGACATGGTACCCTATGACGTACAGATCCTGGGGGCCATCGTGCTTCACCAGGGCCGGATCGCGGAGATGAAGACCGGCGAAGGGAAGACGCTGGCCGCCGTGATGCCCCTTTACCTCAATGCCCTGACGGGCCGGGGCTGCCAGCTCGTGACGGTGAACGACTACCTCGCCGAACGGGACACCGAGTGGATGGGGCCCATCTACGAATTTCACGGCCTCACGGTCGACTGCGTCAACCGCTACGACCCGCACACGGAGGGCCGCAGTGAGGCGTACGAGGCCGACATTACGTACGGCACCAACAACGAGATCGGCTTCGACTACCTGCGGGACAACTCGTTCGTCGTGCGCCCCGAGCAGTTGATGCAGCGGGGCCACCACTACGCCATCATTGACGAGATCGACTCGGTTCTGATCGACGAGGCCCGCACGCCGCTCATCATTAGCGGCCCGGTGCCCGACCAGGAGAACGACGAGTACCGGGAGCTGCGCGACCCGGTGGAGCAGCTCGTGGAGGCCCAGCGCCGCCTCGTGCGGTCGTTTGTGAAGGAGACGCGCGAGCTGCTGGAGGAGAAAGAGGCAGCCGAGGACGAGGGCGACTCGCGACGGGCGCAGGAACTGGAAGACGAGGCGGGACTCGCCCTCTTCCGCGCCTCCCGCGGCTACCCCAAGAACAGCCAGCTCCAGAAGCTCCTCAACGAGCCCGGCATGGAGCGCCTGCGGCAGAAGACCGAAAACTTCTACCTGCAGGAGAACGCCAAGCGCATGCCGTTCGTCGACGAGGAGCTCTACTTCTCGGTCGACGAGAAAAAGCAGACCGTGGAGATGACGGAGAAGGGCCAGGAGTACATCGCCAAAATCATGGACGAGTCGGAGGACATGTTTGTCCTGCCCGTCGTCGGCGACAAGATTGCCGAGGTTGAGAACGAGTACCAGGAAAAGGTCGACGAACTGGAGGAGGCGCTCCAGGAGAAGGGCGACCTGTCGCAGGAGAAGCGCGAGAACCAGTACATGGACGACAAGCGGGAGCTGGAAAAGGAGCTCCAGGAGACGAAGCGTGAGATCTACAACACGTACTCGGAGCGGGCCGAGCGCGTCCACGCCATCGAGCAGCTTCTGAAGGCGTTCACCCTGTACGAGCGCGACACCGAGTACATCGTGCAGGAGGGCAAGGTACAGATCGTCGACGAGCACACCGGACGCGTCATGGAGGGACGCCGCTACTCGGAGGGCCTTCACGAGGCGCTGGAGGCGAAGGAGGAGGTCGAAATTCAGAACGCCACGCAGACCTACGCCTCGGTCACGCTCCAGAACTACTTCCGCATGTACGACAAGCTGTCCGGCATGACCGGCACGGCGGAGACGGAGGCCGAGGAGTTCAACGAAATCTACGACCTGGACGTAGTGGTCGTCCCCACCCACGAGCCGGTGCGGCGTGATGACAAGGACGACCTCGTCTTCCAGACGAAGCGGGAGAAGTACAACGCCATCGTCGAGAAGGTAAAGGAGTACAACAAGCGCGGCCAGCCGGTGCTCGTGGGCTCGGCGTCGGTGGAGGTGTCGGAGACGATCAGCCGCACCCTCAAGCAGGAAGGCATCCCCCACAACGTTCTCAACGCCAAGCAGGACCAGGCCAAGGAGGAGGCCCAAATCGTGGCCGAGGCCGGGCAGAAGGGCTCCGTCACGATCGCGACGAACATGGCGGGGCGCGGGACCGACATTCAGATTACCGATGAGGTGCGCGAGCTTGGCGGGCTGGCCATTTTGGGCTCGGAGCGCCACGAAAGCCGTCGCATTGATCTTCAGCTGCGCGGCCGCGCCGGGCGCCAGGGCGACCCCGGCGAGAGCCAGTTCTACGTCTCTCTCGAGGACGACCTGATGCGCCTCTTCGGCTCGGACCGGGTGGCGAAGGTCATGGACAGCATGGGCATCGAGGAGGGCGAGGTCATCACGCACCCGTGGATCAACAAAAGCATCAAGCGGGCGCAGTCGAAGGTGGAGCAGAACAACTTCGCCATCCGGAAGCGCCAGCTGGAGTACGACGATGTGCTCAACTCCCAGCGCGAGGTCATCTACAAGCGCCGCCGCGAGGCCCTCACGGGCGAGCGGTTCCACGGCCAGGTCCTCAACATGCTTCACGAGTACATCGAGGCCCTCGTGGGGCGGCACTACGGGCAGGGCAACATCGCGGGCCTGCGGGAGGACCTCCTCCGCACCCTCGCCTTCGACCTGGAGATGGACCGGGAGAAGTTCGTCCAGCTCGGGGAGGACGGCGTCGTGGAGCATGTCTACGACGTGGCCACCGACTACTACCGGCAGAAGCGTTCCAACATTGCCCAGCCGTTCTACCAGACACTACGCGACCTGAATCAGGAGCGCGGCGACGACATGATCGAGCAGGTATTCGTCGACTTCACCGACGGCCAGGATGCGATCCGGGCCGTCGCGGACGTGGACGAGGCCCTCGAGACGAACGGGCAGGAGATCAACGAGGCCCTGGAGCGCACCGCCATGCTCCAGACGATCGACGAGAAGTGGACCGACCACCTGCGCGAGCTCGACGAGCTGAAGGAGGGCATCGGCCTCCGCTCGTTCGGGCGCAAGGACCCGGTCGTCGAGTACAAGATGGAGGCGTTCGACCTCTTCTCCGACATGATGGCCGAGATTGGCCAGGAGGTCGTCTCCATCGTCTTCCGGGCCGGGCCGGTGGTCGACGACGAGGTGCAGACGGAAGGCCAGGGCCCGCGGCGTCGCCTCAGCCAGCGCAACGCCCAAACCCAGCACGACTCCGCCCAGCCCGACTACAGCATCGACACCGACGGAGAGGGCGGCGGACAGGAGGGCGAGGCCGCCGAGCGCGACCCCACCGTCGACGAAAAGCAGCCGGTGACCGTGGCCGACGAGCCGGGCCGCAACGAGTACGTGACCGTCCGCAACAACGCCAACGGCGAGACCACGGAAATGAAGTGGAAGTACGCCAAGAAGAAGATCAGCCAGGGCGGCTGGTCCCTGGTGTCTTGATCCGGCCGTCTCGTCACGGACGATGGCCGTGCTTCGGCCGGGCGATCCCTCTTCCACTGAAGATTACAGATTGAGGACGGGCGTTCGGGCTTTGTCCCCGGCGCAGTCTTCAATCCGTAACTTGAAAGCCACATTCCGCCATGCTGCAGTCGTTGTCCGTTCAGGACTATGCCCTGATCAAGGAGCTGGAGATGGAGTTCGAGAGCGGGCTGAACATCATCACCGGGGCCACGGGGGCCGGCAAGTCGATCCTGATCGGGGCGCTGCGCATGATTCTAGGCGAGCGGGCAAACACCGACGTGGTGCGGGAGGGCACCTCGAAGGCGGTCGTGGAGGGCATCTTCGACGACGCGGACACCGAGCGCATCCGGGCCGTCCTCAGGGAAAACGAGATCCCCACCGGCCCCCTCCCCCGTGTCATCCTGCGCCGCCGCATCACGGATCGGGGCAGCCGCGGCTTCGTGAACGACACCCCGGCCACGCTCGACGTAATGCGGGCAGTGGCCGGCGAGTTGATCGACCTCCACGGGCAGCACGAGCACCAGAGCCTCCTCCACACCGAGACCCACCTCCGCCTGCTCGACAGCTTCGGCGGGCTGAGCGGGCTCGTCGAGAGTTATCAGGAAAGGCGGAGCCGGGTGGCCGAGCTCGTCAAGGAGCGCGAGGCGCTGGCCGCCCGCGAGCGGGAACTGCGTCAGCAGAAGGAGCTCTACGAGTTTCAGATCGAGGAGATTGACGCCGTCGACCCGCAGCCCGGCGAGGAGGACGAACTGCGGGCCGAACAGCGCGTGCTCGAAAACGCCGAGCACCTCTACGCCTCCACGAAGGAGCTGTACGAGCGCCTCTTCGAAAGCGAGGATGCCCTCCACGATCAGCTCGTGATCTCGCGCAACGACCTGCAGGACCTCGCCCGCATCGACGACGCGTTTGAGGACCACGTCGACGAGGTCGAGTCGGCCCGCATCATCGTCAGCGAGCTGGCCAACTTCCTACAGGACTACAACGCCCACGTCGAGTTCGACCCAGAGCGCCTGCAGGAAATTCGGGAGCGCACCACGGAGCTCGAGAAGCTGAAGCGGAAGTACGGGGGCAGCCTGGAGGCCGTTCTGGAGCACCGGCAGGAGATCGGCGAGAAGTACGAGTTGGCTCAGGACTTTGAGGGCAATATTGAGCGCCTCGACGCGCAGATCGAAGAGGCAAAGACGGACCTGACGGACGTGGCACAGCGCCTCTCCCAAAAACGCCGCGAGGTGGCCACCCGCATCGAAGACGCCATTCTCGACGAACTGGCCACGCTCGGGATGCCCAACAGCCAGTTCGAGGTGCGCTTCACCCGAAAGGAGGACCCCGACGGATGGATCCAGCCCGACGACGCAGACGCCAGCTACCAGGCGTTCCAGAGAGGCGTGGACCAGGTCGAGTTCTTCATTTCCACCAACGTCGGCGTGTCGCCCCTGCCCCTCGCCGAGGTGGCCTCCGGCGGCGAGATCAGCCGCATCATGCTCGCCCTCAAGACGATCCTCGCAAAGAGCGAGCGGCTCCCCATCCTCGTGTTCGACGAGATCGACGTGGGCATCTCCGGCAACATGGCCCGTCGCGTGGGCGAGAGCATGCACGACCTTGCCCGCTACCACCAGATCGTCACGATCACGCACCTGCCCCAGATCGCCGCCCTCGGGGACTCCCACTTCAAGGTGGAGAAGGTCGTGGAGGACGGCACCACGCGCACCACGCTCCACCGGCTCGACGAGGATGAGCAGGCCACGCAGGTCGCCTCTCTCATCAGCGGCGAGGACATCACCGACGCCGCCCTCGAGAGTGCCCGTGAGCTGATGGCTGCCGGCGAGCGCGAGGAGTAACCTCTGTCGGGGCCTGCCAGGACGCCGGGCCAGCGATTTTGTCCCGGCGTGCCCGGCCCCAAAGCGCCCTACTGGGCGTGAGACCGTGTCCCGTCGGCGTGTGGGCCGTGCTCCGTCGCCATCATCTCCAGGGCCTGCCGGATGCAGGCCATCCCCTCGTCGACCTCATCCTCCGTAATGGTGAGCGGCGTGCGGAAGCGGATGGACCGGTCGCCGCACCCGAGAATGATGGCGCCCTCCTCGTACGTTTTCTGGGCCACGTGGTCGCGGTACTCCGTGCTCGGAAGCGTGAAGGCCGTCATGAGGCCCTCGCCCCGCACGTTGGACACGGCCGGAAACTCCTCCGCCAACTCGTGCAGCCGGTGCTGGAGGTGCGTCCCCACCCGTCCCGCGTGGTCCACGAGCTGATCCTCCTCCATGATTTCGAGAATGCGGTCGAAGCGCACCATGTCCACGATGTTGCCCCCCCACGTGGAGTTGATGCGGCTGGGGGTCTCAAAGACATGGTCGTCCACCTCGTCGAGCTTGCGCCCCGCCAGGATGCCGCAGACCTGCGACTTCTTGCCAAACGCCATGATGTCGGGCTTTACGCCGAGGGCCTGGTGCGCCCAGAACTCGCCCGTGATGCCGACCCCGCTCTGCACCTCGTCGAACACGAGCAGGGTGTCGTTCTCGTGGGCCAGGGCCTTCAGCTCCTTCAGGAATGAGGGCCGGAAGTGGTTGTCGCCCCCCTCCCCTTGAATTGGCTCCAGGATGACGGCGGCAATCTGGTCCTCGCGCTCGTGGAAGTGGCGCTTGGCCTGTCGAAGGGCCTCCTCCTCGTGGGCCCGCACGCGCTCCTGCTCGTCGGCGTCGAGCGGGAAGTGGACCTTCGGATTCGTGATGCGGGGCCAGTCAAACTTCGGAAAGTACATCGTCTTCCGCGGGTCGGCCGTGTTCGTGAGGGACATGGTATACCCCGTGCGCCCGTGGAAGGCCTGATCCAGGTGCAGCACCTGGTGGCCCACCTCGCGGCGATACCCCTTCTGGTGATTCTTGCGCACCTTCCAGTCAAAAGCGGTCTTCAGCGCATTCTCTACGGCCAGGGCCCCGCCGGAGATAAAGAACGTGTACGGCAGGTAGTCCGGAATGCCCACCCGGTCGAAAGTGTCGACGAACCGCGCCATGTGCCCGGTCATGACGTCGGAGTTGGTCACCTTGTTGAGGGCCGCGTCCACCAACCGCTCCATGAACGCCTCGTCTCCCCCCATTTTGGGATGGTTCATCCCCAGGGGGTTCGAGGCGTAAAAGCCGAACAGGTCAATGAGCGAGCGGCCGCTTTTCTCGTCGTGCAGCCGAACGCCCTGGCTCGCCTCCATGTCGAGCACCATGGGCATCATGCCCTTCGTCAGCATGTGCTCGGACAGAAGCTCTTTGACCTCAGCAGGACGAACCGAGTTTGGGGAAACCGCTTCCATAAAGAAGAGGGATTCGTGAAAACGACCAAGTGGAATGTAGAAATTCGCCAGTCGTCCGGACGTTTCCCTCCGTCCGAGATCGTCACTCGTTGGCGTAAGCTACGTCCCCCCCGACGATGGTGTAGTCGACCGTCGCCTCTTGGAGGCGCTCCGCCGGGCCTGTGAGGATGTTTTGGGACAGCACCGTCACGTCGGCCAGTTTCCCGGGCGTGAGAGTGCCCTTCATGTCCTCCTCGAACGCCATACGGGCGTTGTTGATGGTGTAGGACTTGAGCGCCTGGCGACGTGTGAGGGCCTCTTCGGGGGTGAACGTCGTGTCGCTGCCCGGGACCTGACGGGCCACAGTGCAGTGAAGACTCGCGAGGGGATTGATCTTTTCGACGGGAACGTCGGTGCCGTTGCCCACCACGGCCCCATCCTCCCATAACGTATTCCAGACGTAGGCCCCCTGGTTCACCCGCTGGGCCCCGAGGCGCTGGTAGTTGTACGGCGCATCGGAGCAGGCGTGGATGGCCTGCATGGAGGCCATGACGCCGAGGTCTGCGAAGCGAGAAATATCGTCCGGATGAAGATGCTGGGCGTGCTCGACACGCCAGCGACGCTCCGCCCCGCTTCCCTCGGCCGCCTCAAACAGCGACGCGTACAGGTCGAGCGTCTCTCGATTCGCACGATCCCCAATGGCGTGGACCGCGATTTGGTAGTCCTCTTCGAGCCCGATCTCGGCGATTTCTCGCACGCGCTCCATCGGCGTCACGTTGATGCCCGTGTCGTTGGGGGCGTCGTCGTACGGCTCCAGCATCCAGGCGCTACGCGAACCGAGGGCCCCGTCGACCGTCACCTCCCCGATGGACCGCACGGTGAGGTGCTGATCGGCGGCCCCGATTGCCCGCACCTCCGCGAGGCGATCCTGGGTTTCGCGCGTGACCTCGCGCTGCGAGACCATCGCGTACATCCGAATGTCCAGGGCCCCGCGCTCGGCCATCTCGCGGTATAGACGGATGGTCTCGAAGGACGCCCCCTGGTCCTGGAAACTCGTCACGCCGTTGGCGAGTGCCTCCTCGGCGGCAAGCCGCACCTGTCGCTCACGGCGGGCGCGGCGTTGCTCCGGGCTCATGTCACTCCGCGACGCGTTGAGGACCTCCTGCACCCGTCCCTCCGCCGTTTCGAGGAGCACACCGGTGGCCCGCCCCTGCGCGTCCCGCACGATGGTGCCCCCCTCCGGGTCGGGCGTATTCGGCCCAATCCCCGCCGCCTCTAGGGCCGCGTCGTTGGCAATGGCCGCGTGGCCGCTGGCGTGGGTCAGGTACACCGGGGTGTCGGGCGCCACCTCGTTCAGCCGCGCATTCGTCGGAAAACCGCGCACCATCCGCTCGGGGGTCGAGGTCCACTTTTCTTGGTGCCACCCTCGCCCCTCCACCCATGCCCCGGAGGCCGCCTCGTCGGCGGAGGAGTCCACCTTCGACACGATCAGCCCCCACGATGAGGTGCCCAGAAGATCGAGTTGCATCTGTGCCTTCCCCATGCCCATATAGTGCCCGTGTCCTTCGATGAAGCCCGGAACGGCAAGCCGCCCTCCGAGGTCGACGACGCGCGTGTCGCCTCCCACGTAGGCGTCAATCTCCTCGGCGCTGCCAACGGCCAAGAGGGTGTCGCCCGCGGCCGCCAGCGCCTCGACCCGCCCGTGCTCGTCATCAAGCGTGGCGACGGTTCCGTTCGTCAAAACCAGGTCGGCCGTCGGTGGGGACGAACAGCCCACCAGGGCAAGGGCAACGAAAAGAGCAGTTAGTCGGAGGGACATGGGGCAGCAGCGGGTCAGTCAATAAGGTTGGAAGGGTCTCCGTCCCGACCTCGGAGCGGCCTTCACAGTCTCGCGACTCCGGGACACCTTGTCAAGGCACGCAGGCCTTGCACCTCCGCCACGGGGCCTCCGTTTCCCAACCAGCCCCGGTGCCACCGTGCGACGTGGTGTTCGTGGCCGACGTGGAACTCGCGGAGCACGGGCGTCCTATTCGCGTCTCACAAAGCACATCGTTTCTCGCAAAGACCCGCGCTCATGAACGAACTGGCCCTCGATGACGACTTCGTCCTCTCCAGCGTGGAGCGGCGGGACAGGGCGGCGGTGGTCAGGCACCTGCAGGAGAAAGAGATCTGGAAGAACACCCTCTACATCCCGTGGCCCTACACCAAAGACGACGCCGACGCCTGGATTGAGGGCCGGATCCAGCACCGGGCCGAACAGCCCAAAGAGACAACCTTCGCTCTTCGCCGGGCCGACGGACAACTCGTCGGCGTGGTGGGCGCCGATGACCTCAACGTCGGGGCCTCTCACCGCGCCCGGATCGGCTACTGGCTCGCGAAGCCCTACTGGGGACGGGGCCTGATGACCAAGGCAGTTGCGCGGTACGTCGACTACGCCTTTGCGAAGCTGGACGTGGTGCGGATCACGGCAGAGGTCTTCGACTGGAACGAAGCGTCGGCCCGGGTTCTGCAGAAGGCCGGGTTCACGCAGGAGGGCCGCCTGCGCAAGCACCGCGAGAAAGACGGCACCCTGGTGGATGTGCGCTACTTTGGCCTGCTGCGCTCGGATCTCGACAGCGCCTGCGACTGACCACCGCTCTCGTCCGGCCCAGCCGGTCGCCCTTTCCTTCGTTCATTTTTTGCCTATCTCTCTTTTTCTCACCAAAGTCTACGTCTCTGTTATCCGTCTGCCAGGGGCAATCGCCGCCCGCCTGGTCGCCCCCGAGGGAGGAACGGGCAGCATGGCCCCACGTATTCCTTCTCCCATGTTCTCATGCCGGTGCCAACAGGCCACTTGCCTGGCCGCATGGCCGGCTAACTGATCTTTCTCTCCTGCGTATGTCCACCACCGAGACCCGCGATCCGGAGACCTCCGAGAGCCAGCCTACGATGCCCGGCGAAACGGACTTGGGAGCCGTAGAACCCGACCCCATTGGCCCGTCGGGCGACGGCGATCCCGGGTTCGTCGAACTGCCCGTCGTCGAGAACACGAACAAAAACAAACGGGGCGAGCGCCCGGAATGGCTCCGCGTATCCCTCCCGCAGGGCGAATCGTACAAAGAGGTCCGCGAGACCGTGGACGACCACGACCTGCACACGGTCTGCGAGAGCGCCAACTGCCCCAACATGGGGGAGTGCTGGAGCCGCGGCACGGCGACCTTCATGATCCTGGGCGACGTGTGCACCCGCTCCTGCGGCTTCTGCGCCGTTAAGACGGGACAGCCGCAGGACGGCCTCGACTGGGACGAGCCGCGCCGCGTGGCCGACGCCGTCGGCAAGATGGACCTCGAGCACGCCGTCATTACCAGCGTAAACCGGGATGAGCGGGAGGACGGGGGCGCGCCCATCTTTGCGGAGGTCATCGAGCGCATCCACAACCAAGGCGCTACCTGCGAGGTCCTCACGCCCGACTTTCGCGGCATGCGGGATCCCTGTGAGACGGTCTTTGAGGCGGAGCCGGACATCTTCAACCACAATGTGGAGACGGTGCCCAGCCTTTACCGCCGTGTCCGTCCTCAGGCCAATTACGAGCGCTCTCTGAAGGTCCTCCGGTGGGCCAAGGAGGAAAACCTGCGCACGAAGAGTGGCATCATGGTGGGCCTCGGCGAGTCGAAAGAAGAGGTGCTGGAGATCATGGATGACTTCGTCGAGATTGGCCTCGACGTGATGACAATCGGCCAGTACATGCAGCCGACCGACCATCACCTCCCCGTCGAGGAGTGGGTCGAGCCCGAGGTATTCGAGTGGTATAAGGAGGTCGGGGAAGACAAGGGCATCGAGCACGTCGAAAGCAGTCCGCTGACGCGTTCGTCCTATCACGCTGAGGAGCACGTATAACTCTCGGGTCCGCCGCGCGGTCGTCCTGAGAACAGGGTACTTTGCACCCGGCGTTCTTGGGAGGCCAGCGTGTGACGGGCAGGCACTGGGACGAGGGCCGGGGTTTCACACGGCGGTGCCCTCTCTGTGCTACGCAACATGTAGCTCTCGTCTACGGGTGCCCCACAGTATCCGTGTGGTGTATAAGTCGTCGCCCTCGCGGGAAGCATACGTCTGCGAGGGGAGGCACGGCCTCCGTCCAGACCCGAAGTCGGATCGCGCTCTCGCCGCCTCCCGCGAGAAGAACTGGCACCACAAACACGGCTGCTCCCTGGCCCACTGCGGATCAATCGGAGACGGGTGCAACGGATTGGCGGATGCCCCTGTCTGGTAGGATGCCCCCGCGGTCTTTTGCGGGTCCTTCCGAGACCTGTTTCGCAACGCTTCTGCCTCTCATGCTCCGATCCGCACCCGCTCTTCGCCTCCTGCTCGCCGCCACCATCCTCATCCTGGTTGCGGCCCCCTCCGTCGTCGCGCAAGACCCGGCCCGCACCGTGGGTGACGCGGTGCCCCTCGCCGCCGACGGGGAGGTCACCGTCGGTAACCATGAGGGCACCATCACCGTCACCACCTGGGAGCGCGACCGCGTGCGGTACGAGGCCGAGATTATGCCGACCGACGAGGACCCCGACGCCGAGAAGGTGACGATCCGGACCCGCACAGGCGGCGATCGGTTCCGGATCGCTACAGACCATGAGGACGGGGACGACGAATCGACGGTCTTCGGCTTCGACGAGGACGGGTTTCGGTGGGGCGGCATCGACATGCCGGCCGTCCACTACACGATCAAAATGCCGCGGTCTGCGGCCCTCAGCCTCGACGATCACGAGTCGACCATCGAGGTGACCGGCCTCTCAGGGGAGCTCCGAATCGACACGCACGAGGGCTCGATCACCATCGCCGACCAGAGCGGTGCGGTTGCAATCGACAGTCACGAGAGCTCGATTGCTATCACGAACCAGAACGGCGACGTCACGCTCGATACCCACGAGGGGCGCATGGATCTCCGCAACATCACCGGCCGCCTGTCGGTGGACACCCACGAGGGGGACCTCGCCGTCGAGGAACTGGATGGCAGCCTTCGGTTCGATGCACACGACGGCACGGTCTCCGCGTCGTTCGCAGCAATGACCGACGATGTGCAGATCGACACCCACGATGGCAACGCGACCCTCACTATTCCTCCCACCTCAGGATTCGACCTCAACACCGACTTCGACGACGACGTGGATCTGAGCTCTGATTTTGACCTCTCCGCGATCCGGATCGGAGAGGAGGACGAGCCCAACTACCGGGGCGACGTCAACGGGGGCGGGCCCGAACTGTACCTCGAGGCCGACGATGGAGACTTCGCCCTCCGTGCCCGGTAGTTTCGGCCCGGGAGACAGGGTGCTCAAAACCGGTTGCGTGGGTGTCGTCTGTTGGGTAGGGTAAGACAAGAGCCAATCCGTCAACTTCGCCTCGTCATGTCTCCCCCCGTCGTTCTATGGAGCGCCGTCTTCGGGCTCATGCTCGGCCTCGTCGGCGTCACAGGTGCTGCCGGACAGTCTTCATCTCTGGACCCCGTACAAGACACAATCCGCCTCGCCCCCGACGGGGCTGTTGAGATCGACGACACCTACAAAGGAAGCATCACCGTCACGACGTGGGAACGCGACCAAGTCGCCTACAGGATTGCCCCGGCAAGTAGCGAAGACTCGATGGTGGTGTCGAACGCCATCGTCCGTCGGACCGATCAAGGCGTCTCGATCGACCAGGACGGCACCTCTTGGTCGATTCGCATTCCGGGGCTCCTCCGCATCTCTCCGAGCGGGGGAGGCAATTTGGCCGCCCGCTACCACGTCACGATGCCGAAAACGGCCACGTTAGAGATTGACGACTATGCCTCCACCATCGACGTCTCTGACGTGGAGGCCAACGTGGAGATCAATACCCACGAGGGCGTCGTGGTGGTCGACTCGACCGACGGCATGCTCAACTTGGGAACGCACGAGGGACGTATCACTGCGACCGGCATTCGCGGGGGAGTCGCGCTGGATACCCATTCCGGGAACGCATCCGTCGCCTTCGAGGACTTTTCCGCGTCGAGTACGGCGGAGACCCACTCGGGCACGCTGCGCTTCTCTTTGCCCGCGAAGACCGGGTTCGTGCTCCGGACGGACCTCGACAGCACCGACCTCACTATCGATGAGGCCTTCGGCTCCCCTTCAACGGAAGATGAGGGCCGCGCCTTCAACGGCGGCGGGCCGACGCTCACCCTCGATGCCCCTCCTGAGGCCGTCACGGTGCGCCCTCTTGAGGCGTACGAAGGCTCCGAGCAGCGTTAAAAGTCGTCCAGGGTGCGCTCGTCCACCCGCTCCATCTCCCCCTCCTCCATCCGCAGCATGCGCCACGGCTCTTTGGCCTGATTCAGGTAGCAGAGCACCTCGCCCCCGAGCACCTCGTGGGCGGCCCGGGCGCATTCTTGGATGCCGTCCCACGGCAGACGGGGCGCGTTGAACCAGATGCTGGTGTACGGCCCGTTTTTCACCCGCTCGGTAATCTGGACCGGAACAGCCTCCCCGTCGTACTGACCCTCATAGGTGACGATTGGCGCCTCCTGCACCTGGTCCAAGTCCTCAAAGACGCTCGCCAACCAGTCGGCGGCCGACTCTTCGGAGAGATCCCGTACGTAGATTTCGGTCGTGTCGTGGGCCATGTCCGGAGGGAATACACACTTGGAGAAACAGAACGCGTGGAGGGGCGCCCCAACGGACGCCTCCTTCGCTACCGGTGGTTCTCAATGCGGAGCTGTCGGTCGTGCCGCTCCGCCTCATCGGGTCGGTTCGTCGCGACGACGAGGAGCCGTCCCTGTGCCCGCCACGCCTCCGTGATCGACGCAACCATCTCCCGCCCCGCCGCGTCGAGATTCGCAGCGGGCTCGTCGAGGAGTAGGAGCGGGGGGGTGGTAAGCAGGGCGGCCGCGTATTTCACGCGCTGCCGCATGCCCGAAGAGTACGTTCCCACCCGGTCGTCGGCCCGACTGGCAAGCCCGACCTGAGCGAGCACCTCGTCGATCCGGGCCACGGGATCCGGTATCCCCCTCGCACGCGACAGAAAACGAAGGGTCTCTCGCGCCGTGAGCTCTTCGTAGACGCCGACGGCCGGGGCTACGAGCCCGGCCCGAAGCGAACGCTCCTCGTCTGGCACAGGGTTTCCGTTTATGGTAAGCGTCACGCGGCCGGTGCGGGGCGTGAGCAGCCCGGCCAGGATGCGGAGAAGAGTCGACTTGCCTGCTCCATTGGCCCCGGTCACCGCCAGCGTCTCCCCCGGGTGCAGGGTGACTGAGAGCTTTCGGAAGAGCAACAAGCGCCCAAAGTGGTGCCCGACGTGCTCGGCCGCAAGGGTCGGCATACGGCGGCAAAAAAGACTCGTCGTGGGGGTAGCTATCAGTTAAGAAAGATACGGCCCTCTTCGACCAACCCCAAAGAAATTGCCAGCCAATCCGCGGCACATCTCATCGGCCAGCTGGCGGACCATTCTTTTATACACCGAAAGAAGAGGACCTCTTCCCTGTGGATCCGTCGGTACGACGCCCCGCCGGCTCTTCTCCAACCGGCCGCTCCACGGCCCGCACACTCGGCTTATCCAATCTCCCACGGCGAATTGCGCCGAGCGGTCACAAGGGACCACCCGATTTCAGGTCGTTCGGCCCCGCCTCAGTGCTCATTTTATTAGGTGTCTGTGCTTCGTGCAGGTTCTATTCCCTCGAATTTCTCAACTAAACATCGTTCCCGATCAGCTGGTCGATGTAGTGGTGGCTGGTACACACTTTGCGCTGGTGACTGTATGGCCCAGTGTAAACCGCGGGAGGCTCCGTCCGGCCCCTCGGCGCACCTTTTCCTCTGGAATACAGGGCCAGGGGAGCACAGGGGTGTTGGCATGACGTCGAAGGGCCGGACGGAGCTTCTCTGAGAACTTGGGCTTCGACCGGTCAAAGGTTCTTTTCGATGTGGAAAACATCAAGAGAGCCCCCCTCGCGGCTCCCATGCCGTTCTTCAGGCAGCCCCCCCACGCCAGACGAACAAGTTTTTGGTGTGAGGTGAACGCAGACGGTCGTTTTGAGCCTCGGGGCCCCAATCGGTGCCTGACCAATTTCAGTTTTTCACGTTTTTGACGCGACTTCTTCGGGGCGCTAGTTTTTGAAGTTGATTTCCGAGGCAAACAGCGATATGTTTACTTTTACGAAAAATACACTATTGACTTACTGAATCCACTGACGCAGACTCTGTGAATCGGCACTAAGATACAGAGCATTCATGGCCGTCGCAGTTTTCGGGCCAGTCTCCTCTTCCAACCCGGGGTTTTTCTTTCGATGCATCCCTTCGTTCTTGCGCTCCCCTGAGGGTGTCCCGGCTGCACCTCGCTCCACCGATTGAACGAGAGCCGCTCGTCTCGGCATTCGTCCCGGGCAAGCTGCACTTCGTTCGAACCCACCGTTGTCTTCCTAAACTTCTCGATGCACATGGCCTCCTCATACCGTCTCCTGTACGTCGCCGAAGCGCTCGCTCCGTTTACTGAGCGTTCACCACTCGCCAATCTTACCCGGTCGCTTCCCGAGCAGGTGCAAAAAGCTGGGGACTTCGAAGTACGAATCATGATGCCCTGCTACGGGGACATCAGCGAGCGAAAGCACAGCCTCCACGAGGTCATTCGTCTCTCCGACACAGACGTACCGATGGGGGCGGACACCGAGTCGGTTTCCGTGAAGGTGGCTTCGGTACCGGACGCGCAGTTGCAGGTCTACTTCATGGACCACGAGGGCTACTTCGGCCGATCGGGACGCGCGACCGATGGCGATGGCAACACCTTCGACGACAACGCAGACCGGGCATTATTCTTTAATCGCTCCGTGCTAGAGACGCTGCGGGAACTGCGCTGGGGCCCGGACCTCGTCCATGGCTTCGGGTGGATCAGCGGACTCCTTCCGACGCTACTCTCCACCACCTACGCGGACGACGATCTGCTGGGCGGCACGAAGTCTGTCTTCACGCCCGGAGGGCAGGCGCCGGAAACGACCCTCCAGGCTTCGTTTGCCGACGCGATGGACCTTCCAATCGACGGCAACGCCGGGGCGACGCTCTCAGAGGTCGGCCGCGTCCACGCGGACGCCACAATCCTTCCGCCGAACGGAACGTTGGCGAACGGCACGCAGGCTGAGGACGTCTCGATATTTCAGGCCGACACTGAACCGCGCACCGAGCAAACGGTGGCGCTCTACGATCAAATGCTCGGTGAAGTCCCTGCGTAGCATTCGCCTGCCTAGAAACACCCTGCTTCTAGGCGGCATTCAGGGACCCGATTCAGGGATGGATCCATGCTCTTGGCGTCGCACTCTCGGATCTTCCCCCATGGTGTTGTACCTCCCTGGACGTTCTACGTCAATACGTCGTGCATCCAGGGGGCTCTCTCCCCGACTTTCGTACCGAACCGGCGCTCGCCGCTCGCAATGCCGATGTTTATGAAGCGTTCCTGGCTCCCCGCGCTCCTCGTCGGGGGCGCTTTGCTCGTCTCGCTTACCGCCTGCAGCGACTCATCGGATGTCGGGTTGGGGGTCGGCTCTGATCCCTTACGGGGAGGAGATCCAGTCACCCTCGACGTGACGCCTACCCTGGACACGACCCGGACCGCCCCCGTCACGGGCGACAACGCCCGGGAGCGTCCCCCATCCCAAGATGCGTGGCGGTTCCTGGTCGGGAGCGTCAACGACCCGACAGAAGGCACGGGCGTCCTGGAGACACAGGGATATGTTGACTTTGCGGGGCGGAGCAGCTTTCCCTCCGAAATTGCGTCGGCCGATCCAAGCTCGCTAACCGCCGAACTGCGCCTGACGACGGACTACTTCCACGGCTACTCTACTGAGTCGATGGATGTGGAAGTGTACGACCTGACGTCGGAGGCCGAGATGGACTCCGCCCGAGCGACGGCGATCTTCGACGCCGACCCCTCTCCGGTGTCTGTGGACACGGCCACAATCAATCCGTCCGACTCGCTGGTGACCATTCGGCTCCAAGAGTCTTGGGTCAGCGGGAACATCGGGACGCTGCGCAGCACAGGAAATGACGGGGCAGACTTTGAGGACGCCTTCCACGGCTTTAGGATCGTCATGCCGAACAGCGAGGCCGTCGTGGGCTTCTCCTCGTCGACCGCCGCCCTGCGTCTTCGAACGGTGTCCTCCAGCGACACCACCACGGCCGACTACCCAGGCCTGAAGACCTTTACCCATATTGAACAGACTGGTGCCGGTGATCCACCGCCCGGGTACCGACTGGTGCAGGACGGCATCGGGACGAGGTTGGAGATGGAATGGGACTTTGATACAAATCCGCTCGACTCTCTCGAGAGCGCTCCTCTGAACCGGGCTGAGATTTTCGTTCCGAACGACACGAGCGCGTTGGGGACTTCTTCTGGCTTCGAGCGGTCTCAGCCACAGGGCTACCGCATCGTCGCCGCCCGCGCCTCGGGGGCTCCCTCCTGCTCCGCGGTGCGTTCCGTGGTGGTTTCCGATGCGAACAGGACCTGCGCCCTCCCACTGGTTCCCTCCGCAGCCCCCGCGGCGGCCCTCGTTCCGGACAACGTGTCGTCTCCCACCTTTCAGCAGTCGCTCCGGCGCGTCCGCAATGGCCAGCCTCCCGTCTTTACCACGTTCCGCGTCTCCGTCGCCGATCGGGAAAATACGTCCGTAAACAGGGCCGCTACCGTTCAGCCCGGCCTGCCCACTACGCTGCCCGCCCTCGTCCCCGTCGACGGGACCGAGCCGGGCCCGCCCCGCGCCACTCTGACCGTAACGCCGCTCTAGACGATGATTGCCGCTCGGCCTCTTCTCTGTATACTGCGCGACGGTCTCATGCGAATACCACGACTCCCGCACTTCCTCGCCTGGGGCGCCTGCGCCGCCTTCATCCTCCTGGGTTCTACCTCTGCCGCGCACGCTCAGTCCAACGGCGAGGGCACGATCTATTCCCGGTTCGGGATGGGCACTCTAGTCGAGTTTTCCTCGTCTCAGAGCGACGCGATGGGGGGTGGCGGCTACGCGCTTCGCTCCCTCAATTACAATCCCGACGCCAACCCGGCCCTCTGGAGCGACCAGGTGTTCACCCGCCTGTCCGGAAGCGCCGCCTACCGCTCTACCAACGCGGAGGACGGCCAGGGCAACTCCGGGCGGCTCAGCTCCGGCAACGTACAGGCCCTTCAGTTCAACTTCCCGCTCTACCAGCGCTCCTTGGGCGTCGGCGTCTCCTTCCAGCCGTATTCCCGCTCCAACTACAACGCCACCCGAACGGGGCAAGAACCAATTGGTCCTCGTCAGGACGCGGAGGCAAGATACGAGACTTCTTTCTCCGGGTCCGGTGGTCTTCACCGACTGCGGGGCGGGCTGGGGTACCGGGTCAATGACATGCTGAGCGTTGGGGCCACCGCCGACCTCCTGTTCGGCACCCTCGAACGTCGGCGGCGCACGACGTGGACGAACACCCAAGCCCTCCGCAACACCATCGTCTCCGACGGCGTGCAGCTCTCCGGCCTAACCAGTACGCTTGGCGGCCACCTCGCCCTGGCCGACGTGTTCGCCGAGGACGACGCCTTCTCCGTCGGGGCCTCCGTAACCCTTCCGGCCAACCTCTCGGGCGAGCGGTACCGTACCCTCGACGAGGATCTCGCCCGAGACACCCTGTCCACCGAGCGGGGAGACGTCACGCTGCCCTGGAAAGGCCGCCTGGGACTCTCTTACCAGCCCAACGCCCGCTGGACGTTCGTCCTTGACGGGGCCTTCGATCCCTGGAGCACCTTTTCGAGTGATTTCCCTACCGGAGCCTCCGAGGGATCCCCGGCCCGCTTTCCGGCCGGCGGCACGGGCACCCTCGCGGACCGATGGCGCCTCTCTACGGGGGCCGAAGTGGTGCCTGCCGGCGACGATCAGTTGTCTGGGTACTTTGCCCAGGTGGCCTACCGCTTTGGGGGATACGCCGAGCAGATGTACGTGCGCCCGGATCAAGAAACGACGCTCCATGAACTTGGCATCACCGCGGGCATCAGTCTCCCCACCTCCCTCTCTGGCACGCGAATTGACTTGAATACGATTGCCGGAACGCGAGGGACGACCACCAACTCCCTCGTCCGCGACCGGTTCTTCGGGGTCTCCCTCCACGTGAACTTCGGAGAACGTTGGTTCCAGCGGCGCAAGCTCCGGTAGGATACGCCAGGATCCGCGGGACATCCCCTCACCGAACAGGCCCCGCCACGGGATCATCTTGACTGAAACTCAACGCTGAACGTCTAGTCTAAAGCCCTAGCCTGTTCAAAATATCGGACAGAATTGCCCCCAACATGCTTCAATCTGCCCCCGTTCTCCGATTACAGTCCTTCGTCATCGGCGCTCTCTGCGCAGGGCTTGCCCTCTTTGTAGCGGTTCCGCCGGCCTCGGCCCAGGACAGCGAGCCGAGCAAGCGGGAGAAGCTGATGCACTACAGCCTCTACTACGAGAATTACAAGAACGACAACTTCGAGAGCGCGCGGAGCGATTTGCTCTGGATCCTCGACAACGCCCCTGGCGTCCCCGACGGCGATGACGACAACTACCGCCGAGTGATTCGTCTCTACGAAGGGCTCGCCGAGCAGGCTACGGAGGAGGACGTCCGGAAGGCATACCTAGACACCGCGGCGACGTACCTGGCCTCCGCCTCGGAAAACATCGAGCAGTACGGCCTCGAGTATACGCCGTACAAGTGGGAGCGGCGCAAAGGGCGGTTCCTTGAAAAGCATCAGGGGTCTCTTCCGGACGGGGTTGAGGGGCTCGACACGCCGACGACACACTACCGACGGGCCTTTGAGCTTGCCCCGAAGGAGCTGGACCCCTACTACATCCAGCAGGTACTGCGGTCGCACCTCGACAACAACGACCTTCAGAAGGCCCTCGACTTCGCCAACACCGTTGAGTCGAAGCGGGGCGACGACGAGGAGGTGGCCGGGATGATTAGCTCGATCCGTGAGGATGTATTCGGCAAAAACCCGCAGGCCAAGATCGCATATTTGGAGGAGCAGGTTGAGCAGAGCCCGGATAGCACCCAGTTGCTCACGGAGCTCTTCGACGCGTACAACCAGCAGGGCAACGTCCAGAAGGCCTCAAAGCTTTCGAAGCGGCTGATCAAGATGGAGCCGTCGGCCGAGACGGTCCGGCAGATCGCGCAGATGCGCCTCGAGGACGGGCGGCCGGAGGCCGCGCTTCAGGCGTACAAGCGGGCGGAGACGCAAGGGGCTGAGCTGAAGGCCGAGGATCACTTCAACCGAGGCACAGCCTACCAGAAGATGGAGCAGTTCCCCCAGGCCCGCCAAGCCTACCAGAAGGCCATCGACACGAAGGACGGCTTTGGACGAGCCTACATTGCCATCGGGGACCTGTACGCGAGTGCTGTGAACCAGTGCAGTGGAAACGAGATGGCCCGGAACGACAAGGCCGTGTACTGGGCCGCCGTGGACAAGTACCGGCAGGCCAAGGAGGTCGACTCTTCTATCTCCTCCGTCGCGGACAGTAAGATTCAGACGTACCGGGGGGTCTTCCCGACCAAGGAAGACATCTTCTACCGCGAGGACTGGGAGAGCGGAGCGTCGTTCACAATCGACTACGGATGCTACTCGTGGATCGGCGAGTCGACCTCCGTCCGGTCGGCCCCTTCGTCGGGTTGATTCGGATACCTTTGGAGAAGCAAACGGGCCGGCGCGCCATTGAGGCCGTCGGCCCTTTTCTTTGTCGCGGGCGAGGACTGGGCCCACGTCCGGATACTGGTCGTCTGCGAGCACAGCCAGTGATTTTGAACGCCCTTGTTGATTCGGTCTTGTGGTTCTGGACGCCGACCACGTAGTTAACGAGTGCGCGTCGTACCCGTCTCGTTGCGGGGCGCGGGCCTTGTCACCGCCTGTCTCAGCATTTCGCGTTTCCGTCCCGTATGGCTTCGATTCAACGTGTCACTGCCCGCCAGATTCTCGACAGCCGCGGCACCCCCACGGTCGAGGTCGACGTCACGACCGAGGAGGGCGTGCTTGGCCGTGCGGCCGTTCCGAGCGGGGCGTCGACCGGCGCGTACGAGGCCGTTGAGCTGCGCGACGGGGACGCCGACCGGTACCACGGTCAGGGTGTGCTCCAGGCCGTGGGCCACGTCAATGACGCGGTTGCCGACGCGCTGCACGGCATGAGCGCCCTTGAGCAGGTGGCGATCGACGATGCGCTCCAAGCCCTCGACGGCACAGAAGACAAGTCGAACCTGGGGGCAAATGCCATCCTCGGGGCCTCCCTCGCCGCCGCGAAAGCCGGTGCCGCCACCCTGGGCGTGCCACTGTACCGCCACCTGGGACGGGCCACTGCGCGCACCCTTCCGGTACCGCTCATGAACATCCTCAACGGGGGCGAGCACGCCGACAATAATGTAGACATGCAGGAGTTCATGATTGCCCCAGCGGGGGCGACGTCTTTCTCCGAGGCCCTCCGCACCGGCGCAGAAGTCTTTCACACTCTCGAGTCGGTGCTCCAGGACCGCGACTACAGCACCGCCGTGGGGGACGAGGGCGGCTTTGCGCCCGACCTCGGCTCGAACGAGGAGGCCGTGGAGCTCATTCTCGACGCCATCGAGAAGGCGGGGTACACCGCGGGCTCGGACGTCTTCGTGGCCCTCGACCCCGCCGCCGCCGAAATGGTCGAGGACGAGGCGTACGTCTTCTGGAAGAGCGACCCGGACACCGAGCGGTCGTCGGAGGACATGGTCGAGTACTGGGCCGAGTGGGTCGATCAGTACCCCATTCTCTCGATCGAGGACGCCATGGACGAGGACGACTGGGACGGCTGGGCCATGCTGACCGACGCGATTGGGGACGAGGTCCAGCTCGTGGGCGACGACCTGTTCGTCACAAACACGGAGCGCCTCTCGCGGGGCATCGAGGAGGAATGTGGCAACTCCATCCTGATCAAGCCCAATCAGATTGGGACGCTGACCGAGACGCTCAACGCCATCGAGACGGCCCACAAGCACGGGTTCACGGCGATCATCAGCCACCGGTCCGGCGAGACCGAGGACACGACGATTGCCGACCTGGCCGTGGCCACCGAGACGGGCCAGATCAAGACCGGCTCGGCCAGCCGGAGCGACCGGGTGGCCAAGTACAACCAGTTGCTCCGAATTGAAGAGCAGTTGGGAGCGACGGCCCAGTATCCTGGCCTCGACGCCTTCCCCCTCACGAACTAAGCGGCCTCGGCCCCCATGCCCGACTCCACGTTCTCCGGTCGTCGCGTGCGGTGGGGAATCGGCCTCCTGGTGGGTGGCATGCTCATCTGGGTCGCGTTCTTCGACAGCCACAGCCTCTGGCAGCGATACCGCTGGCACCAGGAGCTGGAGGCTACCACCCAGGAGAACACCGACCTCCGTGCCAAGATCGAGCGCCTCCGTTCTCAGCTCGACCGCCCCTTGTCGGATAGTGTCGTGGAACGGATCGCCCGTGAGGAATACGGCATGAAGCGACCCGGCGAAACCATCTACCGCGTCGAGCCCGGCGAGTGAAACGTGACGCCCCCGCGCCGGACGACCGAGGGGCCTTCTGATCCTTCAAGACTCACCCAGTTGCCCATCATCCGCTCCACGGACTAGCATGAGCTCGTACGCCGTTGGGGTTGACATTGGGGGGACGAACCTGAAGGCCGCCCTCGCCGACCACGAGGAGGGCCTGCTTGAACAAACCCAACGCCCTACGAAGGCCCAGAAGGGACCCGAGCACGTCAAGTCCCAGATTACGGCCCTCGTCGCGGACCTGATCGACGCGGCCCCGTCGGACGCCGTGGCGGGCATTGGCATTGGTGCGCCCGGTGCCGTGAACTGGGACCGCACGACGGTGTCTCACCCCCCCAATATCGAAGGCTGGGAGTCCGTAAATCTACGCTCGGCCCTCCAGTCGCGATTGGACAGCTCCCTCCCCGTCATCGTGGAGAACGACGCAAACGTGGCGGCCCTCGGGTCTGCCTTCCACGGGGCCGGCCGGCACGTCGACTCGTTCATCATGATCACCCTCGGCACCGGCGTGGGTGGGGGCATTATATACCAGAACAAAATCTTTCGGGGAAGCACCGGCGGGGCGGGCGAGATCGGACACATGACGGTCGACTACGAAGGGCCGTTCGCAAACACGGGCGTGGGTGGGGCCATCGAAGGATACCTCGGCCAGAAGTTCTTGACCCGTCACGCCCGCGACCGGATCATCAACTACCCCGAGAGCAGCGTCCGGGACCTCGTGGGGGGCGACCTGGAGCAAATGTCGCCCCGCATTCTGCACGAAGCGGCGACGCAGGGCGACGAGTTTGCACAGGACATGCTGGCATGGGCCGGCCACAAGCTCGGGTGCGTGCTCGGCTCCGCCGTAAATCTTCTAGACATTCGAACCATTGTGGTGGGCGGGGGCGTTTCTGCGGCCGGAGATTACATCCTTGATCCTGCCCGCGATGTCCTCCCCCGCTTTGTCACGCCGGGCCTTCGGGACGACCTCCAGATTCACCGAGAAGACCTCGGGAACGAGGCCAGCCTTCTCGGGGCGGCCCGCCTCGCCTTTGAGGGTAAGGACGCCCAGGTTGGAACTCGATAGTCGTCGGCCCGCACATCCGCCGCTGCACGCGACTCGCGTGTCGGCTCTCCGGGGCGGGACGATTCGTGTCTACCCCACCGCCTGGTGACTGTGCTTCGCTCCTTCCGACCGGACCGATTGACCGTTGGGCTCGGGGCCCTGCTCCTGCTCGTCCTCCTGGCCCGTCCGAGCACCGCCCAGAACCGCCGCTCCGTCCCCGACTCGGCCCGCCAGTCTCAACGACCGTCCGCGTCGGGGGCGGCCCGTCCAACTGCCGGCTCCGAGGACGCTGCCGGCGTGGAGTTCGCCGCGTCGGACTCGCTGGTCATCGTCACGCCCCGAGACTCGACGGACCATGGAACCCTCCACGGACAGGCGCAGATGTCGTACCAGGGCGCGACCCTGAAGGCGGGCACCATCGAGATGAATCTCGAGACGAGCGTCCTCGAAGCATTCGGCTCCCCCTCCGACACCGCACAGACGCGCCCGACGTTTGAGCGGTCCGGGGGCCAACAGGGGGGCGGCCGGGGCGGCGGCCAGTCGTTCACCGGAGAGACCCTCTCCTACAGCCTCCGCACCAAACGAGGCCGGGTCGTGACGGCCCGCACGCAGCAGCAGGACGGCTACGTGCAGGGCGATGCCGTAAAGGTCTTCGAGGACAGCACCCTATTCGTGCAGGAGGGCAGGTACACGACCTGTGACTGCCCCCCCGGCGAGACCCCGTCCTACTCACTGCGCTCGAATCAGATGAAGGTGGACGGGGAATGGGTTTACACCGGCCCCATTCACCTGTACCTGTTTGACATCCCCACCCCCTTGTGGCTTCCGTTCGGGTTTTTGCCCAACGTGTCGGGCCGCCGGAGCGGCCCCCTGGCGCCGAACTACGGCCAGGACCGGGAAAAAGGGCTCTTTCTCCGCAACTGGGGCTGGTACTTCGCGATGAACGCCTACACGGACCTGCAGCTTCAGGCCAGCGTCTGGTCGAAGGGGAGCTTCGAGATCAACCCCATATTCCGGTATAGCAAGCGGTACAACTACGACGGGAGCGTAGACCTCACCTACCGTCGCACCCAAATTGGGGAGGAGGAGGACCCCGACTTCACCAACCGGCACCGGGGGCAGCTCAAGTGGCGACACAGCCAGGACCTCTCCCCCACCGCGTCCATCCGCGGCGACATTAACCTGGCCACCTCCACGAACTTCGCGCGCCGCAACAGCAACAACTACAACGACGCCGTCAGTCAGGAAATTTCGTCGAACCTGCGCTACAGCAAAAGCTGGCCCGGAAGCGGAAAAAACCTAAGCCTCAGTGCCAACCAGCGGCAGCAGCTTCAGAGCGGGGAGGTGTCCATGACCCTCCCCAGCCTGAACTTCTCGCAGCGCTCGTTCAAGCCCTTTGAGGTAGAACAGGCGGTGGGCGACGACCGGTGGTTCGAAAAGATCACGACCTCCTACGACCTGTCGGTCGACAACAGCTACTCCTTCTCCCCGCGAGACGTCGATCAGCTCCGCGAGCAGGGGGACTCCCTGGAGGCGGATCGGGTTTCCGACATCGCCTGGTATGAGGCGCTCGTAGACCGGGAAAAGTATCGGACCGCCACCGGCGATGATGAGCAGTTCGACTTTAGCGCGACGCACCAGATTCCGGTGAGTGCCTCCTTCCGGGTCAACCGCTATAACCTCGGCCTCAGCCCCAATTTTCGCTACAACTCGGACTGGCGCATCAGCACCCTCCGCCAGGTCGTCGATCGCGACACGACCGAAGAGGACACCACCCGTACCACGGAGGAACGGCGGGTTCAGGGCTTTTACGCCCGGCGGGACTTCTCAACGGGCGTCTCGGTCAACACGGAGCTGTACGGCCTTTTCCCGATCGGGATTGGCCCTTTTCAGGGCCTTCGCCACCGGGTGTCTCCCTCCCTCTCGTTCAGCTACAGTCCCAACTTCAACGCGCCCTTTTGGGGGCGGACACGCCAGCTCCGCTACGCGAACGGAGACCCTGTGCTCAACGACGACGGGGATCCCGTCCGGTACGACATTCTCAACGGAAACCGGGTGCGCGGGAGCAACGAGCAGCGCACCTTGAGCTTTCGGCTCGACAACGAGCTCGAGACGAAACAGGTACGCGTCGACTCGACCGGGGAGACGGACGAGGAGAAGATTAAGCTGCTGGACTTCGACCTGGATACCTCCTACAACTTCACGGCCGACGCCTTCAAGCTCAGTGACATTGGCCTCCGGGCCCGCACCTCGATCCGCGACTTTAGCGTCCGGTCGTCCATGACTTTTTCCCCGTACGCACTCCGTCCTACCGGGAGCGACGACGGCCGCCGTCTCCGGCGCGTCGACCGCTACATGTTCGCAGAAAGCCCGCTCACACCGGTCCGTCTTACCCGCTTCAGCCTCAACCTTAGCAGCTCGTTCGATGGAGACGGCGGCGGCAGCGGGGTTGGCACTCGTCCGGGCCTGCAGTCGGGCAGAAGAGGAACCACAGGCCGCCCCGGGCCACGACGCCCCGAGCAGGGCCGCTCGGCGGGCGGCTCCCGCTCTCGGCAGGAAGGTAGTACCTCCGGGCCCCGTCCTCAACAGGGCTACCTCGGCACGGATATTCCCTGGACGCTGAGCTTCGACTTCAACTACAGCTTCCGCAAGCCGCGGAAGCAGGTTGAGGGCCAGACGGCAACGCTCAACACCCAGTTCAGCCTTGACGTCACCCCGCGGTGGTCCTTGGAGGGGCGGACGGGCTACGACTTTGTCCGGAACGAACTGGCCACCACGAGCATCAACCTCAACCGCGACATCGGGCGCTGCCGGTGTTGGGTGATGTCCTTCAGCTGGGTGCCCTTCGGGTCGCGCCAGTCATACAGCTTCAGCCTCCAGGTCAAGAGCGGGCAGCTGTCCCAGTTGCTCCGGCTCCAGATTCCAAACTCGGGTCAGGATGGCCCGCTGGGTGGCTTCGGAAACCGTCTCCGCAACACGGCGGGCAGTGTTGCCGGGGGAGGAGCACCCGGCAGCTCCTTCCCGTGAGTCATCATTGTCGTGAGCGGTGTGATGGCGACCTGCTCGTCTATGCGCTCGGGCACCAACGCACACCCGGAGTCCATGCGGCGGATGGACCTCCCCCTCTCGCCTCCCGTTCGCGTGCAGAGTATTTCTGGAACGCCCCTTTCGTTTTTCTGGCCACCAGCGCGCTCCCCGGACCGCGATGCCCGCTCTGGCGCCTCCGCTGAAGAGACGAATGCGTTCGGTCCTCCTGTTCGCCGGGGTGGCTTTGGGGAGTGCGACGGGACTGCTGCTCGGCTGCAAGGACACTGAGACCGATCCTCCCGCCCCAAAAGCCCGGGTCGAGGTCGATTCCCCAACGGTCGAGCCTCTGGACGTCACGCTGAGCGATCGCCTCGACGCGGACGTCCCCTACGCCCCCACCCCGATGCCCGTGGTGGACCAGATGCTGGCCATGGCAGAGGTGGACACAAACGACGTGGTATACGATCTGGGCAGTGGGGACGGCCGCATTGTGATCCGGGCGGCCAAGAAGTACGGCAGCCGCGGAGTGGGGATCGAGATTGATCCGGAGCGAGTCGCGGAGGCCCGAGCAAACGCCCGGGAGGCGGGCGTTCAAGACCTCGTGGAGTTTCGGCAGAAGGACCTGTTCGGGGCCGATATGCACGAGGCCACGGCGGTCACTCTTTACCTCCTGCCCGACGTCAACCTCGATCTTCGTCCTCTGCTGTTCGAGCAACTACAGCCCGGAACGCCGATTGTCTCTCACGGCTTCGACATGGGTGAGTGGAAGCCGGACGCCACCGACACGGTGGATACCGACACGGTATACCGCTGGACCATTCCCGAAACGATTCCTTCCCATCTGCGAGAGGCAGCGGAGACGACATCCTCTCGATAGTTCACTTCGATGCTCTGGAAGCCGATACGCTAACCTCTCCCCCGTCTCATGTTTGAACTCCACGACCTTCTGCTCGCCTTCGACTTCTCCCCCTCTTCGAAGCGGGCCCTCGCCTACGGCGCCGGTCTCCTCCGGCGAACCGATGTCCAACTGCACCTAATGCATGTCCAGGAGGTGCCACAGGGCCCCTTTCAGCGGGAGTCGCGGTCGCCCGTACCGACCTATAAGCTCGAAGAAGAATTTAGGAAGCGCTGCCAGGATGTCCTCGCATCCCATAGCCTCGACGCAGGCAACGACCGTCTCACGTTCAACGCCGAGCGGGCGGACGCCGTCGCCCCTGCCCTCGTGCGGTACGCCGAGAGCAAGGACGTCGGCATGATCGCGATGGGCACCCATGGGCGTCGAGGCGTCGAGCGGGCCTTCTACGGCAGCGTGGCGGAGGAGACACTGCGGACCGCTCCCACCCCGGTCTTTACCGTGCAATCCCCCGACGACGAAGAGGCGGCCACCTCCGTCGAACGGATCGTGGCACCGGTCGATTTCTCAGACCCATCGCAGGGCGCCCTGCAGCAGGCCGGTCGTCTCGCGACGATCTATGAGGCCCCCCTCAAGCTGGTGCACGTCGTCGAGACGCCCGATACCCCATCGGTCTACGGCCCAGAGTCCCCGACGGTCACGAGTCACAAGACGAAGGAGAAGGCGGAAGCGGCCCTCGAAGACTGGGGCAGCAATCTCGCAGAGGGGGACCTGGAGGTGTCCTATGTCGTGCACCGGGGCGAGCCGGCGCCGAGCATTCTTCGAAGCGCCCCACACGAAACCGATCTGATCGTCATGGCCACCCGCGGTCTCCGGGGCGTCCGGCGCGCAATGCTAGGGAGTGTCACCGAGGAGGTACTTCGGGAGGCGAGCGGGCCGGTGCTTGCGGCCCGCGATTTCCCGACGTCGGATTAGAGACGAGATGCGTCGGGGGCGCCCCCACCGAGGTCCTGTACGGCAAACTCGTCAGCGTAACCCCTCAACCAAGACGACCCAATTCCAGGGGTGGCCGGGGGTGCTGCTGCCACATCGATTTGATATGCTGCTCGTGGCCTGGGCAGGAGGTCGGCTCGTCCTTGTGGGACGGGTCTCGACTCTACAAGAGCTCGATTGGCCCACGCACCCGGTCTGGTCTACCCGTGCGAAGGCCGTTTCTGGAACGAAAGAAGTGCTCCGGGCCATCGACACTGGCGACGCGTTGTGGGCGCTAGCACAAAAACCCGCCTCCAGCGACACTGAAGGCGGGTTCGAGCATAAAAGGCGGGCCCGGGAGGATTCGAACCCCCGACACTCGGCTCCGAAGGCCGATGCTCTATCCAGGCTGAGCTACAGGCCCTTTTTCAAAGCACGGTCTATACACGCGCCACCGGGGCGGGATCCTGGATTGCAGCCGATCTGCCTCTAAAGAAACGGGGAATGCACGACAACGACTCGAGCGAGGACACTCTCGTCCTCGCTCTGCGAGGCCCGAGTGGCCTGGCGGCCCGCAACAATCAACGAACAGTGGACGCCCACCACGGCGCGCCCCCCTCGTCCGGCCCCGCCAGCAGGACGCGTAGGGGCGGCGGCTGCAGGGAGATGCGGTCGAGTTGGTTGACGGGGGCCCAGGCAAACGACAGGTATCCCTCCTGGGCCTTCGGGGACGTGTCGACCGTCAGCGCCGAGCTCGCGGCCGCGTAGCAGTGGTTGATCTCGTACTGGCGCTCCCCTTCCCGCATCCACTGGTGCTCCACGGCCCCCAGGTAGCGCCCCACCTCAGCACGCACGCCCAGTTCTTCGTCGATCTCGCGACGCAGACATCCCTCCAGGCCCTCCCCCGGCTCCCGATGCCCGCCCGGAAGAAACGTGTGCGGCTGTCCCTCGGCCTGAACGACGAGTACGTGGTTGGCTTCCCGGAAGACGGCACGCGCAAGAAGATGGACTGTAGGCATCGACAAAACACTAGGTCTATGGGCAAACGCTGAAGCATCCCCCGGACTCACTTCGTCGCCGTCCCGACGATGTGCGGAGACACCGGCGGGACCCCGACGTCGAATCGTTCAATCTCGACCGTCGAGAATCCCGCGCGCCGGAGCTGCGCGCCGGTATCGCGATCCGGACGGCACCCGTCGGCCACGGCCTGCCATACGGGCCGAATCCCCTGCTGAAACCAGCAGAGGGGCGTGTGCCGCTCCGCCGCGACGTGCTCGATAAACAAGAGACGCCCACCGGGCCGCAGGACACGCCGAAGTTCAGCCAGCGTGTCCATCACGTCGGGGACGGAGCAGAGGACGAGCGTGCTAACGACGGCGTCCACGCTCTCATCCGGCAGGCTCGTGTCTTGTGCTGAGTCGGTACGAACGTCTGCGTCGAGGTCGCATGTCTCCAGCTGCTTTCGGATGTACCCGTGCATGTGCGGATTGGGCTCCAGCCCAATCCACCGGACATTGTCGGGAAGGTAGGGCAGGTTAACGCCCGTACCCGGCCCGATCTCAACCACAGTGCCCTCCAGGTCCACAAAGAGCCGGCGCTTGTGGTCGCCGTAGAGGCGGTCCTGGGCGTCGTCGCCCCAGGCCAGCGTGTGCGCAAAAAAGCGTTGATAGAGAGACATGGGCAGTCATGGGAGGAAGGCATCAACAAACTCAGGGACCGGTCATCCCCCCTGTCCCGGGCGCAAAGAAATCTCTAGAACGCGAAGATCGGTGGGCCGTCGCCGCTGCTCTCTCCAGTCATCCCTCAAACGACAGCGCCCCATACCAGCCGCCCCGCCACGACGAGCGCAGTCAGGGCAAAGCTCCACCGCAGCCCCCACGTCTCAAATCGGTGCGCCAGTGCAGCGCCGCCCTGTGCCCCCACCACGGCCGGTCCGGCCAGCAGAACGCCCGTCCCAACATCTACGTAGCCAAGCGCAAGCTCAGGGCGCCCGGCCTCCCCCAGCCCGAGCACAACGTACGCAATCGCACTGAGTCCCGAGATGAGGACAATGGTCGCACTGGACGTACCCACCGATCGGTGCATCGAATGCCCCGACCAGCGATGGTAGGCCGGCACGAGGACCACGCCGCCCCCCACCCCAACGGCGGCCGCCACTGTCCCCGCCGCGGTGCCGGTTCCGATCCAGTGCCCCCACCACCCGTGTGGGGCCTCTTCCTCACTGGCGTCCACGGACGACGATCCTCCTGCTGAGCCCCGTACCATCCGAGTCGCGACGACGAGCAGCACGACCGCGAACAGCACCCGAAAGGTCGCCGCGTCGTACCAGGGCTGTACGACGACGAATCGCGAGACGGTGCCCACGACCCCCACACTCGCCAGGCCCACCCCCAGCGCCATGCGCCACCGCACCGCGCCGCGCCGGGCGTGATGGACGGCGCTCGTGCCCGCCACCAGTCCCGTACAGAAGAGCCCCGTCCCCACCGTCAGGGGCGTGCGGGCGCCCGCCGGGACGCCCAGCATCCCGTACACGACGAAGAGGACGGGCGTGAAAATGACTCCGCCTCCGACGCCCACGAGACCAGCAACCAGGCCGGCTCCGAGCCCCGCGATACCCAGCAGTACGGTCTGGAGGATGGTCATCGATGATCGCGAGTGGATGCCGCTCGCCTCTCTGCCAGGTCGTCGCTTCGTATTCCGTCCGTCACTGCTCGTCCTCCGGGGCCAAGAGCCGCTCGTAGCGGTTCGCGTTGTGGAGGAGATCCGTCGCCGCTGTCACCTGCTCATCTGCCGGAAGCAGGGCCTCGATGCGGCGACGGGCACTGACGTACCGGGCCAAAATTTCGCGCTTGAGATGACGCATCAGGGCCGGGGCGTGTCGCTCGAACGCCGCTGCTTTCGTGTCGTCCAGCGCCGCGTCCAGCGCCGCCGCCTCGTCCCGAAGACTCTCGTAGTTGTTAGCCTCCACATGTGCGCGGAGGGAGTCGAGGGTCCGCTCCACCCGGAGGGGATACTCCACGTTCTCGCGGTCGAGCCACGCCCGGAAGGCCTCCAGGTCGGACTCGTCGACCGAAAAACCAGTGGCGAGCGTGTCGTGGGTGGCGGCGTAGTGGTTGGCGTAGCGGAAGAAGGCGCCCCGCCGCGTCAGGGCCTGCTCCAGCGCACTCAAGGACGGGGACGCCGCCTGCACGTCCGGACGAATGCCGTGTCCATCGCGCACGGTCCGGCCTCCCGCCGTCTCGTGCACCCGGGACGGGACTGCCGCCGCGGAGTCCGGCTGTGTTGCGTCGAGGCGCTGAATCGTACGGCCGCTCGGGGTGTAGTACTGGGCCGTCGTGATTTTGAGGGCGGTGTTGTGGGGCAGGGATCGGACGTTCTGCACGAGCCCCTTCCCGTACGTCGTCGTGCCCATCACCACGCCCCGATCGTGATCTTGCAGGGCCCCCGCCACGATCTCGCTCGCCGAGGCGCTCTGGCCGTTCACGAGGACCACCACCGGCGTCTCGGGCAACAGGGGGACGCGGTCGGTCGCGTACGATTTGGTCTTGGCGTCGCTGCGCCCCTGCGTAGAAACCACCTCGGTCCCCTGCGGCACGAAGAGCGCCGTGATCCGCACGGCCGCCCGCAACAGGCCACCCGGGTTGTCCCGCAGGTCGAGCACAATCCCTTGGAGGGGCCCCGTGTCCCGAAGCTCATCGAGCGCCGCTTCCATAGCCCCCGGCGCGTCGCGGGTAAAGCGCTCCAGCCTCACGTACCCAAGCTCCCGCTCCGCCCCCACACGCCCCTGGTACGTCACGTCCGGGAGCTCCACCCGCTCTCGGGTCAGCGAAAAAGTTAGGGGATCAGCGCGTCCCGTTCGCTTCACCGTCACGGGGACGGTGGTCCCGGGCTGCCCGCGGAGCAGTGCCTCTACGTCTTCGACCGACAGCGAGGCCGCGGGCTGGCCCGCCACCTCAGTAATCACGTCCCCCGTTCGCACCCCCTGTTGATACGCATCGGCGCCCGCAACGGGCGACACCACCGTCAGGTCGCCGTTTCGGCGCCCCACGTCGAGCCCCACGCCCCCGTACTGCCCTTCCGTGATGATGTCGATCCGCGCGTTCTCCGACTCGTCGACGTACGTGGTGTAGGGGTCCAGCTCGTTCAGCATGGCGTCGACCCCCACGCGCACAAGGTGCCCCGGGTCCACCGGCTCCACGTACCCGGTCACCACCTCCTCGTAGACGGCCCCGAAGATGCGGAGGCCCTTGCGGAGCTCGAACAGGTCGTCGTCCGGTCCCCAGAACCCGACGAGCACACCAGTGCCCATCGACACGGCGAGGGCCATCCCCAATAGCGACACCTTTGCGCGGGATAGACGCATGTGGGCCTCCGATGAGGACTGATACGGGAGAACGCGACAGCGCTACTCGTCCGCCATGCCAAGCGCCTGGGCCCGGCCCCGCGCAACCCATTTGGCCACGTAGATCGACAGCTCGTACAGGCCCAGCAGCGGCACGGCGACGATGATCTGCGAGATCGGGTCCGGCGGCGTCAAGAATGCCGCCACGCCGAGCACCGCGATGAGCGCATACTTCCGGTACGTCCGCATCGCCTCCGGGGTCAGGATGCCCACCTTCGCCAGGAAATACACGATCACCGGCAGCTCAAAAAGAAGCCCCGTGCCCATCGTCCAGAACGTCACCATGCTGAAGTAGGTCATGATGTCGAACTGGTTGACAATCTGCTCCGAGAGGGTGTACTGGGCAAAAAATTGGAGGGCCAGTGGGGTGAGGATGAGGTAGCCGAAGCCCGCGCCGAGCAGAAAAAAGAAGGTGGCAGAGACCGCCGAGAAGCGCATGCCCTGCTTCTCGCTGGGGTAGAGGGCCGGCTCGATAAACCGCCAGAGATAAAAGACCACGACCGGCGACCCGGTGATGAGCCCCACGACGATGATGGTCCCGACGTCCGCGAAAAACTGACCGGTGATCGTCCGGTTGAGCAGCTCCAGGCTCTCCGGCTCCAGAGCCAGCACGTCGTACATGAAGAAATCCGGCCGTGTGGGCCCGATCAGGACACGGTCCACGATCCACTCGCTGAAGAACGCACACGCTGCGATGGCAACGAGTACGCCGGCTCCGGCCTTGATCAGGGTCCAACGCAGCTCTTCGAGGTGGTCCAGGAATGACATGACCCCTTTCTCGTCCGGGGGCGCCCCGTTGCCTGGGGCCCCGTCCCCCTGCACCCCGGCGGGCGTGTCCGTCTGTGAGGATGGAACCTCGGGCATACGACCGTGACTGCGATCCAGCGAAAGCGTTCGTCTTGAGCTGTTGTTGCCTCCTCTCTATGCGCTGTCGGACCCGCTGCCGGTGCCTTCCTGCAGGTTGAGGTCGAGCAGGGAGTCGACCCAGAGGCCCTCCGCCTCGATCCGGTCCTGGCCGTTGCTCCACGTGAAGTTGAAGAGCGTCAGGAGCCCGTCGACCGCGAACCCGGCACTGCGCACGAGGCGAAGGGCTTCGGACGCACTGCGGCCACTGTTAATGATGTCGTCCACCATCACGACGGGCTGGTCGGCGTCGATGGGCCCCTCCACGAGCCGACGCCGCCCGTGCTCCTTCCGTTCTTCCCGGATGAGCCCGCCCTTGAACTCGTCGCCCTCGCTCACAGCCAGAACGCTGCAGACGAGGGGATGGGCCCCAAACCCGTATCCCACCACCTGCCGGGCGTCCCGCTCCCGGAGCCGCTCGGCGATCACCGACCCGACCTCCGTGAATAGATCCCCGTCCAGCGTCGGCACGCGCGTGTCCAGGAGCCATCCGATTGGCTGCCCCCGTGGATCGGTGATCAGCTCGTCCTCCCGGCGCACCAGGGCCTGTTCGTAGAGCTCGCGGCCGATTTCAATAAGCTCGGCTCGGGAGGAAGAGCTAAATGTACCGCGATCCATCGACGGCATGGGACGCACGCAAGTCGTCAGGTGAACGGAACGGGCGATTTCGTGTGGGAATTTGGTACTGGATCTCGAACCGTCGGACGCGCAGGGTCGTTCCCGCCTACGCCATGGCGACGTCGTACAGCGGGTGCTGATCGCAGAGGGCCTTTACCTCCCGCTCAACCGTCGCCCGCGTGTCCTCGTCCTCAGGGTTTTGGAGAACCCGGTCGATCATCTCTGCCACGTGAGCAAACGCATCCGGCCCGAAGCCACGGGTGGTCATCGCGGGCGTTCCCAGACGCAGTCCGCTCGTGACGAACGGGCTCTTGTCATCGAACGGCACCATGTTCTTGTTGGCCGTGATGCCGGCCGCTTCGAGGGCCTGCTCGGCCTCCTTGCCGGTGAGTCCCTTGTTGCGCAGGTCGATGAGGACGAGGTGGTTGTCCGTCCCGTCGGAGACGAGGTCGTAGCCTCGCTCTCGGAGCTCCGCCCCCATCGCCTTTGCGTTGTCGACGACCTGCTGGGTGTACTCGGCGAACGAGGGCCGGAGGGCTTCCTTGAAGCCAACGGCCTTCGCGGCGATCACGTGCATCAGCGGGCCGCCCTGCGTGCCGGGGAAGACGGCCGAGTCGAGCAGCTCGCTCATCATCTTCGTACGGCCGCTCTTGCGCGCCGTCTTGCCCATCGGGTTCTCGTAGTCGTCGCCCAGGAGAATCATGCCGCCGCGGGGGCCGCGGAGCGTCTTGTGGGTCGTGGTGGTCACCACGTGGGTGTGCGGCATCGGGTCGTTCAGGACTCCGCCCGCGATGAGCCCCGCCGTGTGTGCCATGTCCATCCACAGGAATGCGCCCACCTCGTCGGCGATCTCGCGGAAGGCCTCGTAGTCGAAGTCGCGCGGGTAAGCGCTTGCCCCGATGGAGATCATCTTCGGCTGCACCTCCTTCGCCCGGTCGCGCACCCTGTTCATGTCAATGCGGCCGGTCTCCTTCTCTACCCCGTAGTACTCGGCCTCGTAGAGGATGCCGGAGAAGTTGACGGGTGAGCCGTGCGTGAGGTGGCCGCCATGCGACAAGTCGAGCCCCAGAAAGGTATCCCCGGGATCGAGAAGGGTCAGATACACCGCAGAGTTGGCCTGCGCCCCGGCGTGGGGCTGCACGTTCACCCAGTCGCAGTCGTAGAGCTCCGTCGCTCGTTCGCGGGCCAGCTCCTCGGCACGGTCGACCACCTCGCACCCGCCGTAGTAGCGCTTGCCCGGCAGGCCCTCCGCGTATTTGTTTGTGAGGGCCGTGCCCATCGCCTCCATGACGGCCCGGGAGGCGAAGTTTTCGGACGCGATGAGCTCCAGCCCCTCGTTCTGGCGCTGAACCTCCTTCTGAATGACGTCGTGGATCTCAGGATCTTGGTTGCGGAGCGCGCTCATCGGAACAGGAAAAGTTATGGAAGCAACGATGCAGGGCGGCCCCGACAACCAGTCGCCGGAGCCCTCTCAACGTATGGAAGCATAGACAGAACGTGAATGGAGAAGACGGGGTTCACCCCGACCTCTTTTCTCGGGCGGCAGGCCTACTGTTCAGTCGTCCACCGCAAATTCGTCGATCACAATGAACTGATGGGCCACCCCGAGCACCCGGCCGTCGGCGTCTCCGTCCCGGTCCAGGTCCGTGGTGTAGACACTGCCCACGAGGTACGAGCGCCGCTTCGTGAACGCCGATGCGTTGCCCGCAAGGACCTCCCCACCCGCCTCACCCAGCAAATCCGCCAGCGCTCCCGCCCCCAGCTCGCGCTCGATGCGATCCGCCGCCTGGGTTCGGACGAACGACTGGAAGGCCTCCATGCCTGGGTTTGTGGCAATCAACCCTCCCGCCACCACTACGATGGACACGAGGAGCGTTTTCATCGCAACTGGGAGTGGCGAGTCGAGTGGAGCGGCACGGTAGCTATCTCTGTGTTCAGTGCGTCATGGCATACATCAGAATGTTGGTCCCCATCCGAAGGGCCGCCCGCCGCTTCTCTGGGGGATTGCTGTGGACCGGAGCCGGCTCCCACCCATCCCCCAGGTCCGTCTCGACAGTGTAGAACACCATGAGACGGCCGTTATCGTCGAAATAGCCGTATCCCTTCGGGGGATCACCGTCGTGCTCGTGGATTTTGGGAAGCCCGTCCGAGAAGTCGTAGGGCGTGGTGTAAACGGGATGGTCGAAGGGCACCTCCACGAGCTGTTTCTCCGGGAAGACCTTCGTCAGCTCGGGACGGATGTGCTCGTCGAGGCCGTAGTTGTCGTCGATGTGGAGGAAGCCGCCCCGCCGCAGATACCGCCGCAGGCGATCGGCCTCCGCCCCGGAAAAGGTGATGTTTCCGTGGCCGGTGAGGTACAGGTACGGAAACGCAAAGAGCTTATCGGTGGTGAGCTCGACCGTCTCCTCCTGCGGCCCCACGTCAAGGAGCGTGTGCTGACGCGCAAACGCGAAGAGCTCTCGCAGCGACTCCTCATCACTGTACCAGTCGCCCCCACCGTCGTATTTGACCCGGGCCACGGGGATGGACGCGTCGTCCTGTGCTCGGGCTTCGGTCGCACTCGCGACAAGCCCTGCGAGGCCGAGCCCGACCACAATCAGGAGGCGAACCAGGAAAGGACGCAACATGAACATCGACGGACGATGGGATGCCGAATCACTTGACCTCACGAACCTGCACGACCCGGTTAGGTTCGGCTTGACTGGAGAACTCCCCCTCCCTCGTCCCGTTGATGTCACCCAATCGTTTCTCGCTCTGTTCGCCTATTGCCATGTCCAAGTTCACGAAGGCCCTTCTTTTCTCTGCCGCGGCCACTGGGGTGGCCGCCCTGCTTCTCGACCCGCTTGACCTCGATGCGGCCCCGCCGGAACCGGACCCCGGCTTCCCCGGCCCCAACCCCGACGACATCGCTGAGGAGGACGTGGAGATGATGCTGAATGAGTTGGCCTCGCAGCTTTAGCATACCCCCGATCGACGCCTCGAACCTGAAGGCACCCCACCATGTCGTCTCATCGGGAGTGTCCCGCCTGCGCCCTCGAATTTGAAGACACCGGGGACGTGAAAGAGTGCCCCTACTGCGGCTACGAATTCCCACAGCGCAGTGCCAGCGTACGGTGGGTCGCGTGGGGCCTCGCACTGCTCCTCCTCTGGCCCGCCCTTGAGGGCCTGATGTACCTGTTCGGGTAGGCCGGCACGACAGCACTCGACCTACCCGCGCACTCCGTTCAAAACCCCCTTGTCTCCATGCAGCCCACTACTCCTACGTCGTCCGTACTGGGCGACCGCTCGCCCGCTGACTTTCTCGACACCTACTGGCAAGAACGGCCCCTCGTGGTCCGCGATGCACTGCCGAACTTCCAGTCGCCCCTTTCCCCCGAGGAACTGGCCGGCCTGGCCTGCGAGGACGGCGTCGCGAGCCGGCTGATCCTGGAAGAAGGGGGCGAATACCCGTGGGAGCTTCGGCACGGCCCGTTCGCGTCGGAGGATTTCCTCGGCCTGCCGGAGACGCACTGGACGCTTCTCGTGCAGGAGGTGGACCGCCTGATTCCGGAGGTCGGCGCCCTGCTCGACCGCTTCCGCTTCCTGCCCGATTGGCGGCTCGACGACGTCATGGTAAGCTACGCCCCCACGCACGGGACCGTCGGCCCTCACATCGACAACTACGACGTCTTTCTACTGCAGGGGGCGGGGCACCGACGCTGGCAGATTGGCACCGAGCCGGTGGAGGACGAGGAGATCGTGCCGGACCTCGACGTGCGCATTCTTGCCGATTTTGAGGCAGAGGAGGAGTTCGTGCTCGGCCCTGGCGATCTGCTGTACCTGCCGCCGCGCGTGGCCCACTACGGCGTCGCCACCGACGACCAGTGCATGACCTACTCGGTCGGCTTCCGGGCCCCGCGGCACCAGGACCTCGTAGGCAACTTTTTGCAGTGTGCCATGGATGAGATCGGCTCGGACGCGCGGTACAGCGACCCCGACCTGTCGCCGGTCGACCACCCCGGCGAAATCCACGACGACGCCCGTCGGACGGTGCGGCACCTCCTTCGCGATCTCGTGCGTGACGACGCCGCCATCGATCAGTGGTTCGGACAATACCTGACGCGCCCCGGCCGGGACCGTGAGGCCGTGCCCCCGGAGACGCCGGTGGCGAACGACGAGCTCATCGATACGCTCCGGGCCGGTCGCGGGCTGCGGCCGGGACCGGTGTCCCGGCTCGCCTTCATCGAGCACGACGACGGGTCGGCCACGCTCTTCGCGAACGGTTCGTCCATCGACCTGTCCCCCGACCAGGCCTACGCGGCCCGCCTCGTGACGGGGCGCCAGCAGATTCCGAGTGATGTGCTCACCCCTCACCTCGAGGACGACGCGTTCGTTGACCTGCTCGCGGACTTGATCAACGACGGCCTTCTGGAGTGGGACGCGGCGTAGGCTCCCACCGATCGCCTCCTTTCTTTTCCCTCACTGATGCACCCTCAGCTCGACGAGTACCGCACCGGATTCGTCGACCTCAAGGACGAGGCGACCGCGCTCGTGACCGACGTGGACGCCGCCACGATGCGGCGCCGACCGGATCCGGACGCGTGGTCTGTCGTCCAGTGTATCGATCACCTGAACACGGCCGGGTGGCTGCTGCTGCGGTCGATGGAGGACGAGATTCGACGGGGACACGCCGAGGGGCCATACGGCACGCCGCCCTTCGAGTATGGCGTCGTCAGTCGCTGGTTCGCGCACGTTCTAGAGCCGTCCTCGGGCTGGACTTTCGACGCGCCCTCCCTGTTTGAGCCGGACGCGCCCAACACGCTCTACCCCAATGAGGCGGTGGACGAGTTTTTGGGCCTGCAGGATCAGTTTGCGGACTGTGTAGAGGGCGCGGAGGGCCTGGACCTGCGCCGAATTCGTTTTGGCTCTCCTGCCGTTCCCCTCCTCCGCGTCAGCCTAGGGGCGTGGTTTGAGTCCACCCTGGCCCACGAGCGCCGACACCTGGAGCAAGCCCGACGGACCCTGCGCACCGTCCACTCGTCTTAACGTGGCGTTCCGGCCTACCCGGGTCGCGACCTTCAAGGCCCGTCGTCAGTTTGCCGGGCTGCTCCATCCTCAGCACGCGCCCTTTCCCTTCACTCTCCCTTACGGTCGCCCATGTCCTCCATCTGCGTCTACTGCTCCTCGAGCAACGCCATCGCCGATGCCTACCCTCCGGTGGCGGAGGCGCTTGGGCAGGAGATGGGCCGCCGGGGCCACGAGCTGGTCTATGGTGGCGGCGCGGTGGGCCTGATGGGCGTGCTGGCCGAGGCGGCCCACGAGGCCGGGGGGACGGTAACGGGCGTCATCCCCTCAAAACTGCAGTCGCGCGAGGGCATTGCCTACGACGCCGACGAGCTCATCGTGACCGACACGATGCGTGAGCGCAAGCGAATCATGTACCAGAACGCGGACGCGTTCGCCGTGCTGCCCGGCGGCTACGGCACCCTCGAAGAGTTCATGGAGGTGCTCACCCTGAAGCAGCTCGGCTACCACGACCGCCCCATCGCCATTCTGAATGCGGACGGCTTCTACGACACGCTCTTCTCCTTCTTCGAAGAGTTGCGGGACGGCCGGTTTGCCCGGGCCGCCGCGACCGACCTGGTTGAGGTGGTATCATCCGCCGAGGCGGCGCTGGACCGGATCGAGAGGGTGGCGGCCTCCGACGGCCAAGTCACCTAAGCTCCCTTTTTCAACGCATCACCCATCGAATCGAACTGCCCGTGTCCGCCGAGCCCCGCCTCCACACACTTGAGGTCTCCCGCACGGCCCGCGTGGCGACCCTCGGGACGCCCGCAACCGCCGCGTCGTGGTGGGTGGTGCTACACGGCTACGGCCAGCTCGCCCCCGACTTCGTGTCGGCGTTTGAGCCGATCGTGACCCCCGATCGCTGCGTCGTCGCGCCGGAGGGGCTGTCCCGATTTTACGTGGACGGGATGGACCAGCATGAGCAGGTGGGCGCCTCCTGGATGACGCGTGAGGCACGCGAGAGCGAGATGTCCGACTACGTCAACGCCCTCGACGCTACGGTCCGCCACCTTGCCGACGACACCACTCCGTCCCTCCACGTGCTGGGCTTCTCGCAGGGAGCCGCCACCGCCAGCCGGTGGGCACTGTGGGGCACCACGGCCGTCGACCGACTGGTGCTCTGGGGCGGGGCCCCGGCCCACGACCTCGACCTCGCCGAGCACGCCGCCTCCCTGCGCGCCCTGGACCTCGCCCTCGTTGCCGGCACAGAGGACCCGTACGTGACCGACGACCGATGGGCCGCAGTCCAGAACCGGCTCCAGGCCCACGACATCCCGGTGACGACGCACACGTTCGAGGGCGGGCACCGGATCGATCCCGATCCCTTGCGGGCGCTGGTCGCGCCGGCCTGAGGCGTTTTTCCTCTCGGTGCGCGTGCTCCTAGTCCTGTACGTGCTCGCGACCGTAGCGCCACGCCAGGTACGCCATGAATCCGGTGCCGGTGCGGAGCGCCTCCTCGTCCGGGTTGAACCGAGACGTGTGGAGGCCGTGCTCGCTGCCCACCCCAAGTTGGTAGAAGGTGCCCGGGCACTCGCGCAAGAAGTAGGAAAAGTCTTCGCCCGCAAACCACCGATCCGCCTCCACGGTCCGCTCCGGCCCCACGTATTCGCGGGCGGCCTCCTGGACGAGCGTCGTCGGCGCCTCGTGGTTGTGAAGGGCCGGGTATCCTTCACGCACCTCCACCTCGGCGGTCGCACCATGCGCCTCGGCGGTCCGGCGCACGAGTTGACGGAAGAGGGCGTGTGCCCGAAAGCGCCACGCCTCGTCCATCGCCCGGAAGGTGCCCTCCAGATGGGCCGCCTCGGGAATCACGTTCGTGGCCCCGTCCGCCACTAGGCGCCCGATGGTCAGCACCGACGGCACCCCCGGCGGGCACCGGCGGCTGATGAGCGACTGGAGCGCGCCGACGATTTCGCTGGCGACGTAGGTCGGATCCACTGCCTCGTGCGGATTTGCCGCGTGCCCGCCCTTGCCCTCCACCGTTACGTATACCTCGTCGGTCGAGGCCATGAAACCGCCGGGCCGTACGCCGAGGGTGCCGGGGGGCAGACTCGGCTTCACATGCTGCCCAAAGGCAACCTCGGGGGCCGGCGTGCCGTCCGTCTCGTCGAGCACGCCCTCCTCAATCATGAATTTGGCCCCGCCGGGAATCCGCTCCTCGTGGGGCTGGAAGCAGAATCGCACCTGCCCGTGCACGCTTTCACGGTGACGTGCCAGAATCATGGCCGTGCCGAGAAGCGAGGACGTGTGGAGGTCGTGCCCACAGGCATGCATCACCCCGTCGTGCTCCGAGGCAAAGTCGAGGCCTGTCTCTTCCTGGATGGGGAGCGCGTCCATGTCCGCCCGCAGCAACAGGGTTGGCCCCGGCTCGCCCCCGTCCAGGGTGGCTACCACCCCCGTGTCGTACACCCCCGTGCGGATGTCGAGGCCGAGGGCCGTCAGCCGCTCCGCCACGCGCCGCGCGGTCTCGTGCTCCTCGCCCGACAGCTCGGGCCGACGATGCAGTGTGCGGCGGAATTCGACGACCTCCGAGTACACGTCGTCGGCGTCAGACTTAACGGCGTCGAGCATCAGGGCAGACAGGATGGTTGGCAGAGAGACGCGGTATTGATTCGCAACGTATCCGGCAACCAACGCTTCTCTCGAAAGGTTCGCCCTCGGCGGGCGGGCGGCCGCTCGTTCCCCCTCCTAGTGAGCGTTCGAAATTTCGATTCGTTGTTCCTACCTTAGGTCTGCTCACGCTTTTTACACAGTGACAACGCGTTGATGCCCGACCAAGACGTTGAACTCTCACGCGCCCAGTGGGGATCGCGCTTCGGGTTTTTGATGGCGATGCTCGGGGCCATGGTGGGGGCCGGCAACATCTGGCGCTTTCCCTACGTGACCGGCGAAAACGGAGGCGGGGCTTTTCTCCTCGCATACTTTGTGCTCCTGCTCGTGCTCGCCATTCCCGGCCTCATCGCCGAAGTCGCGTTTGGGCGCTACGCCGGGAAGGGGGTGGTGGGGGCCTTCCGCAAGGTGGCCTCGTCACGAGGCGTGGTGGGGCTGGGCGTGGTGGTGCTGATCGTGAACGTCGCCCTGATGTCGTACTACGCGCCCGTCGTGGGGTGGACGCTCTACTACGCCGTGCACTCGCTGCTCTTTACATTCACATCGGCGGGCTTCGCGCCGGAGGCATTTTGGGAAGGCTTTCGCGCGAGTGGCGTCCTGTCCATCGGCAGCCACACGGCCGTCATGGGCCTGGTCGCGGCCATTCTGTACCTCGGCATCCGGCGGGGCGTAGAGCGGCTCGTGATCTACGCGGTGCCGGGGCTCGTGCTCGCCCTCGTCGCAATCATGATCCGCGCGCTCACGCTGCCCGGGGCAGCCGAAGGCCTCGCATTCACGTTCGGCATCGAGTGGAGCAAACTTGGGCTCGGCCAAACCTGGATTACCGCCCTCGGCCAAGTTCTCTTCTCCACCGGTCTCGGGTGGGGAATTGCCCTCACGGTCGGCAGCTACCTGCCAGACTACGACGACATCCCGATCGGCGGGGGCGTCTTTACCGTCATCGGGAATTCGAGCATTGGCATCCTGGCGGCGTTCGCCATTTTCCCGATCGTCTTCGCGTTTGACCTGGATCCGGGGTCGGGGGCCAGCCTAACGTTCGTGTCGCTGCCCCAGGTCTTTCCGCAGATGGCGGGGGGCGCACTGTGGGCCATCCTGTTCTTCCTCGGCTTCTTCCTGGCCGCGTTCACCTCGGCCATCCTCATCACGGAGGTGAGCGTGACGACCCTCAGCGAGGAAACGAGCCTGAGCCGCGAGCAGACGGTGGTGGGCGTGTGCGGGGTCATCTGGCTTCTGGGGCTCGGGAGCGCGTACTCGCCCGGCGTGCTGAATTTCCTCGACTTCGTGTTTGGCAACTTCGGCCTGCCCCTCTCCACACTTGCCATCATCGGTGCCATCGGCTGGTCGATGGGGCACCTCGGCCCTGAAAAGCTCCGGGTGCTAGAAATCAACCGCAACGCTGGGCTGTACGTGGGCTCGATCTGGGGACCGGTCGTGCAGTACGTGATTCCGCTCGTGATGCTCTTGATCGTCGCGAACTACGCCTGGACCAACTTCGGCACGCTGAAAATGATCGGGGGGGTCGCCGTCTTCTTCGGGATCCCCCTCTTGAGCTACGTGCTCGTTGCGCTCGTGGGGGACCGCTCCGATTCTTTCTCACGCGAAAACACCCGATGACCCATGCTTGGACTGCCCGCGGACGTGTGGGCCACGATGGCCTTTTGCGTCCTGGCCTTCTTCGGCGTCTCGATCCTGACGCTCATCTACACGCTCCGTCAGGAGGAACGGAAGATGGCTCTGCTCAAAACCGAGAGCGACCTCGATACGTACTCTCCACGTGCGTTGAATGACCTCGGATACTGGATCGAGACCCACCCAGATCCGACTCATTCGGACGTGGAGGCGGCCCGGTCGGCCTACAACGACTGCGTGGACACCCTCCGCTCCACGGACCGCCACTTCTACGGCTGGTCGAGGGCCGAGATCGACCGCCTCGACACGCTCTAGGGCCATGAGACGGGGCTTCCGTTCCCCGGTCGGCGTGTGTCCCTCGGAGGCGCTTTGCGCTGGGAGGGGCGTTGCGGGATCAAGAGTTCAGCATCTCACTGACCTCCGGGGCGGCCTCCGCCGAGAGGTCGTTCGGGGCGGCCGCCGCCTCCGGGCCCGCCTCTTCGGAGGCCGCCCGCAGGCGCGCCATAAGTTCGTCGGTGGCGTTGGCGTAGTCGAGCGCTCCGCGAGAACTGGAATTGTGGTCGAAAACCGTCGTCGCTCCGTCTCGCGTCTTTGCCAGCGACGTGCTGGTGCGGATGATGGTGTCTAGCACCTCCTCCCCGTACTTCTCTCGGATGTACTCACGGTAGGTTTTGTGGATGCGCTTTCGTGCGTCGACCTGCGTGAACAGGAACTGCCGGGTATCGAGGCGCGGGTTGAGTTTGTTCTCGACGAGTTGCGTGGTCTGGTAGGTCTGCTCGCCCCCCACCACGGACTGGTACTCCGGCAGCACAGGGATCAGCACGTGCTGGCTCGCGACGAGCGCGTTGAGGCTGTAGACCGTCACGGCGGCAGCCGTATCGAAGAGCAGCAGGTCGTACTCCAGGTCAAGCCGTTGGAGGGACTCCCGCACCCAGAGGACATCGGTCGGCTTGTTGAGGTCCCGCATGCGACGGGTGAGGGTACTGGAGGACGGGATGAGGTCGAAGCCTGCGGCCTCCTGGATCGGAATGCGCCCCGGATCCGCGTCGGCGTCGAAGAAGGCCGCCACCGACTGTTCGGGAGACGGCTCCTCAATGCCCATCGTATGCGTGAGAAAACCCTGCGGGTCGAGGTCAATGACGAGCGTCCGCCAGCCCGACAGTCCCAGCGCCGCCGCGACGTGGAGGGTCGTGGTGGTCTTTCCGGTGCCCCCCTTGTGGTTGCAGACAGACAGGACGGTCATAGCACAAACGGCCGGTGGAAGTAGAGGAAAAAAAAGTAGCTGCTTTCCGGACCGGTGTCAACCCCAGTGCGGGCCCTCGCCCGACTTGGTGAGAGGAGGGCGTAACTTTTGCCTCTTTCACGTTCCTCCCAGCGTACTTTTTCCGGTCAAGTTTCGACACGTACGATGAACCCACTACTGCAACTTTCCTGCCCGCTTCTTCTGGCCTCCCAGTCGCCACGGCGACGCGCCCTGCTCGATCGCATCGACGTTTCCTTCGAGGTTCTGGTGAGCCCCGCAGACGAGACGCTGGAGACGTCGGCGGCGCCCGCTGAGGCGGTCCGGATCCTTGCGCGCCGGAAGGCTCGTCCGGTGGCGGCCGGCCGGCCCTCCGCCCTTGTCCTCGCCGCCGACACGGTGGTCGCCCACGACGGAGAAATTCTCAATAAGCCCGAAGATTCGTCCCACGCGAGAACCATGCTCCGTCGGCTCCGCGACACGGCTCACGCCGTCTACACCGGCTTATCTCTCATGCATGCCGGGTCGGATCGGACGGCCACCGCAGTGGAGGCCACCGACGTGGTGCTCGCGCCCCTCTCGGACGCAGAGATCCAGGCCTATGTCGCCTCCGGGTCGCCGATGGACAAGGCCGGGAGCTACGGAATTCAAGACCATACCGCGCCGTTCTTCGTCGAGCGCATCGAGGGCGACTACTACAACGTCGTGGGCCTTCCCCTTCGCCGGCTCTACCGCATGCTCCACTCCTCTTTTGCCGACCTCTTGGAGACCCCGTCCGCCTAGCAATGCCCGTTTCATCAACCTTTTCCGGGGGGCGGCGTATGAAGTACTATTACAACGCATCGCATTCTTGCTCATCGAGGGCCCTTCACCGCAGGGGCCTACCGCACCCATGGTGGACTCGCCCCTAACGTCGTCGTCCCTCTGCGCTCTCCTGGTCCAGTGCCGCAGTGCCCCCCGAATGGAGACCCAAGAGCAAACGTGCTTCCTGGAGCGGACCCGTCTCCATCCCGATCAGTTGCGGACCGTCAACGTCGCCCGGGGCGACGACCCCACCTCCATTCCGCTCGACGAGGTAGACGCCCTTCTCATCGGCGGCGCCGGCAAGTACTCCGCCACCCAGACCTACCCCTGGACCGAAGGGCTGCACGACCTCATTCGTCGCGCCGCCGACCGGGCGCTGCCCACACTCGGGTCGTGCTGGGGGCACCAGGTGCTGGCCCGTGCACTCGGGGGGCGTGTGATTCACGACCCCGACCACTCCGAGTTGGGCTGTGGATGGGTGGAGCTCACCGAGACCGGGGCCGCCGACGCCCTCTTCTGCCAGTTCTCGTCCCGCTTTCAGGCCAACATGGGCCACCACGACCGGGTGGTCGAGCTTCCCCCCGGCAGCACGGAGCTCGCCCGCAATGACCAGCCGCACCAGGCCTTCCGCCTGGACGACGCGCCGGTCTACGGCACGCAGTTTCACAGCGAGCTCGACGCGAAGCGGGAGCGGGAGCGCATCCTCGTGTACCGCGAGTACTACCGCTCGGCCCTTCCCGACGCAGAAACCGTGCAGCGCGTGCTTGACACCTTGGCGGACACCACGGAGGTAGACAACCTGCTCTACGACTTCCTCGTGACCTTCGTCGCCCGCCCCCATCCGTCGGTCGCCCCCGTCACCCTCCACCCCAGGGACAGCACGGGGGCGTTCGACCTCGCCCCCTCCGCCGACCGACGCCGGTCGTCCCCGCGTCCTGCATGACCCTGCGTCACGTGCCGGGATCGTCGATGGTGTAGGTCGCCTCGGCCCGGTCGCACGTCCCGCCGACCGGTGGATCCGGCTTCCGAACCGTGACCTCCACGCCCTCCAGGTCGGGGTAGGTGTCCAGTACCTTGTGCGCGATGCGGTACGCCAGCTTCTCGATCAGGTAGAAGTTGTTCTCCGTTACCAGCCGCCGGACGAACTCGTAGACCTGTTCGTAGTTGACCGTGCGATCCAGGTCGTCGTGCAGGGCTGCGTCCTCGAAATCAAGCCCCACACTCACGTCCACCTCGTACCGGCCGCCGATGCGATGCTCCTCCTGCATGACGCCGTGGTGGCCGTAGAAGACGGCATTTACGAGACGAACCGTACCGGTAGTGGTGTGGTCAGCCGAGGGAGATGCCTCAGACGTAACGTCGGGGGCAGACTCAATGTCGGGAGCAGACTCAGACATGGAAGACAGAATGCGACGGAGTGACGAGAATGGAGCGGGCCGCTTGACCCTTTCACGCGCTACACCAGCTGCTTGTCGAGTGGCACCAGGGTGGGGATGGCAGCCAGTTCGCGGAACGAGCGGGCCCGCTCGGTGATGTCGGTATGGGTAAGGTCGAGCAGCTTGTCGGGGCCGTAGCGCTGCACGACGAAGGACGCCATCACGCTTCCGTAAATCACCCCGCGGCGGAGGGCCTCCTGGTCGAGGCCGCCAGACTGATACGCATGCCCGGCGAGGCCGCCCGCAAATGCATCACCGGCCCCCGTGGGATCCTGAATGTCGTCCAGCGGGTAGGCAGGCGCGCTAAAGACGGAGTGGTCGGTGAAGAGAAGCGCGCCGTGCTCCCCTTTTTTGATGATGAGCGTCTCGGGGCCCATGTCGCGGATCAGGGACGCGGCCCGGACCAAGTTGGGCTCGTCCGCCAGCTCGCGGGCCTCGGCGTCGTTGATTACAAAACAGTCGACCTGCGAAAGGGTCTTGCGGAGGCTGTCCGGGGTGTTCTCGATCCAATAGTTCATCGTGTCGGCCATCACGAATTCGGGATCGTCCACCTGGTCCAGCACATCGCGCTGGATGCCCGGCTCCAGGTTGCCGAGGCACACGATGTCGCTGTCGAGGTAGCTCTCGGGCAGGTCCGGCTCGAACGAAGCGAGGACGTTGAGCTGTGTGTCGAGCGTGTCCCGCTCGTTCATGTCGTAGTGGTACTCGCCGTGCCAGAAGAACGTCTCGCCGTCTTCGTCCACCTCAAGGCCTTCGAGGTCGACCCCCCCATCGGCCAGCGTCTGGCGGTACTCATCGGGAAAATCGCCCCCGACGACGCCCACGAGGCGAACGTCGTCGCAAAAGTGACGGGCGGCGAGCGTTAGGTAGGAGGCACTGCCCCCCAGCACACGCTCGGCCGATCCGAACGGTGTATCGATGGAATCAAAAGCAACAGTCCCTACGGCAAGGATGCTCACGGGCAAATGGAATCCTTCTGTACGGCTTATGAACAGGGCGAAATGTAACCACGCGGCCGCATACTCAACACGTCCCGCGTGCGAATTCTATGACAAGGCGACCCATTTTTCGCCTTTCAAGTCCGTAGGCCCTGCTTTGCTTTGGAGGAGACTGTCATCGAAGTGGAGCCGGACTGGTTCCCCCACGTGTGTGAGGGAGGCGGAACGTTCAGGAAGACGCGGTTTCGCCCGTAATCGGGATGGGCGCGCCTAGGTCTCTGTCGTGGCCTTCTCGTGCGCATCCGCCTCCGGAAGCCGCACGGTAAAGCACGAGCCTTGTCCCTTCTCCGTTTCCACCTCAATCACGCCGCCCATCTGCTCAACGGCCTCCTTCGTCACTGCGAGCCCGAGTCCGGTGCCCTCGTATTCACGGCCCATGCCCTCTGATTCCTGCCGGAAGGGCTCGAACAACCTCTCGGTCCGCGCCGGGTCCATGCCCACCCCCGTATCTTCAACCTCCAGAACGGCAGCCTCGTCTCCCGTCCGGACGCGGACCCACACGTCGCCGCCGGGCTCTGTGTACTTTACCGCGTTGGAGATCAGGTTCTGTACGGCGATCCGGAGCCCTTCGCGATCGGCATGCGTCCAGACCGGTGCCCCGTTCGTCTTTGTGCGGAGCGTGATGTCCTCCTCCACGGCCTCGGGATAGAACTGGTCGGCGGCCTCCTCCGCAACAGTAATCATGTCGGTGGGCTCCGCGGAGCGCCTCATGTCCCCCCCCTGCAGGCGCGACAGGTTCAAGATCGCATCGAGGGTACTCAGCAAACGATGCCCGCTGTCTTCGATGTGGTCGGCGAACCGGCCGATCGGAGAGTCGTCGTCCTCGGCCATGGTCGCGATCTCCTCCGCAAATCCGATGATGGACGTCAGGGGCGTGCGGAATTCGTGGCTCGTGTTCGCCAGAAGGGCCGACTTCATCTGACTCGCTTCCTCGGCCTCCTGCTTCGCCGTTCGGAGCGCCTCTTCCTGGTCGAGCCGATCGAGCACCACGGCGGCGTGGGCCGCAAGCACCTCAATGAGACCGCCGTCGAATGAATCGATGGCCCCCTGCTCCACGTCTCCGACTGAGATGGTGCCGTGCCTCCCCACCGGAAAGAAGGCCGCAGTGCAGGCATCTCCGTAGTCCACCGGATCGTCCACGGCCTGCAGATCGTCGACCATGTTCGGCTCTTCGTTCTCGTACGCCTCCGCGATGAGACTATCTCCCTCAAGGTCAACCGGAGGCCGAGATGGCATGCGCTCCGACACCTTCGGGGAGTGCCGAATCGGGACGAGGGCTCCGTCATCGACAAACCGCACCCCCACCAGCGGGTACCCAAACACCTCGTTCACGAGCCGAAGCACGACGTCGCCCACCTCCTCCCTGTTCTGCGCCCGTAGCAGCCGGCTGATGGCCGCGTAGAGGGCCTCCACCTTTTCCTGCCGGTCGCGCAGGGCTCGCTCGCGCCGCTCCCGCTCGGTGATGTCGGAGAGCACCACCACGTCCCTCCCACCAGTGGCCCCCAGGCTCGTCTCGACGATTCGGTAGTAGCGCGGGGCCGATCCGTCAGTGGTTTCCAGCAGGGGACGGTCCGCTTTGAGTTTTTGTGCCAGCTCCGGCAGGGCCGCCCCCAGGGGCTTTCCGATCGCAGATCGGTCCTCCATCTCCGGAAACAGTTCGATGATCCGCCGCCCGTAGTCCTTGATGCGCCCGTCGGCACTGAGCATGATGGTGGGGGCCGAAAGGCTTCCTGCCAGCCGGACGGCCTGAAACTGGTAGCTGTACACGAACAGGACGCCGATGGCGAACACCGCCACGCCCAGCGGCTCGTGGGTGATGTCTTGCAGGGTCGGGTTGACGTGCCCCGCAATATTGAGCACCGCCGGAAGCGCCGTGAGCGCCGTGAGCGCCGCCAGCGGCCCCGTTCGGGTCTCCGTCTTCCAGAACATCTCGAACAGCATCAAGTAGCCGGCCGTCGCTAACGCGTAGGCCACGCCCATCACGACCCAGTAGAAGAGCCCATGGCGGACGACGAGATCAAAGACGCCTCCCTGCCCCGGCTCCAGCGTGTAGTAGAGGTGGTGGAGGGGATTCGTCACCTTCAGCAGGGTCACTCCCCCGTACACCACAATCGCAAACCACTGGGCCGAGGCGTTGCGATGGATCGCCCGTCCGGTATACGCGGAGCAAAACCACAGCCACGCCCACACCGTGCCAAATCCCACAACCAGACTTACCTGGTAGAAGAAGTGTTTGGCCAGGGGAGACACCGGAAGGAGAAATCCGATGTACGACCCTGCCCACACGGCACTGGTCAGGAAAAACGCGAGAAGGCTGTGCCGCGTGCCGGCGTAGGGGATGTGCCACGCGCGCCAGGCAGCCCCTAGACATACGAGGGTCGCGGCAACGAACGCCAACAGATACCCCCAAAACACTGGCCCCCCTGACGGAACGGATAAAGACATAGCCGGGATCTACGACGGTACACAACGGAACGAATTTCTCCTTACAGGAGGAATCCACATGCTCTGATTTGAAGGCACTCCGAATCCGCCCCCGCGGACGTCCTAGTGCCTGCATCTCTCGACGAGGCATGCCCGTTTCCAGGGAAATGCGCCCGCAGAACCGAATCGTCCAGGCGCAACAGGATCGATCCCCAGACGAGGCGAGGATACGCCAGTGGATTGCCCACAGTGGAAACTACCGAATCGGAAAACACCCAAGGGTGGAAAACCACCGAGAGCAAGTACTATTCCACCCCTCTCTGTGGCCCCGTCGTTTCCACCGACCATCGGGCCGTTCCGAACTCACAGCTCATCGTCCGTCCACTTCAGCAGTAGCTGTAGGGTGAGGTCCCCGTCGCTCAGCCGAACGGTGCGGGCCGGGGCGGAGGCGGGGCGTCCGTCGAGGATTCGATCCGGGGCAAACTCTACGCACCCCACGACCTCGTCCTCGATCAGATCCGCGTCCAGCAGTCGCAGGACGTGCCACCCGGCTTCCCGCAGGGCGAACTCGGCGTCCAGGGTCACGGGGAGATCACGCGGGCCCACATCGTCGGCCACCGCACTGGTGTAGAGGCACGTCCCGTCGGGATCGTACACCTCGTAGTAGAGGTCCGGCCCCGAGAACAGGTCCCAGCGGCCGTCACGATCTCCGGGGCTGAAGGGAACGACCTGGACTTCAACTTGCGTCAGGGTCACGCGCATCAGACGAAACAGGCGTGGGGAGAAGAGAGATGGGGGCTAGGCACTTGCCGGACACGGCGATTGCCACGCAGATATTGTGTGCACCCCTCATCGAAATTCCCGGCGACACGGTCGTTCCAATCTCGTCACCGAAGGAGAGAAGGACGTCGGTCTGGCGCATTTTTTGCCCCATTCTGTTCTAGAGTGTCCGGCCATGGGACGACGCGATTTCTTCGTTCTCGCTCACGCACTCCGCTCGTCTACATTAGCGACTCCGGTCCGCTTTCGTCCCCCGACGCTCCGCATCAGCCGCGCCGCGCCGTGTTGCCCCCGACTGAGGCCCAGGCCCGGGGCGCAGCCCTCCTCGCCCCCATCGCCCTTCTCTCGCTGGGGCCGTACCTTGCGCTTTGGGGCCCGCCCAATCCGCCGTTCCCCACCCGCGCGGCCGGCATTCTACTGTTCCTCTCTGCCTTCACGGTCGGCGTGGTGCTCCACGAGGCCCTCCACGGCCTCGGGCACGTGTGGGGCGGGGCATCCTGGGCGGACGTCCGGTTTGGCATGCACTGGACTGCCCTCACCCCCTTCGCGCAGTGTACCGTTCCCACCCGGGCCCGCTCGTACCGGCGTACGCTCGCCCTGCCCGGCCTGGTGCTGGGCGCAGGTCCGTTGACCATCGGACTGGCTGTGGGGATCTGGCTTCCAGCATTCTACGGGTTTTTGATGTTGGTGGCCGCGGCCGGGGACTTTCTCATTCTCTGGATTCTCGTGGGGGTTCCCGCCGACGCTTGGGTGCAGGACCACCCTCAACGAGTCGGCTGCCTCGTCGTGGACGATACCGGATCCGACCGCCCGCCCCCCGTTTCACAAGAAGACCTGCCGGACGACGCGACGATCAACGATTCGCCCTCGTTTGTCCGACTCCTGCTTCTCGCGATTCTCTCCGCCGTCGCGGCAGCCATTGGGTTTGTGATCGCCATCGGGTGACGTCGGGCGCTTTCGGTCTCCACCGTGTGGCTCGTCGGCACGCCCGATGCGCCGATCGATGTCTCGTCCCCACTTCTCTCACACAAAGAACCCGGGCCTCCTCCACCGCCGGATCGCACCGGCCAGGCCTCAAACTTCAACGGGAAATTGTCGTCCGCCCCACGTATTCGGTTGTATTTTTTGGGCACAATCCCAATGGTAAGAATGGGATTCTTTAGAGGCAGGAGTACAGGGTCGAACAAAGTTTCCTGACCTTAACGTGACCCGGCGGAGAACACGGGAGGGACGCCGTCCCCCGAGCCCTTATGCTTTTTTACGGACAACACCCTGGTGCCCATGACAGCCTGGAGAACACTGGCCACCCAAGTACTCGAAGGCTCTCCCCTCTCTCCGTCGCAGGCGCTCGACGTCGTGCACGCCGGCGACGATGAGCTGCTCCCCCTGCTCGACGCGGCCTTTCGCGTCCGGCGGCATCATCACGGGCGGCGCGTGCGCATTCACGTCCTTCAAAACGCCAAAAGCGGCGTGTGCCCGGAGGACTGCGCGTTCTGCAGCCAGTCCCTCAAGTTCGACAGCGACCCCGAGCAGTATGGGATGCAACAGGTGGACCAGATCATTGAGGGCGCCGAAGCCGCCTGGGACAAAGGGGCGGTGACATACTGTATCGTCACCGCAACCCGGGGCCCCCACTCCAGCGAGGTCGACGTCGTCTGCGAGGCCACACGCCGCATCAAAGAGAAGTATCCGATGGACGTGTGCGCCTCCCTCGGGCTGCTCGACGAGGAGCAGGCCGAAAAACTTGCCGATGCAGGCGTGGATCGGTATAACCACAACTTGGAGACGTCGTGCGACCACTTCGAAAACGTGGTGACGACGCACGAGTGGAGTGACCGGGTTGAGACTGTCAACCGGGCCAAGGCGGCCGGCATGGAGGCATGCTGCGGGGGAATCATCGGGCTCGGCGAAGCCCCGAAGGACTGGGTCGACCTGGCCATGGCGCTCCGCGAGATTGGCGTGGAGTCGGTCCCGGTGAACTTCTTAAACCCGCGTTCCGGCACCCCCCTGGAGGATGTGGAGAAGGTGCGCCCCCAAGAGTGCCTGAAGGCCCTCGCCATGTTTCGGCTCGTCCATCCGGAGGCAGACATCCGCATGGCCGGCGGACGCGAGGTCGTGCTCGATCAGATGCAGCCCCTGGCCCTGTACGCCGCCAATTCCTTCTTCACCGACGGGTACCTGACCACGGGAGGGCAGGGCGAATCGAAGGACTACCGGATGATCCAGCAGGCCGGATTCGAGCCTGTGATCGTCGAGGACGGCCCGGAGCGGCAGGTGCCCGTACAGGCCGATGGCACATCTTCTGGGGACCCCGACACGGCCCACCGGAAGCATCAGCCTTCGACGAGTCCTGCCAACTGATTGCTTCCGTACTCGACGGTCCCTGCACTTTTGCGCGTCTTCTCCGCTGGCGGCGGCGAACAGACTCACCCGCTCCGCGCCTGCGACGAAGCAGGAACTGCATCGGGCGCCGCCGGCTCCGGCTCCCACCATCCGTCTTCCACAAGCCGGGCAACCGTTCGCTTCGGCCACGCCTTGTAGCGGAGCTCGGGCCGGTAGGGCACCGCCTGCCCGTTCTCGGTAAGCCACTCAAAGCAGACGCAGGTCGAGGTCTCGAAGAGCACACCCAAGGTACACCCCTTCCCTCGAAGGCAGTACTTGTAGCATGCCTGGCCGGGGCGGTCGCGTACCGAAAAATCGCTGGGGGCCTCGCGTTCGATTTCCTCCAGTTGCATGGCGAACATTGGCTTTGAAGGCGTGCCTTGTTTGTATAGAGTCTAAATAAACCGCCCACTCTAGAACGTACAACGTCTCTCCGTGAAATTTCGGACGAGACCGGCCCTTCCCCCACGCTTTGTGCTTTGCAGGCGACGCACAGACCGGTCGGAACTGGATTTAGATCGACTCTAAATTTTGTCTGCAGTGGACCCTTCCTCGCTCAGGGATGTTCGGGCTTGTGAAGTTTGTCGATAGATCCGCACAAAAGACAGGGAGCGGCAGCCATGGCCCACGATATCGAATCAATGTGCAAGTCCTGCACGCATCTCGACCGCGACCGCGACGACGAGGCGGTTTGTGAAGCCTTTCCGGAGGGCATCCCCGAGGAGATCTGGCGAAACCAGCACGACCACCACGAACCGTATCCGGGGGACCAGGGCGTGCGATTCGACGCCATGCCGGTCCCCGAAGAACAGGCGGAGGTCGTCGCCTGAGTGTGCATTCATCCAACTTGTTTTGGGCCGACTCGTCAACCGGCGGGTCGGCCTTTCTTTTTTGACGGCACTTTTCAGCGTCGAGCCTCCTGCTCGCTCGTCGGCGCGACTCGCGGCCCGACGAGGGCAGACGCGACTCGTCGAGATCCCCCAAACGCGAACCCCAGGCGGTGAATAGGCGAGGATGCCATTGTGGACGAACTCATCCTCACCCGCCAATCTCACCATGCGTCTCCGACTCATTGGGGCACTCGGCATCGTACTCACGCTCATTCCTGCCGTGGCCCCGGCCCAGCCTGCCGTGGTGAAGGGCCTGGTGCAGGACGGGCGCGACGCCGTTGGTGTGCCCTACGCCAACGTGCAGCTCAAAGGAACGACCATCGGCACCGCTGCCGGGGAGAACGGCCGCTTTCGTCTCGAAACGACACGCACCGGATCGGTTGTCCTGCGGGCTTCGGCCGTCGGCTACGATCCCGTAGAGCACTCTCTCCGCCTCCGGGCCGGCGACACGACCACCGTTCGCTTCGTCCTCCGGGCCGAGCGCGTTGAGCTCGACGGGGCCGTCGTGACCGGCGAGGCCTTCTCGACCGGATCGCCCACGGAGTCTACCTTGGGCTCAACCGAGGCGGTGACGACACCGGGCGCCGCCGGGGATCTCTTCCGCGCGCTGCAGTCGCTCCCGGGCGTGGCTGCACCGGGAGATGGCGCCGGCCTCTTCGTGCGGGGCGGCGACGTGACCGAGACCAAAACGCTTCTCGACCAGGCGACGGTTCATCATCCGTACCGCTACGAGTCTCCGGCGGGCGGGTCGTTTGGCGCCGTTCGCCCCTTCCTCGTCGGCGGCACCACGCTTGCCACGGGCGGCTTCTCGGCCCAGTACGGCGACGCGCTCTCCGGCGTCCTCGCGATGGAGTCGAAGGATCGGCCGACGGAGTCCAGCCGGTACGTGAACCTCGGCCTCGCCGCCGCGTCCCTCGCCCTCGATCAGCCGCTCGTGGAGAATACGCTCGGCCTGCGGCTCTCTGGCAATCGCTCGTTTACCGGGCTTCTCTTCCGCGTCAACGGCCAGCACGGGGACTACGCCACCGTCCCGCAGGGCCTGGACGGCAACCTAGGCCTGACCTGGGACTACGGCCCCACCGGACAGCTCAAGCTCTTCGCCTTCACCCGCCACAACCGCATCGGCGTGGAGGCGACGGAAGGCGCCTATTCCGGCGTCTACCGCGGCCAGACCACGAACCAGCTCTACAGCCTGCAGTGGACGAGCCAAATACGCGGGTGGACCGTGGAGTCGAGTGCCTCCTGGAACGCACACACGTCGACGAAGAGTCTCGGCGCGCTCAACCTATCGCCGACCGACCAGGCCGCCAAGCTTCGTGTCGACGCCACGCGCAAGACCGACGACCGGACGCTCCGCGCCGGCGGCACCCTCGAGCGGCGGCGGTACCGGTTCGACGGCACGGTTCCGACGCAGCCGGACGTCGTGACCCCGGACGCCCCCACGCGTTCGATTGATCAATCGCTCCCGGCCACGCGGGCCGGCGGATACGCCGAGATCGAGTCCAGCGTCCTTTCGTCGCTCGTCGCCCGGGCCGGGCTGCGCGCCGACGTCCACAGTCGTGCGGGCCGACCGGTCGTCGATCCACGGGTGGGCCTGTCCTGGCGGGTCGCGCCGAACACCCATCTGCGGGCCGCCTGGGGGCTCTACCACCAGTTCCCGGAGCTCAGCACCTACGGCGAGCACGCCGGCGACAATACGCTCGGCGCCCAGAGCGCGCAGCACGTGGTGGTGGGCCTGCGCCACGAGCGAGAGAACGTGCTCCTGCGGGCCGAGGCCTACCACAAGCCGTACCGCGACCTGGTCGTCCGCACCGGGCCGTCCCGCTACGCAACCGATGGAACGGGGGCCGCGCGGGGCGTCGACCTTTTTGCCAAGTACGGATCGTTTCTGGGGACCCGCTTCAACGGATGGACCTCGTACAGCCTGCTTCGCTCCCATCGCACCCAGCCCCGGGACCGCGGGACGGACCTGACGCTCGAACAGGGACCGGCCCCCTACGACCTCACCCACCAGATCACGGCGGTGGGGAAGGTGCGTGTCGTGGACGAGATTCGGGTTGGCGGCACGTACCGGTATACCACTGGGCAGCCCTTCACGCCGGTCGTGGGTACTGAGCAATTGGAAACCGGCACGGTCCTGCCGGTGGACGGGCCGGTGGGGAGCGAGCGGCTTCCGGCCTACCACCGCCTCGACCTGCAGGTAAGCTACTTCTGGCCCTTCAACCGCCAGCAAAATGTGGTCGTCTACGCGGCGCTCAACAACGTCCTCGACCGGGCCAACGCCGTCGACGTGACCTACTCGCCCGACTATTCGACCCGCCGGTACCGACGGACGGACTTCCGCCGGTCGGTGTACTTCGGCCTCACCCTCACGCTTTGAGACGGCTTTTCTCCTCCTACCGTGCATCCGACCGCGATCGGCACGCGCGACGCACCAACGTGTCCTTCCTTCTCATCTCCCAAATCTCTCATGCTCCCGATCTCATCAAACGCTCTCCAATCCTCGGTCTTCTTCTCCACCGCCTGCATTCTGCTCATCGGCCTTCTCGCATGCGGGGCGAGCGGGCCGGCGGCGTCCACGACACCAGCGTCTCCTGCCTTCGGGCCTTCGGCAACCGACTCCCTCCTTCGAGAGGTCAAGACCCAAATCCGTAGCGCCACCGACACGGGCTCGATCGATTCCCTGAGGCAGGCTCGTGCCCTGGCCAAGCAGGCCACCAACAGCGCCGACCGCGCGGCGCTGGCCCACTACTACGCCGCCCTCGCCGACTACCGGATCGTGAACCGGCTTTCCGAAGACGCCGAGGACCGTCGCGAGCAGGTCCTTCAAGACGCCCTCACCCACCTCAAGCGCGCCACGGAGCTCGACTCCACGATGGCCGACGCCTGGGCGCTATTGTCGGGGTGCTACGGGCAGATGATGGGCATGAACCCGATGCAGGGCATGTCGCTGGGCCCGAAGGCCAACGAGGCCATGAAACAGGCCAAGGAGCACGGCGCCGACAATCCGCGCGTGTGGATCATCGACGGCACATCGGATTTCTACGCACCCAGCATGTTTGGCGGCGATGAAGAGAGAGCCCTGGAGAAGTTCAGGAAAGCGGCCCGTCTCGCCGAGCAGGCGCCCGCCGACGACCCGCTGATGCCCAGCTGGGGCCACGCCGAGGCGCACGCCTGGATCGGCCTCGCTCATCTGGAGGCCGGGCGGTACGACCAGGCCCGCACGGCCTTCGAGACCGCGCTCGACCTCAATCCCGACTACGGCTGGGTGCAGTCCGTCCTCCTACCTCGCCTCAACGAACAGACCGGGTAGGGAGCCTCTCGCCCCTCACTTCTCGTCCTTCATCGTTCTTGCCATGGACACTGCTCTCGCCATCGATGGCCTTCGAAAGGCATACGGCTCCACGGTCGCCGTCGACGACCTGTCCCTAAAGGTCGAGACGGACGAGATCTTCGGCCTCATCGGCCCCAACGGCGCGGGCAAAACAACCGCCGTCGAGTGCGCCCTGGGCCTGCGCCGACCCGACACGGGCACCGTGCGCGTGCTCGGCATGGACCCGCAGCAGGCGTCGCCCAAGCAGTTTTACCGTCGGGTTGGGGCTCAGCTGCAGGAGGCCGCCCTGCCCGACCGCATCACGGTCCGTGAGGCCCTCGATCTCTTTGCCTCTTTCTACCCGACGACGACCGACCCTGCCACACTCCTCGACCGCTGGGGCTTGACGGACAAGCACGACGCGGCCTTTGGCGCCCTCTCCGGCGGCCAGAAGCAACGGCTCTTCGTAGCCCTCGCGCTGGTGCATAATCCCGACCTCGTGGTGCTCGACGAGATCTCGACGGGGCTCGACCCGGAGGCTCGTCGGGGCACGCAGGAGCTGCTGCGCGAGGTCCAGGCATCCGGCACCACCGTCATTCTCGTCACGCACTTTATGGACGAGGCCCAGGCGCTCTGCGACCGGGTGGCCATGATGGATGAGGGGCAGTGTGTCGCCCTCGATACACCGGAGGCCCTCATCGATCGGCTCGACGCATCGTACCGGGTCTGGTTCGACGCGCCGTCCGATTTGGATCCAGACTCCCTGCGCACGACGGACGGCGTGCAGAGCGTGGAGGTCGTGGACGGCCACGTGCAAGCGCGGGGCGGGGATGACCTACTAACGACCGTCGTGCACCGTCTCGCCAGCGCGGACGTCCTCCCGAACGACCTGCACGCCGAGCGCGCCACCCTGGAAGACGTTTTCTTCGCCCTCACGGACGACTCGTCCGCGTTCTCCTCCTCTGAGGCACACACAAAAAAGCGGTTCACTCCACCCCCCTCGTAACGCATCATGTCGCATCTCTCCCCTCAACCATCGGGACGAGTTGCCCCCTCCACCCGCAGTCTCGTCCAACCGATACGCTCAAGCCGATGAAGGCCTTCCTCACGCTCACCTGGACCGAGTCGAAACTTTTTCTGCGGGAACCGTCCGCCACGTTTTTCACGCTGGGCTTCCCCCTGCTCCTGCTGTTCGCGTTCGGTGCCATCTTTGGCAACGGCCCCGCCTCCGCCCCCGGCGACGTCGGCTATACCACGCGCGCTATTCCCGGCTACGTGGCCCTTACGATCGGCTCCCTCGGCCTACTAAGCCTGCCCATCACGCTGGCGACGCAGCGCGACCAGGGCATTCTCCGCCGATTTCGCGTAACTCCGCTCCGTCCGACGACCGTGCTGGGGACACAGGCCGCCGTGAACCTCGTGATGCTACTCGTGAGCACGGCCCTGCTCCTCGTCGCCGCCACCATCGCGTACGCCGTGCCCCTGCCGTCCTCTTTTCTGCTGGCAATCGGTGCGCTGCTGTTCGCCGGCATCGCCTTCCTGAGCCTCGGTTTCCTGCTCGGTGCCCTGATGCCCACAGCCCGCGCGGCGCAGTCGGTTGGCATGGCGCTCTTCTTCCCCATGCTGTTCCTCTCGGGGGCGGCCCTTCCGCAGTTTCTCTTCCCCGACTGGCTGGTGACCGTGAGCCTCGCCCTGCCACTCACCCACGTCACCCGCCTCCTGCAGGACGCCTGGCTCCACGGCCAGTGGAACGGGACGGCGGGGCTCGTCCTTGCAGGAATGGGCCTCGCGAGTGCCGTCGTGGCGGCGTGGGCCTTCCGGTGGTCGTAACGCACCTCGACGAGACGACTCCCTCCCAATACACTGAGCAGACATGTCGTCGGTGCCCTCTTCAACCGACCTCGATGCCTCCCTGGAGGACATCGACACCCAGGCCCCACCCAAGCCGCACATCACCTGGACAGGGATCGGACTGGCCGCGGTGGGCTGGACGCTCTACGCGCTCCTCTACACGTTCTTTATCGCTCAGCAGGAGCCCAACGCCCCCTTCGTTGGCCTCCTCGCCGGGCAGATTGCCTTTGTTCTTATCCTCGGCCTTTACAGCGTACCGGTCTGGTGGGTCACGGTGCGCGAAATGGATCGTACGGGTTGGGGATGGGTGCTCGGCGCGCACCTGACCCTCGGCCCCCTCTACGCCTGGGGCGGGCTCGAGTCGTACCTGTTCGTCGTTCGGGCCGTGTTTGCCCCCAGCATCGCGGCGGAGATTGGGGCCCAGTACCAATGGGTCCTGTTCGGCAACCTGACGGTCTACGCCATCCAGTTTGCCCTCTACCACCTGGTGCGGAACGTCCAGCGCCTCCGGCAGAAGGAGCGGCAAACCACCGAGCTTCTGGCCATGGCCCGCGAGCAACAGGTCGCCGCCCTCAAGGCCCAGGTCAACCCGCACTTTCTGTTCAACACCCTGAACTCGATTAGCGCAACGCTCCGCCGGGACCCGGAGCAGGCCCGGAATATGATCGCGAAGCTCTCCGGCATGATGCGGTACGCCCTCGAGGGCCCGGATCGTGAGTTCGTTCCGCTGCGGGAAGAAATCGCCTTCACCCGCCGGTACCTCGACCTGGAGCGGCACCGCTTTTCGGATCGGCTGCGGGCCCGGATGGACGTCGACGCCGACACCGACGCCCTGGACACGCCGGTGCCGCCGATGGTGCTGCAGCCCCTCGTGGAAAATGCGCTCCGCCACGGCATTGCCCCGAGCGAGGAGGGCGGCTCCGTCACGGTGGAGGTAACCGCCGAGAACGACGAGCTCGACGTGCACGTGGCAGACACCGGCGTGGGCCCCGACGCCGAGGACCCGCTCTCGGGCTCGACGGATGGCACCGGCCTCGCCACCACCACCGCACGACTGGAACACACCTACGGCCCCGACGCGGCCCTCCGCACTGCCCAGAACAACCCGACCGGCTTCAGGGTCTGGTTCTCCATCCCCCGAAACGGCACCACCGATTCTTGACCATTCCTCACCTCACCGCGCCTCCCTTTTTCTAGTCTCCGCCCGAGCCTGTGCGCACCCTCATTGTCGACGACGAACCGCCCGCCCGCAGCCTGATTCAGGAGTACCTGCAGGAGGTGGACCGCATCGAAATCCTCGGCGAGTGCGGAACGGGACGGGCGGCCATTGAGGCCATCAACGAGAAGGCCCCCGACCTCGTCTTCCTCGACGTACAGATGCCCGGCCTCGACGGCTTTGACGTGCTGGAACGGGTCGACACGCTGCCGGACATCATCTTTTCCACCGCCTACGACGAGTACGCGATCGAGGCCTTTGAGGCGGGGGCAGTGGACTATCTTTTGAAGCCGTACACCAAGGCCCGCTTCCGAACCGCCGTGGAGCGGGCGCTGGAGCGCCACGACCGGGACGACGACGCGTACGCCGATCAGCTGGCGACGCTGCTGCAGGAGGCCAGGGCCGACGCCGACGAACCGCCCGAGCGGCTCTACGTGCGCCGCGGCGACAAAATCATCCCGGTCGACCCCGACGACGTTCGATGGGTGGAGGCGGCGGGCGACTACTCGAAGCTCCACACCGACGAGACGACCCACCTGTCGTCGATGGGCATCGGCGCGTTGGAGGACCGCCTTGCCCCAACGCGATTCATGCGCGTCCACCGCTCTCACATTCTTGCCTTCCCGGCCATCGACCACCTCTACAGCGACGGCTCGGGTGGGTACAAGGCCGTGCTCGACGACGGCACCACCGTCCGGGTGAGCCGCTCCTACGCCTCTGAGATTCGCGACCGGCTCGTATGAGACACGGGCTAGACATGGGCTCCGCCGAAGCACGCGGCAGGCCTACGTCGAGGCCTCTTCGGCCTCCGCCAGGTCGTCGATGAACGGCGTGAGACGCACGTCCGGCACCTCGCTCAGCGTCGTCCGCTGAAAGGTTGTCTTCATGCGGTCGCGCTCCTCGGTCCAGTGCTCGTGGAGGGGGCACGGCTCGGCCTCCCCGCAGCCCGGCAGGCCCAGCACGCACTCCTGAAACAGGTCATTCCCGTCGATGGCCACCACGATTTCGTACAGACTGGTAGCGCCCGGCGCACGGGTGAGGGCTACCCCACCGCCCGGGCCACGCTTCGAGGTCAGAAGCCCCGCATCGTTGAGCTGCTGGAAGACCTTCGTCAGGAACGAGAAGCCGATTTCCAGGTCGTCGCTGACGGTCTGGATCGAGACGTACTCACGGGTGGCGCCGGAGCCCTCATCCGCCTCTGCTGCCTCCTGATCGAGGGTCCCCAGGTACAGCATCGCGCGCAATCCGTACTCACAGCTTTTTGAGAGCAGCATCTGGACGTTGGGGCCGTGAAAGGAGCGCTGCGGAGTCGACACGGGACGGGTGCATAACATGATACGCACCGGTCCACTCTGTCAGCGTTCCCCATCCAGGACGCCTGAGCCCCCGTCAATCGGCCGGCTGCGGCCGTCGTAACGGGCTCGACACACGAGGGGGGCGAACGTCTTCGTACAGATAGTTGAGCACGTCGTCTGCGTCGTACTGCGGATCCTCCGCCGACCCGAGCGGGAGGTCTTCCAGTGCGTCGCCCCCGGTGAAGAGGGGCGGCTCCGCACGGGTCCCGCGCTGCTGCCCAAGCCCGATGTTGGCCATCAGTGCGTTGCAGAGGCAGGCCCGGCCCTCCGTCTCCTCCCGGTCGCCCCCGCGGCTGGTATAGGTTTTGACCGGCTCCGCGGGACACCGGCCCATCAGGCGTCCCTCCTCGTCGAGGTACGGCTCGCGCAGGTAGCCGAGGTCGCAGATGCGGGCCCGCCGTTCGCGTACCTCCGCGTCGGCCAACGTGCCGTCGGCGGTGAGCACCTTGAACGGAAAGCCGGTGGAAGAGGCGCGCCCGTCGGTGCTGACCTCAATCTCCCCGTTGTGCAGCCCCCGAATGAGGCGGCGCGTGGTGCTGGGCGGGTAGCCGGACTCGTCGGCGAGGGAGAAGAGCGATCCCACCTGGATGCCGGCAGCCCCGGCCTCGTGGGCAGCCCGGAGCCCCTCGGGCGAGCCGTATCCGCCCGCGAGGTAGAACGGCTTGCCGAGGGATCGGATCGCCTCCAGGTCCGCCTCGTCGCGCTCGTCGTACAGCGGCGTGCCGTCCTCGGTGTAGTTCTTGTTTCGAGGTGGGGCATTGTGCCCGCCCGCTACGGGGCCCTCCACGACCCATCCATCCACGCGCTCGTCCGGCAGCTTGGCGTCCATGATGCGGGCCAGCGCGTCGGACGAGATGATGGGTAGAAACAGGGGACGATCGAGGGTCGGGGGCGCGGGCCCGAGCACGTCGGCCGGGTCGAACCGGTACACATAGGTGTCGTCGGCGGTGTCCTCGCCATCCGGCGCCTGGCTCGTGTCCACGTCCAGCCGCAGGGCCGCCGGCTCGCCCGCCGCCAGCTTCGGGATTTGACGGGCCTCCTCCAGGGGGATCCCCGCCCCGATGGAGACGATGTCGACGCCCGCCAGCAGCGCGCCGTAGATGCAGGGCAGCGTGTAGCGCTTCAGCTTCGCCAGGAGGTTCATGCCGACCGTTCCCTCGTGCCCCTCCGCCGCGAGCCGGACTTCCGTGTAGGTCGCCGCCGCGAGGATGCGCTGGGCGCGGATGGAGGGCTCGAAGCCCTGCATATTGAGCAGGTCGTAGGACTCGCCCGGCGGCATCCCCTCCGGCCGGTAGAACCGGTCAATCAGGTGACCCGCGATCTCGTCGTCGGGGTACTCGGCAAGCATTCGGCGCCGGTCGTGGGGGTCGCCCTCCTGGAGCTCGCGCACGACCACGGAGTCGATGCCGGTGCCGGATATGACGCCAATTTCGCCCCGCCGGGCCACGCGGCGGGCGAGGCGCCAGCTGGAAACTCCGATGCCCATCCCGCCCTGAATGATGTTGGGCGCGGTGGACGGGGCAAGTGCGGTGGAAGCGGTCATTGGGAATCAGGTCAATGTGGAAGCAGAAGCGTGAGTGGACTGTGGGCGTCAAACGCTGTCGGAATAGGCGGGCTGCGTGTCTGGAGCGGCGTCGTGCAAGTACGCGTCGAAGGCCGCGGCCACGTTGCGGACCAGCAGGCGCCCCGGCGGACGCACACGGATCGCGTCTGGGCTCAGCGCGACGAGCCCGTCCTGCTCCAGCGGGTGCAGGCGGTCGAGGGCCTCGCCGAAGTGGGCGTCGAAGTCGACCTCAAACCGAGCCTCGACCGCCGCCTTCTGCACCTCGGCGTTGCACATGAGCTGCATGATGACGTGGCGCCGCAGGCGATCCTCCGGGGTCGGTCGATAGCCCCGGTAGACGGTCAGCTCGTCTTGGTCGATCTGGTCGTAGTACGTGCGCAGGGTCTTCGTATTCTGGGCGTAGAGCCCCGAGAGCTGGTGAATGCCGGAGAGGCCGAAGGCGTAGACGTCGGCCCCTGCGCGGGTGGAGTAGCCCTGAAAATTCCGACGGAGTGTGCCATTGTCCTGCGCGAGCGCCAGCTCCTCGTCCGGCTTCGCGAAGTGGTCCAGCCCAATGAACCGGTAGCCAGCACTCGTCGTCAGCGTCTCGAGCGCCTGCTTGAAGAGCCCCAGCCGAACGGCCGGGGCCGGGAGCGCCTCTTCCGGGATGAGGCGCTGGTGCTCCAGCACGGACGGGACGTGCGCATAGCTGTACAGCGCAATCCGGTCCGGGTCGAGATCAACAACCCCGCCGAGCGTCTCGGCCATCGTGTCGGGCGTCTGGTGGGGAAGGCCGTACACCAGGTCGAGGTTGACGCTGTCGATGCCATGGTCTCGGGCCCACTGCACGGCGGTTCGCGTGAGCCGCTCCGGCTGCACCCGGTTGATGGCCTCCTGCACCGTGGGGTCGAAGGACTGCACCCCCAGGCTCAGACGATTCACCCCGATCTCGCGGGCCGCCACGATGTGGTCTTCCGTCAGGCCGCGGGGGTCGGCCTCGATGCTGATCTCGGCGTCGGGCGCCACCCGGAAGCGGTCGCGGAGATGCCGTCCCAACCCCCGAATTTGCTCCGGAGACAGCAGGGTGGGGGTGCCACCGCCCCAGTGCACCTGGGTGACGGGCCGCGCCGACGACAGCATTGGGGCCAGCAGGTCAATCTCGCGCTTCAGGTAGCGGAGGTACTTCGCGATGCGCTCCGGATCGTGCGTCACCTTCATGTGGCACCCGCAGTAGTAGCAGAGCTGTCGGCAGAAGGGCAGGTGCAGGTATAGCGACAGCGGCGCTTCGGGCGACGACGTGTTTGCACGCCACACCTCCGCCCGGAAGGTCTCCGGCCCCACGGCCTCTCCAAAGTGTGGAGCAGTCGGGTAGCTCGTGTAGCGGGGAAGCGACTGGTTGTACTGGCGAAGGAGATCGAGGTCAACATTCATGGCGGGAAAAGTCTGCAGAAGCAGGCGGGTGCACGGCCGGGGATCAGAGGAGCGATTCCGCGCGGGGAAGGAGGATGTGGAGCTCTTCGTGGAGGTGTCGGCGCAGGTCCACCTCCAGCTCGTGCAGTCGATTCAGTACGTCTTGGAGGACCTGGTCCGCCCCCTCCGGCGCCTGATACCCGTCCGTCAGCGCTCGGAGACGCTCCAGCTTCGTCCTCGTGTCGTCGTGCTGGTCGGCCATGTCCCGGAGCGTCTTTTGGCTCGGCGTGGACCCGTCGGGCAGCACCCGTCCCTCGGCCACGGTCCGCAGGGCGGGAAACACGTACTCTTCCTCCCGCCGGAGGCCCGCCACCAGGTCGGACCTTAGCATTTGGAAGGCCTCCTGGACCCGCCCGAGCCACTGGGGCGTCTCCGCGCCCAGGTCCCGGCCCGCCGTTTTCAGGCGCCTTGCGAGGCGGGGCAGGGCCCGCCGCAGGTAGTCGTGATGGGTCGACTGGATGTGGTCCAGTAGGTCTGGCAGGGACACGGATAGCCACTCCGGATTGCCCTCGGTGGGCACCGTCTCGACCGCAACGTCAAGCATCCGGGCGACCGTTTCGGGATCAAGCCCCTGCGCCTCGCAGGCCTCCGCAAGGGAACGTCCGCCCTCCCGGCCACAGTCGATGCCGAGTCGGTCGAGAATTTGGGCACGGGTGGGCCGCTCGCCCACGAGTTCGACGAGAAGCGTATCGGGAGAAAGAGCAGGCATGGGCCAGAAGCAATGGTGAGAAGGATCACGAACGAGACTCAGAAGCAGTACCGGCCGGGGTGGACGCCGACGCGTCACTACCAAGGGTAATGGAGGAGTCCGGCCTTCCCCAGCGCAGAACGTTACATTGGAGAAAAGAAGATGTTTTTATCCGAAATAGGGAATCTTCTCTTTTCGCTCACGAATAGAGATAGTGCTACGTTGACTCGCCCTGTGCCCCAACAGTCATGACGGTTCCGGACTCTGTATCCATCGTGGGCGGCGGCATCGGCGGACTCTCGGCAGCGTGTCACCTCGCCGACGCCGGGGCCGACGTCACCCTGCTCGAACAACACGACAACCTTGGAGGCGTAGCCGGCTCGTTTAAGTCCGGCGGGTTTCGCTTCGACTCGGGGCCGTCGTGGTACCTGATGCCGGAGGTGTTCGAGCGCTTCTTTGAGTCATTCGGCACGTCCGTCGACGCGGCGTACGACCTGGAGCGCCTCGACCCGAGCTACCGCGTCTTCTGGAAGGACGGCGACCGGCTCGACGTGCCGGCCGACCCGGACGCCCTCGCGCCAAAGCTCGAGGCCTACGAGGATGGGGCGGCCGATGCATTCCACCAGTACCTCGACCACGCCGAGGCCGTTTATGAGCTCGCGATGGACCGGTTTGTCTATCCCCGCCGGGCTCGCCTGCGAGATTGGCTCGACGGGGACGTCCTGCGCGCGGCATGGGCCCTGCCCTTGCTTCGCCCGATGGACCGTCACGTCAAGGGGTATGTGGAGCACCCGAAGCTGCGCCAGCTTCTGGAGTACAAGCTGGTCTTCCTCGGGGGCTCCCCCTACAACACGCCCGCCCTGTACACGCTGATGAGCCACGTCGACTTCAACCAAGGCGTCTTCCACCCGATGGGCGGAATGCAGGTACTCGTCGACGCCCTCGTGGACCTCGCCGATCGCCTCGGGGTCACCCTCAAGCGCAATACCCCCGTTTCGAGAATCCACTCGAACGGCGGTGGCGTGCGGGTGCGCACGAATGGCGACACGCGGACGTCCGACTGCGTCGTGGCGAATGCCAGCCCGGCCCACGTGGAACGGACGCTCCTCCCGCCCGACCAGCGTGATCACGGCGACGAATACTGGAACGGGCAGACCTACGGCCCGTCCGCCTATCTGCTCTACTTGGGCGTAGAGGGGGATGTCGAGCCACTGCGCCACCACTCTCTCGTGCTTCCCGTGGACTGGGACGCGCACTTCGAGGCGATTTTTGACGAGCCCGGGTGGCCCACCGATCCATCCTACTACATTCACGTCCCCTCCAAGACCGACCGCTCCTACGCCCCGGATGGCCACCACTCGGTGTTCATTCTGGTCCCCATCGCGCCGGGGCTCAACGATGGCCCGGCCCGTCGCGCCTGGATGCGTGAGCGGGTGCTGGAGGATCTGGCCGAGCACGCGGTCGACCTTCGGGGCCGCATCACGGTGGAGCACGAGGCCTGCGTCTCGGATTTCGCGAACCACTTCGGGCAGCCGAAGGGCAACGCCCTCGGCCTCGCCCACACGCTGTGGCAAACCGGGCCCCTGCGCCCCAGCCACCGGGCCGACACGGCGTCGGGGCTCTACTACACCGGCGCGGACACGCAGCCGGGCGTCGGACTGCCGATGTGCCTGATTAGTGGCAGGCAGACCGCCCAGGCCATTGCCGCCGACACTCCCGCGTAAACGTCTCACTCATTCTATCAAGTGGCTTTTTCGACCCCATGGCTACTCCCGCTGCTTCGTCGGTTTCTGCCCCCCGAAGTCAGGCCTCGGCGCGGTCTCCCTCGGCCCTGGCCGTCTGGGGCTCGCGCATCGCCCTTGGGGCCCTGGCCGTCGGGGGAGTCCTTGCGGCGTTGCTCAACGTGTCGCTGTCGATGGAGGCCCAGATGATCGGGTACCTCATCGGAATGGTGGCCCTCAACCTGCCCCACGGCGGCTACGAGCACTTTGAGAACCTGCGCCACCGCCGCGTCTCCTTCAGCCTGCGGTACGTCGTGCTGTACCTTGCCTTCCTCGTCGGCTTCGTGGGGTTCTTCTTCGTAGCACCCGTCGTGGCGCTCGGGTTGGCCTTCTCCACGGCGGTCGTGAAGGGTGGGCACGGCGGGGTGAAGGTGATGGATGCCCTGTGCGGGACCGAGCACCTACAGTCGTCGTGGCAGCGCGGCCTGGCGGCCTTCGTGCGGGGCGGCGCCATCATGCTGGTGCCGTTGCTGGCCTGGCCCGGCGTCTACGTCACGTTCTCCACCTACATGGTGCATATTTTCGGCGCGGCGGGCCCCCTCCCGCTGACCACGCGCCTCTCGGACGTCCAGATGGCGGTGGGCACGGTCTACGGCCTCGCCCTCGTGGCTCATCTCGGCGGGGGGCTGTATACCGGGGGAGTGTCAAAGGACTGGCTCACGGATTTTGCCGAGACGACGCTCCTGGTTGTCTACTTCACGTTCGTCCCCATGATGCTAGCGGTGGGGCTCTACTTTCCGCTCTGGTACACCCTGCGTCAGACTGCCCGCACCACGGCCGTCGCCTCCGACGACCCGGCGCCGGATCGGTTGTCGCTCCCCCTCACCTGGGCGGCGATGGTCGTGGGGGCGCTCGTCACGTTCGGGCTCATGGCTGGCTTCTACGTGCTCGTCCCGAACCCCCTGGGCGGCGCCGGGCTGCTCGGCGGGGCGGTGGCCTTCTACACCATCTTCGTCTGCCTTCTGGCGCTGCCCCACATTGTCGTGGGAGAGTGGCTGGACCCGGTACGGGGCATCTGGTACGTGCCGTAGCCTCATCCTCCGTTGCGCCCTCCTCGAATCGACTGCCTGCTCAACCGACCCCGCGCTTATGTCCATGGATGCCGACCAGATCATCGTCCGCGACTCCATTATTTTCGCCGTGGCCCTCCTGTTCGTGGCCGCCGGCCTCGCCGACGCCGTCCACATTCTCACCGGCCTCTCGTGGTGGGGCGCCGCGCCCCTCGGGGCACTCCTGTGGGGCACCGCCGCCACCCTGCTGTACCGCCGGGTCCAGTACCAGCTGGCCGATCCGCCCAGCGAGACGGTGGCCTGACGCCCACACTCCCCCTCATCATACCGGCCCACTTGCCACATTGACATGAGCATAACCGCCTCCGCAACCGACACCCATACAATCACGGTACAAACCGAGACCGGCCGGCACGAGATCGAGGTCGAGCCGGGCATCACGCTACGCCAGGCCCTGCGTCGTCATGGGCATTCGCCGCACAATGCCGTTACGGACGTCGCCAACTGTGGGGGGCGGGGCCACTGTGGCCTGTGCGTGGTCGAGATCACGGAGGGTGCCCCTCCTCCCACACAGGCCCTCGACAGCACGCTCAGCGGCATGGGCATGGGACGCCTCTCCTGCCTCGTGACGGTCGATCACGACATGACCGTCCGCCTGTAGCTCCCCGATCACTTCAGCTCGCTGAAGGGGCGGAGGGTCTTCTCCACCTGTGCGGCGTAGCCGCCCCCGAAGAGATTGAGGTGATTGATGAGATGGTACAGGTTGTAGACATCGCGGCGCGTCTCGTATTCCGGTGCCAGCCCCCACGCCGACCGGTAGGCATCGTAGAAGCGATCGTCGTACCCGCCGAAGAGCTCGGTCATGGCCAGGTCCGCCTCGCGGTGGCCGTAGTACGTAGCGGGATCGACGAGGGCCGGGTCGCCGACGGCGGTCACCATGTAGTTGCCCTTCCAGAGATCGCCGTGCAGGACGGACGGCTCGGGCGATTTGGGGAGAATGTCCGGAAGGCGCCGGTAGAGGGTGCTAAGGGCCTCCCCCCAGCCGTCGCGCCACCGGTTGCGCTCCCGCGCCATGTCCACCTGCGGCGCCAGCCGCTGCTCCCGAAAGAAGGTGGGCCAGTCGTCGGTCCACGCATTCGACTGCGGCAGACGGCCGATAAAGTTGTCCTGGTCGAACCCGTGCGCGTCGGCGGTGTAGCGGTGCAGGGCCGCAAGCCCCTCCCCAAACCGGTCCCAGAAGCGTCGTCCCTCGCGCCCTGGGTTGACCCATTCCATGACGAGAAATCCCGGGCGGGCATCGGTGGCGGGCGCAGTGTCGTGGACGGACGGCACCACGAGGGGACTATCGGCCGCGCCGAGGGCCTCCAGGCCGGCGGCTTCGCCGGGAAAGGTGCGCGCCACCTCGTCGGGGCCGTACTTTAGAAAAAACGGTGCGGCGTCGGTTTCGAGGCGGCACGCGTTCGCGATGCATCCGCCACTCACGGACACCACCGACTCAATCGTTGCGTCGAGTCGCTCCTCCAACGCGTCACGGAGCGCGTCCGGCAGCATACTACTGAGTGTAGGATTGGAGGCGTGAACGAAAAGAGCGCGACGGATGGCACCGTCGAGTCGAGCTGGGGTCGGGTCCGCGTCCGCACTTTATTCTTTCGCCTCCTCCTGCTCGTCCCCGACGTCCACCAGATCGTACTCGTCGGCGAGGCGGTGGAGGAGCATGTCCGCGGTCCGCTCAACGATCTCGTAGACCCGCTCAAAGCCTTCGCGCCCCCCCTGATAGGGATCCGGGACCTGGTAGTCGTCCGGTTTCGGATCGAACTCGCGGAAGAGCCGCACCTTACCCCCGTGCTGGTCGTCCTCGTCGAGGTGAAGGACGTCGTTCAGGTTGCTCTTGTCCATCACAAAAATGTGGTCGAACCGCGCCAGGTCTTCGGCCTCAAACTGCGACGCGCGGTGGTCTTCCAGCGACAGGTCATTGCGCTGAGCGGTCCTGCGCATCCGGTCGTCCGCCTTGTCGCCGACATGCCAACTGCCGGTGCCCGAGGACGAGATCTCGAAGTGCTCCTCCAGACCGGCCTGCTGTGCCTTGTCGCGGAAGACGGCTTTCGCAAGGGGACTCCGGCAGATGTTGCCGAGACACACGAACTGGATGTGGATGGGGTCGGACATGAAGCCTGCACAATGTGTCGAGAGGAGCGTACGGACGGAATCAGTGTGCTGTACGGGGCGGCACACACGGTGTGCCGGCGGCGCGGCCCCGGAAGCCCCTGCGTTCAAAAACCTCTCACGTAACATTTCCCTCATCGGGGCGATCGGACTGAATCTCTCCGCCCCGTCCCCACATTCCTCCATGAGCCGCTACGCTCCGGCTTCCACGATCTACTTTGTTTTCCCGCAGCCGTTCTCGTAACCGATGTCCCCCACGAACAACACTGCCGACGACTCCGTGCTCAGCGTCGCCGAACTGACACGGGGACTCAGCGACCTGGTCGAAGATCATTATGACGACGTATGGGTGGAGGGGGAGCTGTCCGATTTCACGCGGGCCGCATCCGGCCACTGCTATTTTAGCCTGAAGGGGGAGGACGCGCAGATCCGCTGCGTGATGTGGAAGCACCTCACGCAGTACGTCTACTTCGAGCCCGAGGAGGGCATGCAGGTTCGCGTAAACGGCCACGCCTCCGTCTACGAGCGGCGGGGCGACCTGCAGATTCAGGCGCAGGCGATGCGGGAGGCGGGCAAGGGAGCGCGGCAGAAGGCGTTCGAGGAGCTTAAGCAGAAGCTGCAGGCGGAAGGGCTCTTCGCCCCCGAGCGCAAGCAGGCGCTGCCCGCTTTTCCCGATACCATCGGCGTCGTCACGTCGGGCCAGGGGGCGGCGGTCCACGACATCCAGTCGGGGCTGGCACGCCGGTTTCCACCGGCCGAGGTGGTGCTGTGCCCGGTAAAGGTGCAGGGCCTCGATGCCCCCCAAGCCATCGCCGACGCGGTGGCGGCCTTCAACGACCTGCCCGCCGGCGATGCTCAGCGGCCCGACCTGCTAATTGTGGGACGGGGCGGTGGCTCCACCGAAGACCTGTGGGCGTTCAACGAGGAAGTGGTGGCACGGGCGCTCGACGCGTCCGGCCTGCCGGTCGTGAGCGCCGTGGGGCACGAGTCGGACGTGACCATCGCCGACCTCGTGGCCGACGAACGGGCCGCCACGCCGTCCACGGCGGCCGAGCTCGTGGTGCCGGACCGACGAGACGTGGCCGAGCGCGTCCATGCCCTCCACGACCGTCTCCACTCTCGGGTCACGGGCCGCCTCCAAACCGCCCGTCAGCACGTCGACGCGCTCGTGTCGTCGCGGGCCTTCCACACCCCAACCCGCCACCTGGAGCAACACCGACAACGCCTCGACACCCTCGTGGACCGCCTGGAGCGCGGCGGCGTCCGAGCCGTCGATCAGGCTCGTCGTCGTGTCACTCGTCTCCGCGACCGCCTGCAGGCCCTCGACCCCGAGCAGCCCCTGCGCCGAGGCTACGTGCACCTCACCCAGGACGGCACGTCCGTCCAATCGGCCGAGTCGCTCCAGGACGGCGACCGCGTGCGCCTGCACTTCCAAGACGGGCACCGCGACGCCGAGGTGCTTCCGCACGACGAGTAGCCGTGGCGGTCCGTCTCTGCACGTGCCCGGACCGTCGGCAACACGTCCGACTGCCCCACCCAAGATGTCACGGCATCGTAAAGTCGAGGTCCCAGGTCCCGCCTGCACGAGACGATTGCGGGCAGACAGCACGAGGCCTTGACCAGGAACCGCCCTGTTTGTAGGCTGTACATCCGACCGCTCTACGCTGGGGACCGTTATTCTCTCCTCCGACGACGGCCCGGCACGCCCACCGCCTTCTCGCCTCTCTGCTCCACGGCCGGCCCGACTGTCAACGTCCTGCGATCTATGGCCTCGGATCCGACCCAACTTACGATTCAGTTCCAGCCGGAGCAGCGCGTGGACGTCATTGACGTAAATCAGCACGTGGAGGAGGAGGCTGAAGGGTTCTTGCGCGACCACGAACAGGCCCTCTACTGCTCGTACCACACGACGGCCGGCTACCTGGAGGAAACCATTTGCAACCGGCTTGACCAGTGTCAGGACCAGGTACACGAGTTCTTAGATCCATTCCAGGAGCTCTTTCCGTACGGAGCCGACTACCAGCATGACCAACTCCACCTTCGGAAGGAGCTGAGCCCCAAACAGCGCCGCACGGAGCCCCGCAACGCCGACTCCCATCTCACATTCATCGGCTCGGGGCTCGAAAACTGTGTCACGTACCCCAGCACGCCCGCCCGACCGGTCTTCTTCATTGACCTCGACGGGGTGAACAAAGACAACCAGGACCGCCGCGAGCGCCGCACGACGGTCATTGGGTACGACAACGAACGGATCGTCGACCAGACGGAGCTCGAGGTCCCGGTCTCCGACCACTCCATCGATTCGGTGAGCCTGCGCGACCCTCGGCTCGGCGTCTTCAAGAAGCTCCACGAGCGATTGGCCGCACACGGGGTCAGCACAGGCCGCGTCCATCTCGAGTTGATTCCCGAGGAGAAGCATGTGGGGCTCACGGTCAACGAGTACGAAACCCTCCTCATGAAGCACGACCTGGTGGAGGTGCTCCAGGACCCACTTCAGTTCATGGCGCGGAAGGGCCGCAACATGCTCCGCGACCCCGGCGCCATCCCCAATAAGGCCAAAAACTATGCGAAGTACGACCTCGTCCGGCTCGTCAACAAGGTGGTGGACACGCTGGGCCTGAGCGAGTCTCTAATCGAGCGCATCATCGATAAGTGTCTCGCGGTGCCGGCCGAGCGGTTCCTACGAATGAAGCGGTCGGTCAGCCTGCTCGTGACCGAGGACGAGGCCAACGGCGAAGGGACGATTGAGCAGGGCCGCTACCAAAGTCCCATCCTCGTGCAGTGGCGCACCTCCGAGCCGCAGACCCGTCGCGTCCGGGCCACCCTCACCCGCTTCGAGTAGCTGCCGATCCTAGATCAGCGACTGGCTCTGGCCGCCATCTACGTTGATACAGGCGCCGGTGATGAGGCTGGCTCGCTCGGAGCAGAGGAACGTGACGGCGTCGGCCACCTCCGTGGCGCGCCCAAACCGCTCGATCGCGATGTTCTCCTCGACGAACTGCTCCATCTCCTCCGGGTTCTCCTTCACACGCCGGTCCCAGCTGCCGCCCGGGAAGCGGATGGACCCCGGTGCCACGCTGTTGACGCGGATCTCGGGGGCAAGGTCTTGTGCCATCACCTTGCTTACACTGATGAGGGCCGACTTGGTGGTGTTGTAGAGGGACAATCCTGCGCCGCCCAACTCCCGCCCGAAGATGGATGAGATGTAGCAGATCGAAGCGCCCTCTACCTCCCGCATGTGCGGGACGGCTGCCCGGCTCACGCGGACGTGTGACATGAAGTTCAGGTTCATCAGGTCCTCCCAGTCGTCGTCGGACAGCTCCTCGAAGCTCCCCCGTCGGTTGCCGCCCACGTTGCCCACGTACGTATCGATGCGTCCAAATCGGTCGTAGGTCTCCTCAACGAGGCGCTCCGGCTCCCCTGCCTCCGTCACGTCCATGGGCAGAGCAAGTACCTCCGCCCCCTCGTCCCGAACCTCTTCTGCGGCCCCTTCAAGGTCCGAGGCGGTGCGTGCACAGATGGCCACGTCGCATCCCTCGCGGGCGAGGGCCTGCGCAATGTATTTGCCGATGCCGCGGCTCGCGCCGGTGACGATGGCGGTTCGATCCTGAAGTCCGAGGTCCATGACGGAAAAGGAAATTGTGCGGGAAAAGAGCTATGCCCACCGGATAGGATAGACACCGCCACGGTCCCCGTCCATCTCTTTCTCCCGAACCGACCAGGCTTTCAATACATTTGGACAGGGATCCTTTCTTGATTCTTTCGTCTTCCCGCTCGCACCACCGTACCATTCCAGCGCCCTATGCCCGACGCGTCCGATCCCACCGAGCGCACGTTCGAAGACACCCTGGACCGCCTCGAAGACATTGTTGACACTCTCGAAGACGACGCCCCCTCGCTAGACGAGGCCCTCGACGCCTATGAAGAGGGGGTGGCCCTGGCCAACGAATGCCTGGACCGACTCGACGAGGCCGAGCAGCGCGTGAGCGAACTGTCGATTGACTAGCCCTGCCGATGCGTTTCCGTTCTGAGGACGCCCGGGCACGAGCGTCAGGCCCGAAGCGCCCCCCGACGCCCTTGTTCTCCGCATGAGGGCGAGGCTGTCCAGCGCACGCGCTACAGGGCTCCTCCTCCCTCCTCGTCGGGCATGGGTGGGTCAACCGCGCTTGAGTCTACGGGCTGCAGCTCGGGCGCCACAGTGCCGGGGTCAAGGGAGTAGAGCGCCCCGGTGGAGGCGTCCACGAGAAGGCCCGGAACGAAAAAGTTTAGCAGGTTGACCGTGGCCCAGAGGCTGCGTCCCGGACGGAGGGTGGTGTGGTGGGGCTCGTACCCTTCCTGGTAGATGCTGATGGAGTACTCGCGGTTCCGCTCCAGAACCGTCGTCGTGGGCGTCTCCCCCACAGGGCGGCCGTTCACCTCGACCTCCGCCTCGGAGGGTGTAGACTCCACCACAACCTCTTGCGAGGAGCCGTGAATAAGAGTGGCGCATCCTACCATTCCCATGGATGCAAGGACGAGAAGGCACCGCACGGTGCCGGAAGCAAACGAAGTCGGTGGGGGCATGAGGTGGCGGTTTCTTCGGGGGAGAGCTACCCAGTACCACTGAACAAATATTATGCCCGTCTCGGTACGGCCGAGCATCTTTCAGACGCCCAATCGGTCGGCTGCGCCGCTTAGAGCGTCATCGTCGTGTGGTACTCGGCGGCCTGCCGCACTTCGTCGTCGCCCTCACCGAACAGGGCCACGGCGCGAGGCGCGACGCCTACATGCCTCCAGCCTTCACACAAGGCTTGTAAATCACAGCTCCATCGAGGGCATCCTTCGCACGAGGTTCTTCGGGGACGGCGTTCACAGCCGTCAGTTCTGGCATCCCGAGCTTGACGAGATCGACGTAGTCAGAGGCACCGAGATAGGTGCCACGCTGTCCGTAAGGCTGCGGGCCCACTCTCATGAGTGGTAGTGCGACCGTCGTGCCATTGCCTCGCCCAATCGTAGTGAGGACGTGTCCGAAGGGATTCCAACCGGGAGATATGGGATCATATAAGATCAGGGTTGGAGGCCCGCATCGGTGGTCGAACCCCGAACACCAGGCCCATTCTGGGTACCCGCGTTCCGGTGCTGGCCTGGGTGTGGGCAAATCAGTCACCGGGCACCGAGCGTTCGTTGAATAGATACACTCGTGTCGTTTGGTCGGCGGGTTTGACAAGGGAGACCCGTCATCGCAGAAAGAAGAAGCAGCTCTCGTTGCTTAACTCGCCCCCTTCATGCCGGTTGAGAAGGACTCACGCCTACCGGCTCCATCCTCTGGAAGTGGCGTGTGTGACAAGAGTGACCAACGGCTTAGACGTGAGTGGGGGATGCGTACATTATAACATTCCCAAAAGTCTCTCTTCGCACTTCCACGATGACCGACGCATTCTCCGTTCTTTTTCCAACCCATCTTTTTTCTTCTCTGGTCGGGGATCTTTTGCAAAGTAGTGAAGTAGTTTCTGCTAGAATAGCGGGATAGACTTTGCATCTTCAACCAACAGACATCCATGTGGGTCTGTATTTGCGCTCCCGCTTTCCTGTATCACCACCTCTCATACAAACTCCTTCCCACCAATGTACAATACTGAAGGCGTAGACGCCGTCGCGACCATCACCGAGTTGCGGTCGGAGACCTCCGATCTCATTGAGCAGGTCCAGTCGACGAACAACGGCGTGCTTATTCAGAAAAACAACGAGCCACACGCCGTGCTCATCTCATGGGACGTTTACAAGGCCATCAAGGAGCAGGTTGACCTCAGCGACCTGTAGGGACGCGGAGGTCTTGTCCGCGCCGGTCTCCCCCCACCCCGGCTCAGGCATCACCCCTCGTCACGGGCCAGGTACCGCGTCCCGTTGTAAAGAAGGCCGACGCCAATCACCTTCACCAAGTCGATCACCGCAAAGCGAAGGAAGCCCTTGTCGATTGACTCCATCCAGGTGCCATGGCCCGCCGCGTAGTGCAGCCACACGACGCCGCACACGAAGACGAGCCCGGCCCCAACCATCGAGGCAAGCGTGCTCCCCGAAAACGCCTTCCACCGCTTCGAGAGGGCCCCAATCACTGCCGCGGCGAACGGATAGGACAGCAGGTATCCGGACGTGGCGACCCCGAAGAGGTAGCTAGTGCCGTGTCCGTCCCCGACGAACACCGGCAGAAAGAGACCCAGTCCCAGGTACAGTGCCTGCGCAAGTAGTCCATTGCGCCACCCGAGGTACAGCCCACTGGCGTAGACCGCCGCCGTCTGCAGGGTAATGGGCACCTCCCAGAGATAGACCCGGAAATTCACCTGTGCCGCGGCAGCCGTCAGCAGGGCAAAGCCAACTACCCCAGCCACCTGAAGAAGCGCAGACGCCCGCTCCTCACGGAGCGTATCGACGAGGGCCGTGTACGAGGACCGGAGCGATAGCAGATTGGACATGGGTGCGGTGGAATAAGCTTATCAATTGAGAAAAGTTCTATGGCCAAGAAGTATACCAAATCAGGCCGACAACCCCCAAGTCCACCGAATTCCCCTTCCCGAATTTTTACGGTCGTGCACCTTTCGGGCAGTCCTTCCCACGACCACAGCGTTACGGCCTCCGTCGGCGATTTAGGACACAGACGGCCCTGAATTCTTCGCCAATCACTCATCACGTCGTTTCCGAGGGCAGGCCCGTCCCATATTCTATCGTTGATGTCCTCTCCCGACTCTCTCACGCTATGAAACGCTTTGAGGAACTGTTTGCCGAACTCGCCGACAAGGTCGACCGACAGGACCCGGACTCGGGGACCGTCCAGGCGGTGCAGGAGGGACGCCACGCCATTGGCAAGAAGGTGATCGAGGAGGCCGGAGAGGTGTGGATGGCCGCCGAACACGAAAGCCCCGACCGCACCGCCGAGGAGATTTCTCAGCTCCTTTACCACCTGCAGGTTCTCATGATTGCCTGCGACCTCGACCTTGAAGACGTCTACGAACACTTGTGACACCGGAGCGCACGGTGTCGATCGGGTACGCAGGCGCCTCGGTGCGCTGCCCTGCACCCCCTGTGTAGCGCAGGCCCCGGACGACAAGCCATTTTCATCCATTAAGCGACTTTTCTAATGCTACAAATCGCTCTCCCCAACAAAGGCGCCCTCGCGGACGGCGCCGTGACCCTGGCCGACGAGGCCGGCTACAACTGTCGCCGCCGCGGCCGCGAACTCTCTGTGCGCGACCCCGACTACGGCGTCGAGTTCGTCTTTCTGCGGCCCCGCGACATCGCAACGTACGTGAGCAGGGGCATCATCGACCTGGGCGTAACAGGCCTTGACCTCACCTACGACAGCGGGGCCGACGTGACCCGCGTCCTGGACCTCGGATTTGGTGCGGCCCAATTCTGCTACGCTGCGCCGAAGTCCAGTACCCTGACGCCCGACGACTTCACCGCCGATACGCGCATCGCCACGTCCTACGACACCCTCGTGCGCCGCGACCTCGAGAAGCGGGGCGTGGACGCTCGCGTGATCTCGCTGGACGGGGCCGTCGAGATTTCGATTCAACTCGGGGTCGCCGACGTGATCGCCGACGTGGTCCAGACCGGCCGCACCATTGACGAGGCCGGGCTCATGACGATCGGCGATTCCATCCTGGACACGGAGGCCGTGCTGGTCGCCCAGAATGGACACACGATGGAGAAGGACGCCGCACAGCACTTCGCGGAGCGGGTGAAGGGCATCATCGTGGCCCGGGAGTACGTGGTCGTGGAGTACGACCTGCCGAAAGAAAATCTCCCCCAGGCCCGCGAGATCACCCCGGGCATCGAGTCCCCCACCGTCTCGCCCCTCAACAAAGACGGATGGGTGGCCGTGAAGGCGATGATCGCACGCGACGCGGTGAATGAGGTAATGGACGACCTCACCGAACTGGACGCCCGGGGCATCATTGTCACCGACATCCGCACCTGCCGGATGTGACTTCTCCGTTCGGGGCCCGGTACGTTCCTAGTACCGGTCGAGCAGCTGGCCGCTGAGGCGGAGGAGCTCGACCTCCGCCTGCTTCGCCTCGAACTGCACCGTCAGGAGCCGGCTCTCGGCCTGGATGAACTGCTCCTGCACCTCGCGGAGCTCAATGCTCGTGATGGTGCCCTGCTCAAACTGCTCCAGGGCCACGTCCACGTTCGCCCGCACGGCCTTCAGGGTCTGCCGTTCGAGGTCCACGAGCCGGAGGCGGTTCTGATACCGCTCGTACGCGTTCGTAAGCTCGGTGACGAGCCGCGACCGTACGTCTTCCACGGCGAGGCGGGCGTTGGTGGCGCGAACCTCGGCGTTCTGGGTGCGGCGCCACCGGTTCAGCCCGTCGAAGAGATCGAGCGTGAGCGAGACCCCGTAGGTAAACTCTGTGCTCGTGTTCTCCTGCACAAAGCCGCTCTCGGCGTTGAGCTGCGAGTAGCTGAGGCCCGCCGTCAGGTCGACCGTGGGGAAAAAGTCGGCCCGCAGCTCCCGCTGCTCGGCCCGGGCTGCCTGCAAGGCCTCTCGGGCCTGGGCCAGGGCGGGACTCTCCTGGAGCGCCGTCTGCTGGGTGGCCGTATACTGCAGGCTCGTGTCCACCTCAATTGCGGATGCGACCGCGTACCGGGTGGAGGCGTCCTCGGGGCGGGCCAGAAGCTGGTTAAGCTGGCTCTTCGCGTTGGTGAGGGCCACCGCCTGCCGCAGGGCCTCCGTCGAGTCGGCATTGAGGTCCACGCGCGCCCGGCGCACCTCCAGGTCGGAGGCCGACCCGAGGTCCCGCCGAAGCTCCACGATGCGCAGCCGCTCGCGGGAGATGGACACAGCCTCCCGCAGCGCCTCAAGCCGTCGCTGCTGCCGTGCTACATCGTAGTAGCCCTCGATGACATCGGCCACCAGGGTTTCCACCTGCTCTTCGGTCGCGGCCGCCTGCCGGTCGCGCTCCGCCCCGAGGCGGTCGTACGTCGCGAAGGGCCGCAGGCCGTCGAATACGGTCCACCGCAGGTCCGCCCCGGCCCCGGACCGTGTCGACTTCGCCCCGTCTGTGCTCTGCGTCTCGCCGGACAGAAAGACCTGCTCCGAGTTGGAGCGGGTTTCTGAGTAGTTGGCCTGTCCCGAGAGGGTGGGCAGGAAGCCGGCATTCCCGAGCGAGACGTTGTTCTCGGCGATATCCGTCTCGCGACGCGCAATGCGGGCCTGTCGGTTGTCGTCGAGCGCCCGCCGGACCGCGTCGGCCAGCCGGAGGGTGTCCCGCGGCGCGGACGACTGGGCAGACGCGAGCGAGGGCCCGAGGACGACTCCAAGCAGTAGACACAGAGCCGGGACGGACGTAAAACGAGGGATCATGGGCGAGGATCTTGAGACGTGTAACGCGTGATGTGCGTGGCGGACATCGTGTTGCGCCGGTTACGGGACCGGGTGCCGATCTGACCGCAACACGTGAGAGGGACCCCGTCTACGACGCCATCTGCTGCTGGGCCGCCGCCTCCTCGTCGGGCAGCCCATCCCCACCGGCCCCGCCGTCGCCCACCAGTACGGGGCCGGCGTCCTCGCTCGTGAGGTAGGTGTACGTGGCAGGGATGACGTAGAGCGAGAGAAAGGTGCCCACGAGGAGCCCGCCAATCACAGCCACCCCCATCGGGATGCGGCTCTCCGCCCCCGCCCCCAGTGCCAGCGCAATCGGCAGCACACCGAGGATCGTGGAGAGGGCGGTCATGAGGATGGGCCGGAAGCGCACCGCCGCCGCCTCTTCGATCGCCTCCCGGATTGACAGGCCCGCGGCCTTGCGTTGGTTCGCAAACTCGACGATGAGAATGCCATTCTTCGCCACCAGCCCGATCAGCATCACCATGCCGATCTGGCTGAAGATGTTGATCGTTTGGTTGAAGTACCAGAGGAACAGCATCGCCCCCGCCAGGGCCAGCGGCACGGTAAAGAGAATGACGAGCGGGTCGCGGAAGCTCTCGAACTGGGCCGCCAGGACGAGGTAGATCAGGACGAGCGCCAGACCGAAGACGTAGACCAGCTGGTTCGACGTCTCCTGGAAGTCGCGCGACTGGCCGGTGAGGGTGGTCGAGAACGCCGGACCGAGCACATCGTCCGCCACGCGGTCCATGGCGCCGATGCCGTCCTCAATTGTGTTGCCGGGCGCCGGGCGCGCGCTGACCGTGGCGGACATGTAACGGTTGAAGCGGAAGATCTGGGGCGGCGTGGCCTGCTCGCTCACCGACACGAGGTTGTCGAGCGGCACCGGCTCTCCACTCGCGGACCGCACGTAGAGGCTCGTCAGGTCCACCGGCTCGTCGCGGTCCTCCTCGTCGACCGTCGCGAGGATCTGGCGCTGCTCCCCGTCCCGCACAAAGTAGCCCACCCGCTGCTCCGCGAGGGCCAGCTGCAGCGTCTGCGCCACGTCGAGCGGGGAGACGCCGATGTTGTCGGCCCGGTTGCGGTCGATCTCCACCTGCAACTCCGGCTTGTTGAACTTCAGGTTCACGTCCACGACGCCCAGCTCCTCCTGTTGGCGCGCCCGCTCCAGGAAGGTCGGCAGCGCCTCGCGGAGGTTCTCGACGCTGGAGGTCTGCAGCACGTACTGGACGGGCAGCCCGCCGCCCCCACCGCCCACCGAGATGGTCGGCTCCTGCGAGACGAAGGTGCGCGCCCCCTCCAGCCCCCCAAGCGCTGCCTGCAGGCTGTCGGCGTACTGCATCTGCGAGACGTCCCGCTCGGAGGGCGGCACGAGGCGCGTGAACATGAACGCCGAGTTGACCGAGCTGGCCGCCCCGAAGCCCGGCGAGGTGACCGAGATGGTGGACCGCTGGTGCTCGGCCGGGACGGTCTCGTTCAACGCCTCGTACATCCGGTCGACGTACTGGCTCATGTAGTCGTAGGTCGCCCCCTCCCGGGCCGTCGCGTTCATGCGCACGAGGCTCCGGTCCTCCAGCGGGGCCAGCTCCTGCGGCAGCGTAAAGTAGAAGGACGTGATGACGACGCCACACCCGGCCATGATGACGAACGCCGCCCAGCGGTACTCCATGAACGCCTCCAGCGAGCGGCGGTAGGCGTCGGTCAGGGACTCGAAGACCGGCTCCGTCTTGCGGTAGATCCACGGCTTTTCGTCCCGCTGCTTCAACAGGCGCGTCGACAGCATCGGCGTGAGCGTGAGCGCCACGAACGAGGAGAAGGCCACCGCCCCGGCGATCACCATCCCGAACTCCTGGAAGAGCTGGCCGGTGAGCCCCCCCATGAAAATGATGGGCGCGAAGATAATCACCAGCGACACGGAGGTCGCCACGACCGCAAAGAAAATCTCACGCGTGCCCTCTAAGCCCGCGACCATCGTGTCCTTTCCCTCCTCGATCTTCGCGTAGATGTTCTCCAACACCACAATCGCGTCGTCCACCACCAGCCCAATGGCCAGGACGAGCGCGAGCAGCGTGAGCACGTTGATCGAGAAGCCCATCGCGTACATCACGAAGAACGACCCGGTCAGCGCGATCGGCACCACGATGAGCGGGATGATTGTAGAGCGCCAGTCGCGGAGGAAGAGGAAAATGATCAACACCACGAGGAGGAACGCGATGACGATCGTCTGCTGCACCTCGCTAATGCTGGCGCGGATGGGCTCGGTGTTGTCGAAGCCGATGCCGAGCTCCAGGTCGCTCGGGAGCTCCGCCTCGATGTTGTCGACCCGGCGGTAGAACTCGTCGACAATGTCGATGTAGTTTGCCCCCGGGAGGGGCCGCAGCACGACCCCCACCATGGGCACATTGTCACGCTGCAGGAGCGTCCGCTCGTTGAGCGGCGCAATGTCGGCCTTCCCCACGTCCTCCAGCCGAACAGTCTGCCCGCCGGGGCTCTGCTTGAGGATGAGCGAGCGAAAGTCCTCGACGGTTTCGAGGCGGCTCTTCGTCCGCACCGTCAACTCGATTGTCTCGCCCTCGATGCGGCCCGACGGCAACTCGACGTTCGACCGGTCCAGCGCCTGGCGCACGTCGAGCGGCGTCAGGTCGTAGGCCGCCAGCTGCTGCGGATCGAGCTCCAGACGCATCGAATAGGTCTTCTCGCCCCAAATGTCGACACGGCTCACCCCCTCGATCGTCTGAAGGCGTTCTTTGAAGCGTTTGTCCGCGATCTCAGTCAGCTCCATCAGGCTCCGCGTCCCCGACTCGATGTTCAGAAACACGATCGGCGGGGCGCTGGCGTCGGACTTCGACACGCTGGGCGGCTCGGCGTCGGGCGGGAGCTGTTGCTGAGCACGGCTGACGCGATCGCGCACGTCATTGGCCGCCCGTTCCAGATCGGCCCCCAGGTCAAACTCGACGGTCACGGTGGACTGCCCCCCGCGGCTGACGGACTCGATGGTGCGGATGCCGTCGATCCCGTTGATCTGTTCCTCCAGCGGCTCCGTGATCTGCGAGTCGATGACGTCGGCGTTGGCGCCCCGGTACTGGGTGCTCACGCTGATGATGGGCGGGTCGACGGCCGGGTACTCGCGCACGCCCAGAAAGTAAAACCCCACCGCCCCAAAAATCATGATGAGCAGCGCAAAGACCGTCGAGAGGACGGGCCGCCGGATGCTGAGGGAGTAGAGGCTCATGGATTGTGAAGCGGAGCGGGCGGATGAGCGTTCGGGGATGGAAACGAGCACGTGTGCTGGGGCGCTGAGGGGCCCGGCACAGGATGGCGTGGTCGACGAGTTGCCAGGGGGGCGCCCCGGGCTACTCCAGGGTTTCGATGCGGATGGGCAGGCCGGTGCGCAGGCTCTGAATGCCGGACGTGATGACCGTGTCTCGGAAGGAAAGGCCGTCGGTCACCTGTACGGTCGAGTCGGTGCGGACGCCGAGCGTGACGTTGCGGGGCTGGGCAGCGCCATTTTCGGCCACGAAGACGCGCTGGCCGTCGAGGGTGGGGATCACCGCAAACGACGGCACAATGATCGCGTCCGTCACCTGCCCGAGGGGAACGGTCACGTCGGCGAACATGCCGGGGCGGAGTGCGCCGTCGGGGTTGGGGGCACGGGCCCGCAGCTGGAGCGTGCGGGTGTCGGCATTGACCTGCGTGTTGCTGGCGTAGACGGTTCCCTCCAATGTCTGCTCCATGCCCCGCACGCTGAACGTGACGGACTGGCCCGGCTGTACGCGGGAGGCGTACTGCTCGGAGACCGAAAAGTCGAGCTTGATCGGATCGGTCCGCTGCAGGGTCGCGATCGTCGTCTGCGGCGACACATAAGCCCCCGTGCTCACCTCCCGCAACCCCACGACGCCACTGAAGGGCGCTCGAATCTTGGTCTTTTCGATGCGGGCCTCCATGAGATCCAGCTCCGACCGAAGCACCTCCACCTCGTTGACGGTGGCGTCGTACTCTTCTTGACTCACCCCGCCCTCGTCCAGCAGCTCCTTCTGGCGCTCCGCCCGATCGGTGGCGAGCGACAGGCGGTGCTCCAGTCGCTCCTTTTCGGCCTGCAGCTCCGCGTCGTTGATCTGCACAAGGAGTGCTCCTTCGTCTACGCGGTCGCCTTCCTCAAATCGGATGTCCGTAATCTTGCCTCCGGACTCCACGGTTAGCTCCACCGATTCGTCTGCGCGCAGGGCGCCGCTCGTGCGAACCCGCTCGGTCACGACGCCGGGCTGGAGCGTAGTCGCGTCCACCCGCGTCGGGGCCTCGTCTCCACCGCCGCCGTCGGACGACTCGGACCCGCTCATCTTGGGCAGCGCCAGTCCCACGACCACGAGCACAACCACCCCAAGTGCCACGAACCGCTTGGTTCGGGACGTCCATCCGGACTCGGGATCAGGATCCGGTGAGGAGCCAGAGGAGGAGGAAGCGTCGCTCATAGCGGGCAGAAATGATCCGGAGAGGCCCGCGTTGCCGCGGGCATCGGGGACACGATGGGACGAGAGACGAATAGGAGAAAAAGTCCTACCCGGCGAGCGGTTCTTGGTTCGACGGGCGATGTGCTTTGCGGACGAATCACGTCCTCGCGTTGCGAATCGCTCGGATTCCGGAATCGCCCACGGACGGAGCGGGGGGGCGCATCGATCGCACATGCATCAACCTCCAGTCTGAGCCGTGGTCACCTGACGCGATTCCCTCAGGAGACGCCCAGTCCCGCGGCGGCCTGAAACTGCCCCCGCCGTCCACGAGTCCGTTACATGCTTCCGTTTTTCTTCTTCGCCGACGCCGTTCCGCCGCGATGAACACATTTACCGCCTCCAGCTCGCTCGGCGTGTCCGCCGACGCCCTGTTCACCTGGCACAGCCGCCCAGGGGCCTTTGAGCGTCTGACGCCACCGTGGGCGCCGGTGCGGCTCGAATCGTTCGAGGGGATCGGGGAGGGCGACCGGGCTGTGCTGCGCATCGGCCCGGGCCCGCTGGCGGTGCGGTGGGTGGCCGAGCACCACGACGTGGAGCCCGGCCGGCAGTTCTGCGACCGGCAGGTGCAGGGCCCCTTCCCCCACTGGGAGCACACACACCGGTTTGAGCCCACCGCGGACGATGCGGCGCGCGCCACCCTAACGGACCGCGTCGAGTACGAGCCGCCGGGCGGGGCTCTAGGCCGACAGGCGGCCCCATGGCTGGAGGCCGAGCTGCGCCGTCAGTTTGCGTACCGCCACCGCATCACGCGCCGCGACCTGTCGCTGCACCGGCAGTACAATCCCGACGAGCAGTCCTTGACAATCGCCGTGAGCGGGGCATCCGGCCTCGTCGGCTCAAATTTGGGGCCCTTCCTCACCACGGGCGGCCACGCGGTGAAGCGCCTTACGCGCTCCGCCCCCACGGGCGCGGATGAGATCCTGTGGGACCCGCGCACCGACCGGGTGGAGACCGACAAGCTGGAGGGCGTGGATGCGGTGATTCACCTGGCGGGGGAGAACGTGTTCGGCCCTTGGACGCCCGCAAAGAAGCAGCGCATCTACTCCAGCCGGGCGGACGGGACTCGGCTGCTGGCCGAGGCGCTCGCCGGGCTCGACGATCCGCCCGACGTGCTCGTCTCCTCCTCCGCCGTCGGCTACTACGGCGACCACGGGACCGACCGCATCATCGAAGAGGATGAGGCGCGCGACGCGGGCTTTCTGAGCGAGGTGTGTGAGGCCTGGGAGGCAGCTACCGAACCCGCCGCGGCCGCCGGCATCCGCACCGTGCAGATGCGCACCGGGATCGTCCTGACCCCCGCCGGCGGAGCGCTTCGCCTCATGCTTCCGGCCTTCTGGCTCGGCCTCGGGGGACGGGTGGGGGCGCGCGACCAGTACTTTCCCTGGATCACGCTCGACGACGTGATTGGCGGGATCTACCACGCCCTCTGGACGGACGCCCTGGAGGGCCCGGTCAACCTGACCGCCCCGTCCCCGGTCACGATGGAGGCGTACACGAACACTCTGGCCGACGTCCTGCGTCGCCCGGCATTCCTGAACGTCCCGTCGTCCGTCGTGCGCACCGTCGGCGGCGAGATGGCGGACGAAATGCTCCTCACCAGTACCCGCGCCGTGCCGCAGCGCCTGCAGGACACCGGCTACGACTTCGGAGCGTCGGCGCTGGAGGGCGGCCTGCGCCACGTGCTGGGGCGGACTGATCCGTGATTCGCGGGGCGTAACTGCGCGGATGTCGTCCTCCGGCAGGGCGTCCTCCTCCCGGTGCGCAGTCGTCTCGCGGACCGTCTCGTGGGTCAGATCAACGCTCTGCCCCCGTGCACGCCGCCCCTGTCTTCGATCCGGAAGCGCTCTTTGCTCCACGGTGCTGACGCCGCAATGCGCCTCCCCGTCGGCTAGCGCATCCCGCCTGGGCCCGCAGATCGGTCGGCAGGGTCGGGGCCTCACAGAGTGCCCAGATTCGGGTGTCAAAGTCGGCGTGGGGGGACTCGATCTGGACCGCAGCGTCGGGACGGGCGGCGGGTGTGGAGGACGAGAGCCCGTTCGACGAAATGTAGGAAGACGATGTGGATCGTCGCGTTGGCTCGGGATCTTGCTCGAACGGACGGGCCGGTGGGACGTTGCTTGTTCTCCATGTTCACCTCATGCACCCTTGCTCCCTCATGGCGACCCCCGACGTTCTCGTGATTGGGGCCGGGCTGGCCGGCTTGAACTGTGCGCGCCACCTCCACGAGCGCGGCCTCAACGTGCAGATGATAGAGGCCACGGACCGGGTGGGTGGGCGTGTCCGGACCGATACGGTCGACGGCTTTCGGCTCGACCGGGGCTTTCAGGTGCTCCTCACGGCCTACCCTGAGACGCAGCGCGAACTGGACTACGACGCGCTCGACCTCCACCCCTTCCACGACGGCGCCCTGGTGCGCTACAACGGCCGCTTCCAGCGCGTCGCGGATCCCCGACGACACCCGTGGGACGCCCCGCGCACCGTCTTAGCGCGCATCGGCACGCTGGCCGATAAGCTGCGGGTGCTGCGCCTGCGCCAGGCCCTCGCCGGCCGGTCGATCCCGGAGATCATGGAGCAGCCGGAGCGCCCCACAATTGACGTCCTTCGGGAGCGCTGGGGCTTCTCCTCCATCATGATCGACCGCTTCTTCCGGCCTTTTCTCGGTGGCATCTTCTTCGATCGGGCCCTGCAGGCGTCAAGCCGTATGTTCGAGTTCGTCTTCAAGATGTTCGCGGAGGGCCGGACGGTACTGCCCGCCGGCGGCATCGACCAGATTCCAGCACAGATGCGCCGCGACCTGCCAGACGAGGCCGTTCGCCTGAACACACGCGTCGAGGCAATCGACGAGCAGACCGTGACGCTCGCAACCGGCGATGCCGTGGAGGCGCCCCACGTGGTGGTCGCGACGGAGGCGCCGGAGGCGAATCGGCTCGTGGGCGACGTGTCTCCAACCGAGGGCCGGTCGACCGTCTGTCTCTACTACAATGCTCCTCAGTCTCCACTCGACGATCCGTTTCTCGCCCTCAACGGCGAGGGCGTCGGTCCCATCAACAACCTCGCGGTGCCGTCGGACGTGGCCCCCGGTTACGCGCCGGACGACCGTGCCCTCGTATCCGTCGTGGTGGTGGGCACGCCCGCAGAGGACGAGGCGGCCCTCCAGCGGTCGGTGCGGGCCCAGCTGATCGACTGGTTTGGGCTGGAGGCGGGCGGCTGGACCCATCTCCAAACGCAGCACCTTCCCTACGCCCTTCCCGAGCAGGCCCCGCCGTTCCTCTCCCCCCACGAGCGGTCGGTACGCCGACGTCCCGGGCTGTATATGTGCGGCGACCATCGCCGCACCGCGTCGCTGAACGGCGCCCTCGCCGCGGGCCGGGCCGCCGCCGACGCCGTCTGGACGGACCACATGGACTGAGCCCCCTGTCATGATCCTCCTTCCCCTCCACGCCGCGGCCACCCTGGTCATGTTCGGGGTGATCCTCATTGTTCAGCGCGTTCACTACCCCCTCTTCCGCTACGTCCGGGCGGCCGACTACGAAGAGTTTCAGGCGGCCCACATGCGGCGCATCACCTGGATCGTGGGCCCGGCCATGGCGGTGGAGCTTGCCACGGCGGGGTGGATCGCCTGGGCCCCGCCGCCGGGCCTGCCTTCGTGGATGGGCTGGACGGGCCTGGCGCTCGTGCTCGTCATCTGGGCCACCACGGGGCTCGTGCAGGTGCCCCTCCACGCACGGCTTACACGGGGCTTCGACGCCACGGCCCACCGCCGCCTCGTCGCGACCAACTGGCTCCGCACGGCCGCCTGGGCGCTCCGGGCGGGACTCGTGTGCTGGATGACCGGTCGGGGCCTGGGGGCCTAAGGGCCATCGCCTCCTCCGCCAAACAAAACGCTACTCTCAGCAGGCATGCAGACAGATAGCAAATGGTCGTTCATCCTCATCCGGGGTGTCCTCTTCTGGGGCTACCCGACGGGCCTGATCGCGAAATCGATTGAGCTCTGGCCCCCTGGGTTGCATCTTCCGCGGTTCGGGTCGTTGACCGAGGTGGTCATTTTTATGGCGATCTGGACCGTCGGGGGTGCTGCGTTCGGCAGGTGGATGTGGGGCAAGCGCTCCACGACGGACCGGCCCCGCGAGGATGCGACCGGAACCTCCTGACGCCGGGCTGTTCTCGACGGAACCGGGCGCTGTCCACATCCGGGAAGCCCAGATGCCCGTCATTCCACCACGGTGCCCTCTTCGCCGTCATCGTTCGGGGCGCCGTGAGGCCTTTTGTCGGAGGCGTTGGCGGCATCGGCCGCGTCGTGGCCCCGCCCGAGGGCGTCCTCCACCACCTCACGACCGTCCTCGAACGCCGCCCGCAGCTGTTGGACTGTCGCCTCGTCTGCCGGCGCCTCCGTGGAGGCATCGGTGTCGCCTGCCGTCGTCTGTCCGTCGTGCCCGTTCAGCTCAGGGGAATCGCTCCCGTCTTTCTCGGGGGCATCGGCATCGTGCGCCTCGTCCGCCTGGGCACCGGGTTGGCGGGCGTACGCTGCGATCTCGGCGTCCGCCGCCTCTCGGAGTGTGTCCTCACGATCGAGGTGGGATGCCAGGGCGCGCCGCTGCTCGTCTGTGGGGGCCCACCACGTCTTCAGGTAGCGGCGGAGCTGCAATGCCCCGGCCCCAATGCAGAGCCAGGCCACGTCCGCGGCCGCCCAGTCGTCGGCCGGCCGGTGGGGCACCTGCCGCACGCGGTCGCACAGGGCGAGACGGTGCTCGGCGTCGGCCTCCGCCAGGAAGGGCGACGGCGGCTCGGTGCGGTCGTAGGACAGGTGCAGTTGCTCCTGTGCCCGCGTGAGGGCAACGTAGAACAGGCGACGCTCTTCCTCTCGGCGGGCGGGCGGGGCCTCGTCCTGGTCGGCGTCCTCGGACGTGGAGTCGCCGGACGCCCCCGTCGAATTCCCCTCGTCGGGGAGAGCCGTTTGGCTGTCGCTCCGCGACGTGGGAATCGTGCCGTCGTTGCAGCCCGGCACGAACACGACGGGCCACTCCCGACCCTTGGCCCGGTGGATGCTCCGTATTTCCAGTACGTCCGCCTGGGACTCGCGCTCAGGGCGGTCGACGGAAATCTCTTTGATCCGACGGAGGACCGACGCGACGTCGGGATGCCCCCGCGCAAAGTCGACGAGCGACCGGGCCGTCCGGATGCGCCGGTCGGCCAGCTCCTCGAAGGCGCTGTAGCGCCGGAGGTAGTCCTCGTAGCCGAGGGCCTTGATGAGCCAGTCGACGGTCCTGTGGGCCGGCTCGTCGAGCCGGTCCACGAGCTGATCCGCCATGTCCAGGAAGCGCTCCACCCGCTCGGCGGTCCGGTCGTGCATCGCGCCCGTCGAGGCGGCCAGGAGGTCTGTAATCGACGTCTCCTCCCCGACCGCCTCCCGGCAGAGGCGTGTGATGAGGTCTGTGCTAACGTACCGGTTCGGCTCCCGCATGAGCTTCTGGAACCGGTCGACGTAGCGCTGCGCGTTGCGACGGTGGTCGAACCAGTCCTCTTCGCGGACCGTCGCCTCAAGGGTGCCCCAGAACAGGTGCCGGAGCAGCACCTGGACCGGCCGGCGGCGGTAGAAGGGCACGTTCCCCACGATCCGGTAGGGCAGGTCGCGGTCGATGAAGACCTGCTCGAGGGACGGCGTCTGGGCGTACTGCCGGACGAGCACCACCATCTCAGACAGGGTGCGCCCCTTGTCGACCTGAGACGCGATGGCGCCGGCCACCCGATTGGCCTCGGCGTCGGTCCCGTCGGCGGCGTTGATCTGCGTGCTTCCACCGAAGCCACGGGTTAGATTGAGATGCTTCTCGCGCCGGTGGTCGTTGTGGGCGATGACCGCGTTGGCGAGGACGGTATGGGGCGCCTGCGACCGAAACGTATCCCGGATGAGGTACTCGTCGGCGTCGTACTCCTCCTGAAACTCCAGAATGAACGACGGGTCCGCCCCGCGCCACTCATAGATGCACTGGTCGTCGTCCCCCACGGCCATGTAGTTGCGGTGCGGCTCGGTGAGCACGTCGAGCATCTGATACTGGACGCGGCTGATGTCCTGGAATTCGTCGATCAGGACGTGCTCGTACGCCTGCTGCGCCCGCGCCCGCAGGTCGTCGAACCGAAGGAGGGCCTCCCACCCCTCCAGCAGCATGTCGTCGAACGTGACCCATCCCTCTCGCATCCGCTCCTCTTCGTAGTACCGGTAGAGGGTGACAAAGTCCTCGTTGTCGTGCTCGGCCTGGCGGGCCTCTTCGCGTGCCGCCGGCGGAAGGGCCGCCGCTTCAAGGTCGGGGTAGCAAAGCTGCGCCTTCCAGGCACTGACCTGGTCCTCCAGCTCGCCGCGATCGATGTCCAGCTCGTGGTCGTCAACGTCCCGCTCGCGGGCGAGCCGCGTGAGGGCACGGCCGGCCAGGACCGGGCCGAGACGGGATGGGTTGAGGTCTTCGTCCCCGAGGCGGCGCGACCAGTGGTGCTCCGCCTCGGCCCACTTCAAGAACTGTCGGCCCAGTGAGTGAAGCGTGCGACAGTTCACGCCCGGCAGCCCAAGCTCCGTCAGTCCCTTCTCTAGATCCTGGGCCGTGGCCCGGCTGAACGAGCTGGCCAGAATGTCGGCCGGGGCCACGCCCCCCTGCGTCACGAGGCGCGCAATGCGGTGGACCAGCGACGTGGTCTTTCCCGCCCCCGCCACGGCGAACACGAGGGCCGGCCCCCGGCCGTGCTGGACGATCCGGGCCTGCTCGTCGGTAAGTTGATCGCGGGCAATCATTGGAGGGGTACCGGTTCGGCTCGGCCGTTGGGAAGCGGCGGTGTGGGGCACAGGGAACGTGTCCCCACATCGTCCGCCACAACGTGTGGAAGAAGACTACGAAGGAGAAGGCACCACCCAGCGGTCGGTCAGATCCTCAATCTCGGCCCGGAGGGCCCGGTCTTCACGAATGGGATCGACCGCCGGCATCCACCCAGGCAGGTCGGGCGCCGGCCCGTCCGCACGCCCCTCCGCCCGGAGATGGATCAGCTGCCCCAGGGCCAACCCCAGGATCGACAGGATCGTGGCGAGATGGCGCGTCTGCCCGTGTGCTCGCCGGGCCGCAAGGGCGCCCATGGAGACGACGTCCTGGTTGTCTCCGTTGGTTGGGATCGAGGACGTGGCCGCCATCTGTGCATCGTTGCGCATCTCGGCCACCAGGGCCGTCGCGGTAAGCTGAGCACCGCCGAACCCGCTGTTGGGGCCCGGCTCCCAGGCCAGCAGCGGCGGGGCCCCTCCGTTCTGGTCCGGAGAGAGGAGGACGTCCAGTTGGCGTTCGGCCAGCACGCCCGCCTGGGTGAGGGCCTCGTTCAGGGCGTCGGCGGCGAACGCGATCTGTTGGCCCTGGAAGTTTCCCCCGTGGAGCACGTCCGCCCCGTCCGTGTCGAACACCGGATTGTCCGTGGCCCCGTTCAGCTCCACCTCGGCGAGATCACGGGCGTGCCGGAGCTGTTCGCGGACCGCCCCAAGGATCTGGGGGGCACACCGGAGTGAATACACTTCCTGGAGGGGGCGCTCCGCGGAGGGACGCGCTCCTTCCCGCGTCGCCACGTCCCGAATCGCAGCGGCACTCTGGATTTGCCCAGAGTGGCCGCGGGCCCGATGTAGGCCCTCGCCCAACGCCTCCCGCGAGCATCCCAGGAGCCGGTAGATCAGGCCCGTAAGCGCCTCGGCTCGCTCCAGCAGACGCCGGCCGCGAGCCACGGCGAGCGCCGCGTAGGCCGTCATGAAGGCCGTGCCGTTGACCAGTCCCAGGGCGTCGCGGCGCCCCAGGCGCACCGGGGCGCGCCCGATCGCCTCCAGGGCCTCAGCGGCGTCCCGAAGCTCGCCGTCGCTCGTCACTACGGACCCCTCTCCGGTGCAGGCGCGGGCAATGTGGGCGAGCGGAGTGAGGTCGCCGCTTGCCCCGAGGGACCCAATTTCGGGGACCGCCGGGATCAGCCCGGACTCAAAGACCTCCGCCACCGCGTCCACGAGGGCGGGCCGCACGGCCGAATGCCCCTGCGCCAGGGTCTGCAGCCGCACGATCATCGTACCGCGGACGAGCGGCGGAGGCGCGAACGACCCGGCTCCCGCACCGAGATGGGCGATCAATTTACGGCCACGGTCGTCTCTGAAGGAAGCCTCGGAGCCTGAGGACGACTCTTCCTCAGGGCCCACCTCCTCGTCCACGAGCGGCCCGAGGCCAGTCGTCACACCGTAGACGGGGCGTCCGGCCTCCCGAGCACGCTCCAGGGCCGCACGCGAGGACGCAAGGGCCGCCTCGGCCGCGCTGGTCGTCCGGAGCCTCGTGTGTTCGTCCCGGGACGCCGTCTCAACGTCTTCACAGGAGAGCGTGACGTCGGGGCCGATCCGCAATGCAGGCGTGTCCGGCGCGGAGGAGGTGGACATGGGCTGGCGTCGACTGGGAGGGACTCTGATGGCAAGAAGCACCGAGCGATACGGCTGGGTGGATGCGCCCGGCCAGAACAGGACCAGGACGGGAGACACGCCGATCTTGCAAAGCACACCGCTACGCTGACCGAGGATCCAAGCCCCCCTGCCTCATCGCATGGGACAGATCTGTTGCCGGCTCCTAAGGGATTCACCGACGAGAAGTGGCCTCCTTCAGCAGGGCCGCTTGTCGCTTTCAGGAAACCGCACTCAGCGTCCAGGGGCAGGACGCCTGCGTCAGGGTGCGCACACCGACGACTTATCGGTGGGGCCGATCGGTTCGGCGGTCTTGCTGCCGTCGCCCAAACACTCGCTGAAGAAGCAACTGCGTCCCTCCGTGTCGGCTACGCGTCATCAGACCGGTTTCCCCGCCTAGAAGGGGAGGTCATCGTCGGGCTCGAAGGTCTCGTCTCCACCCGGCTGCCCGTCTCCGCCGGACTGGCTCGGCGGCCCTCCGCCCGAAGATCCCCCTTGTCCACCGGAGCGTCGCTGACTGGGGGCAGGACTCTGGCCCTGCGCCGGCTGTCCGCCTCCCGGAACGGCCCCGTCTGGCCCCTCCCCGAGAAATGTGGCCTCCAGGGCTTTCACTTCCGTTGAGTAGCGGGTGTTGCCGTCCTGATCCTCCCACTGATTGGTCTCGATCTTCCCCTCGAAATACACCTGCGACCCTCGCTCGAGGTACTCGTTGCACACCTCTCCCAGACGGCCCCAGGCGACCACGTCGTGCCACTCGGTCTGCTGGACTTCCTCTCCGTCGTTGTTGGTGTAGGACTCATTGGTAGCAAGGCTCATGTTGCAGACGGCCGTTCCGCTGCCGGTGTACCGGAGCTCTGGATCGTCGCCGAGGTTGCCGATCAGAACGACTTTGTTTACGCTTCGAGCCATGGCGTTCAGTGGAGTTGTTAGGAGCAGTGTCGAATTCGCGGGGGCGTCCGGTCCGAATCGTCGCTGGGGCGTGGGGGCATGCCCCGGTGTGTGATCGTTTAAACGATTGAGGCCGCTCTGGTTGCGGAGCCCGTTTTGAACCGCGCCGTCTGGTTGGCCACGAGCCGCTCTCAGCTAGCGGCAGGGCGGCGGATGCGCGTCCACACCCGACGTGCAAGTTTGGCGTCGTAGAGGGCCCGGTGGTGATGCCCCTCTGTGGGAATTGCCACGTCCAGGCGCTTCGCAGCGTCGGTGAGCGCGACCCGTTCCGCGTCACCGAGGACACGGGTCGCCTCGGGTTGCAGGTCCCTCCACGTATTATTTTGAATCCGGCCGTGGGTGTCGGGACGCTCGGCCAAGGCTGCGGTCTGCAAGAGCATCCGCCGGTCGTAGGTTGGCCCAAAGGTCCACACGCACTCGGCATCGGCTAGGACCGTGTCCAACCGGTCGGCAACTGTCGGGAACGAGGGGGCCTCCGCCAGCTCTTCGTCCGTGATGCCGTGCACCCGGCGGGCGCCGTTGGTCACGGGGGCGAGGGGGGCCACCAAGGTGTGCACCAGCACTTCCCCTTGAGCCGTGACGACCCCGAGTTCGATCACGGCGTCCTGGGAGCCCGAACCGGTGGTCTCCGTGTCGAGAAAAACGTCCATTTTTGGGCAGTGAGTGGATTGAGCAGCGCTCTTTTAGTGGAGGACCCCGTCGGCAGACGGTGTCCCCACAGTACGTGCTTCCCGGGACTGCACCCCGCCGGCTTCGGCCGTGGTCCATGTGCCCAGGAGGAATCGACGGGTTCCCGCGGAGCTTCATGCTCCGCGACAGTTGCTTTTGAATCAACTTTTCGGGGATCAGAAGTGTTGGGGGCAAAAGCGATCGTTCCCCGCAGGTCAACTTTTGGCTTGTCGGACGGTGACATCCACGGCCTCCGGCAGCTGCACTTGGCCGAGCTGAGCGACCAGCTTGGGGCCCGCCTCCCACATCTCAATTGCCCGGTGGTGAATGTGCTGAGTGAAGGGCTCATCGCTGCTCGACTGTCCATTCGTCTCCCCTTGGCGTTCGTCCACGGAGGTTTTCTTGCCGACCGGGAGGGGCACCGCGACCGGCGGTCGGGGCTGACGGTCGGACACGAACTGGGTAATCTGACGGACGGCCCGGTCTACCATCTGGTGATCCGTGCTCGAAAGACGTATTTGGAGCACCGGTGGGTTCTTTCGTCCCTTTGGGGGAATCGAGTCCGGAATTGAGGAGGGCGCGAGGTTGATCAGGCGGCCCTGCCCCTGGTATCCGCCGGCTCGAAGATCGCTCTCGAGCTTTAGGAGGGCCCGGTCTCGCTCGTCGTGCTGCTGGTGCCAGCAGTCATGGGTCGGCCACGGCCAGCTCAGGTCCTCAAAGAGTGTGAAGGCGCCGCTGCCGTCGGTGTGCAGGTACACCTCCTCCGAACACCACCAGCAGTCGAGCCTGCAGGTAAGGGAGTGGTTCAGGTCCTGGAGGCTCCAGTTCTGAGTGATCTTGGGGACGGACCCGCACTCGTGTGGGCGCTCGGAAGAACCCTCCTCTGCTCCCGGCTCCAGAGAGCGCCAGGTCCCATCGTCGGAGCGGGCCATCCGGACCAGTTGTCCACACCGGCTACACGTCTTGAGGTACGACAGCCCTTCCGCATCGGCGGAACTGGGGACGTCTCGGGAAGGGGGCGGGGAAGAATTGGGCATACAAGAAATCAGTCTGTGGGGTGGGACCCTGTGGGAAAATACCAGTGCCTCCGTATCGCCCTTTCTGGGGAGGGAGGCGATTTCGCAGGCCGGGCATTGTTCGATAATGGGGACCATAAACGGGGCCGGGCGGGCTAGGGTCTCCACGCCACGCGTCTGTTTCGGAGTTTTTCACGTCCCCTGACGGGATGGCGCCTCCGACACTCCCACTCTCTACGGGGTTTTTCCTTCAGCCCGCGCATGCGGCCCCACCACATCCTGGCCCAGTGGAGAGCAGATGAGCGTGAAGAACGTTTCTGGATGGCATTGACGATGTGTCCCGAACCACCGGGCACCCTGCAAGGCAAGGCCGGGCGTCCGCCTCTGTGTCAGGAACAGTTCGTCTAGAACGACACCACGAAAAGGTGAGGGGCCGCTGGTCAAGGGTTTTCGTCACCGGATCGTGTGGGCGTTGTCCAGATCACGATCGGTGGTTCTCTTGCGGTCTTCTGTTAGATCCTGTGCGAAAGGTCTTTCCGTAAGGGGAGCCACAGGCTTAGTCCCTTCACAATTTCTGTAGGTTTAAAACCCAAACGTAGCGCTCCGATGACTACATGTGAAAAAGTAGAACTCTCGTTGGTTCGTCTACGCCAGCCGCTTAGGCGACACTCATTTTGATCTCACCGACTCCGCTCAGTTCTCATGAAGCTTTCCAAGATCACGCGTCTGGCCGCGGTCACGCTCACGGTGCTTCTGCTCATTCTTGGCGTGGGGCTGTACTTCAACGCCCGCTCCGCCGATGCTCTGAAATCATCGTACGAACGGCAGTACGCCTTCGAGGACCTCGGCCAGCAGGTCGCGAATGCCTCTGACTACCTGACCCGTCAGGCCCGCCTGTTTGCGGTCACCGGCGATGAAGAGCACCTCGACAAGTACTGGACGGAGGTCCAGAAGACGCAGCGCCGCAAGATGGCCGTTAATGAGTTGGAGCTGAAGGGCGCATCCGAAAAGGCGCTCCAGTTCTTGAAGGAGGCCAAGAAAGAGTCCGACGCCCTCGTAAGTACCGAGGTGCGAGCGATGCGCCTCGTGCTGGAGGCCAACGGCGTGTCGGAGGCAGAGATGCCCAGTGCGGTGGCGAAGGCAAAGCTGAGCGAGGCAGATCAGGCTCTGGCCGCCGAAGAGAAACGCGAAAAGGCCCAAGACCTGATGTTTGGGGAGGAGTATGCGGCGGCAAAAGAGAGGATTGTGGCACCGACTCAGCAGTTTCGCCGAACCATCGAGGAGCAGGCCGCTCAGAAGGTCGCGTCAAATCAACGTTGGTCGGCGACCGTCCGGTGGACAATGGTCGGCATCTTCGTCCTCCTTGCAGCGGTGGTGGGAGCGGTCCTCTACGTCATGCGCACCCGGGTCACCACCCCCCTCCGGTCCTTCGCCCAGCAGCTTGGCAGCAGGGAAGAGGAGAACGTAACCGTCTCCGTCGAGGGCGCCCACGAGATTACCGCCGTGGCCGAGGCGTTCAACCAGCAGCAGCGCCAGATCGCCGACGCCATGGAGGCCCTCGAGGAGGAGAAGGCCTCCGTCGAGCGCCGCGTCGAGGAGGCCGTCGAGGAGTCCGAGCGCCAGAAGGAGCGCCT
>NZ_CAMTTF010000006.1 GCF_947077765.1 Salinibacter grassmerensis | reverse complement strand
TCCATCGTCATCCAGTCGCTCATCGCGAAGCGGTCGGCCTTGCGGGCCTTGATCTCGCCGGCCTCGTGAATGGCGCCCCCCTTCAAGAGAAGCTTTTCGGTAAGGGTCGTCTTGCCCGCGTCCGGGTGACTGATGATGGCAAATGTCCGCCGCTTTTCGATTTCTTCCTTGAGAACCGGATCCACGTCGTCCGTCGGGGCGGCGGGCTCTTCCGTATGCAATGCAGCCTCAGTGTTGCTCACGACAAAAAGATAGCTTGTTCGATGGGAGACGGCGTCCAGTTCAATTCCCGTTTGGGAAAAATAGCGTCTCATTATCGGTTATTGGATCATCCTCTGTCCAAACGGCGGATTTGCTGCCCGAAACTGGCCTGAATCTGCCAAACTTGACCCAGAGTGCCCGATAGGTGCCACGCTCCTCCACAAGCCGAGCGTGCAGGTGTTTGTGTGCAGGTCAGGTCCGAGGTATGCTGTAGACATAAGGAGGTTTGTGGTTAAAGGAGCCGATTCACTCCAACGTAGCCACCACAGATGCTGTAAAACACGTGAAGAGGCGGCCCTGGCCCACACAGGCCTTCCGAGTCGAAGAGCTTCGGTGTCGCTCGTCTCTAGCGGTGCTCCGGATTCGGATGGTCGAAGCGGCAGCCGGCCTCCCATTCGGACCGCTGGTTGCCGTGGGCGGGCACGCCGCCGGCCTCGTGAAGCTGGAGGGCGGTGTGCATCAGGTTCCATGTCATAAACGTGGTGTTGCGCTGCGTAAAGTCGTTATCGGTCCCGACACGCGAGCCGTCCTCCCGCTCGTCGCCGTAGCTGGGACCGGGGCCGGCCTCTCCGATCCAACCCGCATCGGCCTGGGGCGGAATGGTGTAGCCGAGGTGCTGGAGGGCGTAGAGGATGCCCATGGAGCAGTGCTTGATGCCGTCCTCGTTGCCGGTAATGAGGCAGCCCCCGGCGCGGCCGTAGTATGCGTACTGGCCCTCGTCGTTGAGGTCACCTGAGTTGCCGTAGAGCCGCTCGATCACCCGCTGGCAGACGGACGACTTTTCGCCGAGCCAGATGGGGGAGCCGAGCACCAGGATGTTGGCGCCCAAAACCTTCTGGTAGAGGGCGGGCCAGTCGTCGGCGCCGGCGCCGTGTTCGGTCATGTCGCCGTACACGCCGGGGGCGAGGTCGAGGTCGACGGGCCGCACCACCTCCACGTCCACGCCGTTTTCCTCCATGATGGCGGCAGACACGTCGATGAGGGACCGCGTGTGCGAGGACTCGGGAGACGGTTTGAGCGTGCAGTTGAGGAAGAGGGCACTGAGATCCGAAAAGTCGGTGTCCGAATCATCGCAGAGGGCCTGCTGCCGTTCGGTCAAGGACTGCTCTTCGTTCAGGGACATGTGCGCTGAAAGTTGAACGTTAGGAAGTTAAGCGTTGAGGGGCTAAGCGTTGAGGGGTGCCCGGTGGAGCGTGGCATCGGGGACGGTGGAGAAGACGGGCCCGTTGGGGACCTCGGTCCAGTCCTCATCGGTGATGCGCTCGGAGGCGAGAACGGTGGCGCGGTAGTCGGCGCCGTCGGGCGGGACGGCGTGGTCCTGGCCGCAAAGGGGACAGGCGCGAACGGTCTTCCGCTCGACGGCCCAGAGCGTGCGGTTGAGGCGGGAGCCGGCCAGCGTGCTTCCATCGGTCCACAGCAGGTTGAGGGCAGGTCAACTTGTGGTCTCTTGGAGGGCCTCTCGGAACCGATGGAGCGTTTACCCGAGCTGTTTGGCTACCGATCGGGCCATCTCCAAGCGGCGCTGGATGTCTTCGACTTGCCGGGCCGCCCGGTCAAGCGCTTCCGGCAGATCCGACAAGGAATCTTCGTGGGAGCCTTCGTGGGAGCCTTTATAGGACTCTTCGGAGGGACCTTCGTGTCTGTTCTCTTCCCTGTCAGTCGGGTCGAGCTCTCCGACCAACCGGAGCTGACCCGCTTCGATAGACTGCCGTCCGCTCTCGTTGAGATTAGCCTCGTTGAGATTAGCTTTGCCAAAGGTTGATTCGTTCATGGGTGGGTCGGTTGGTTGTGGTGGAGCCAACGGCTGTGGTAAGAGAGTAATAAAGGCAAGGCTGATCTGGTACTGGAAGCAGGGCTGGCCCGGATGCCATTGCTGTTGACTCAGGCCTTTGCTTCTCGCTGAACATGCGCCCCTGTGATAGCAGGCATTAGAACAATGGGTGTTAGAATTGCAAGTGTTTGTCGCAATTGAAAGGCCCAGGGAGATTTTCACTTACGGCAGATGGCCTCCTCTCCGGCAGCGCGTTCAAGCTTGAGCACCGACAGGCCTGAGCACCGGCACCTGGGCGGCGGCCGCATATCGTCTGTCGACGGACGCATGGCTACTGGCCGATTTGCGCCAGTCTCACATGGTAGTCTCACATGGTAGTCTCACGCGGTAGTCTCATGCGGTGATCTCATGCGGCAGTCTCGTGTACCTCGACCCTCTGCCGGTCGTTCTCGTCCTGCTGCAGATAGCGGCGACCACTGCCTCGCCCTTCGCTCTCGCTTTTGTTGTCTCGCGCAAGTTGTCGAAGCAGAAGGAGGCTCCAGCCGAGCATATCGATCTGCTGCAGCACAAGCTGAGTCACCGGGTGGGCAACGACCCGGGCGTGGAGGTCAACCGCCTGGAAATGGCCAAGCAGAGCAAGATCGCCGAACAGGGCCAGATGGCCAGGCAAACTGGAACCGATAACCCCGCATTATCGGTTGTTAGATTTACCGCCCAAAATAGGCCTGAATGGGACCGATCCATCGGGCGATCCGCCGGGCGACTTGCCAGGTCGGTAAGGGGTCGCTGTTCTGCGTGATCTACCCTGCGCTGTCTACTCCTCCGCACCTACTCCTCCGCACCTACTCCTCCACGACACTGATCGACTCTACCTCCTCTTCTGAGAACCGCAGGACTTCTCCACTGGCCGTTTTGATCTTGTAGCCCTCCCGGGTTTTTCGAATGTCGTCTTCCGACTCGACCTGATACCGGGTCTTTCGCCGGTCTGTGGTGGTTACTTCGGCAACAAGCATCTCGCTGGACACTTTGTCTTGAAATAGGGAAGACGAAAGCAGGGCCCTCAGCCTCACTGTTCCTCGGGCGCTTGCCCGACCTGCTTGAGAAACTCCCGAGGCGTGAGGATTGGGATCCCCATGTAGGACCCGAGCTCCAGAAGATCCGAATCTCTAGGCACGATGAACTCCGCCTCCAGCTCCAGAGCGCATTCGAGAAATTTATCGTCGTCTGGATCTAGGCTTACGCTTCCAATCGACGGTGGGTCGGCGGCGCGCAAAGCGCCCTCCCCGGAGGCAAACGCTTCGATCAGGGCGCGCTCCTCCGACCTGCCTACCACAACGATCTCTTGAAGAGCCTGCTGATGCTCCGTCGTAGTTGGCTCAGGGAAGCAAAGCTACTTTCCGCATGTCTTGGTCTCTTCAATGACTGCCCCAACGGCACATAACATATCCTCCTGTGCGGTTGCTACTTTACCGTCGGGTCAGTCGGTGGAGAACAGAGTAGCTACCCCCATCCTGCTGCTCGTCTGCTCCGTTAGTCACTTCTTTGCTCTGAAGCTGCGACTGAGGCTGAGTGATATTCAGTTCTCGAGCGCCCCCGAAGAGCAGTTAAATTCAGTATCCTGAAGGCATTGAGGACAACAGTCCCCTCAGACTTCTGAAGCGTAAGTTCTGTAGTCCTTTCGTGACGTACTTCCCAGAAAGGTGTAAACTACTCCGACGGGACTGGGCTCCGTTCGGGACTCCATTTCTGAATGATGTCCCGAACTCCCTCTAGGTGGGCCTTCATCCTCTCCTCTGCTAGCGATGCATCTCCGGCTCGAATGGCATCGAGAATCGCACGGTGCTCGCCTTCAGCATGGATGGAGTTCCCTCGACACGGGCGCGAGCAAGATGGAGAGAGAAACTGAATTTCAGCCTACCCTGCCAACGGTTCCCCTCCACTTCCTCTATGTAGGCAATGCTCAGAGCGAGGTGGTCCAGAGATAGGTGTAACGTTGCATAACGCGATTGCACTCCCTAATCGGGAATAATTGCTTAGTCAAATAGCCGTTGCTCACAACACTATAGAAACCAAACCCTCTATGTCCGAAAAAAGCTGCTTGACCCTCAATATCGACAACTTTAACGACTTCGCAGAGCAGGTCCAGGAGGACCCCAGCAAGGCGGACTTTTCGTTTACAACGACAACCCGCTGGCAAGGCGGCGCGCAAAGCGAGACGGAAGCGCGCGGGCGCACCATCTCCGCCGACGAACCGGAAGATCTCGGCGGTCAGGATAGTGCTATCGACCCGGTAGAGCTTCTTCTTGCCTCGCTGGGCAGCTGCCTGTCGATTGGCCTCGTCACACAGGCCGCAAAGCGTGACGTCGACTTCAACGACTTCGAGATCGAGGTCACCGGTGACCTCGACCTGCGCGGCTACCTCGGCGTCGACGACACGGTCCGCCCTGGCTTTACGAATATCGAGTACACGGTCCGCATCGATAGCGATGCTGAACCAGAAGTCCTTCATGAGATCCTAGAGGCCGCCGAGGCCGGGTCGCCGATGTACGATAACATCCTAAACGGCGTCTCAGTCACCTCAAACTTGGAGACCGAGCCGGCCCTCGCTGGAGACGGCGCCCCAGCGTGAGCTCTTCAGTCAACTCCTGTCCCTCAGTGCCCGCCCCCCTGTGAGCGTCCTATGCTTGCGGGGGCTCGGCATTTTTTCCCGGTACTACCAGCTGTGCCATAACCGCAACTGAGCCAATCCCTTCATCGTCTGCGGTGTCCAGTACCTCTTTGGGGCAATGCCTGTGAAGCCGGGAAGTGGATGAAATAGCATCGGCCCTTGGTTCTCGCTGTCTCTCTGTTCTCGCTGTCTCTCTGAGCCACTTGTCTTCTCGCCCTAAACACCACACGAAGCAAAATTTGAATAGGCTCGAGGGGATCAGGGTCTACGATGTAAAACTCATGGGTGCGTGAGGGGCAATATACAAAACGGGGCAGGCCACCTGGCCTGCCCCGTGACTCGCGCGCTGCACGAGGGACCCTCTCAGTTGAACATGAGGGCCATGCGATGGAAAAGAGACCACCCCTGGGGCCACCCTTAGAACGAGGCGAGCCCCGCCGTGCTAGCTGGGAGCCCAGCTGCCGCACCGTCGGTCTCCGTGAGGGCGCCCGTCTGCGGGTTGATCCGGAAGCCCGTGATCGCGCGGTCTCCCTTCTCATGGACGTAGAGGACCGAGCCAGAAATCGTCATGTCCAGTGGCGTGCTTTCGTCCCCGAGGTCGGCAGTGACACCGTTCTCGGTGACCCGCTGCAACGCCCCGTCGGACTGCACTTGGAACCCCGTGACGGTGCCGGAGGCGGTGTTCGTGACGTAGGCAATCTCTCCGTCCGGCGTCACCTCGACCCAGCACGCGGCCTGTTGGGTCGTGGGGGCGGAGTTGACCACTGTGTTCAGCGTGCCGCCCGTCCCAACCGAAAAGTGAGAAAGAGCGCTCCCGTTCTCGGTCCCTTGCGCCTCGGAGACCAGAAGCGTGCCCTGCGGCGTGAAGTCAAAACCGAAGGGGACGCTTCCGTCGTCAGCGTCGTTGACGGTCGGGGCGCCGACCTGGCCGGAGGCCTGGACCGGGTACACGATGATCTGGTCTGAGGGACGGTCGGTGACCACGAGCTGCTGCCCGTTTGGCCCAAACCCGATCTGCGGGGGGCCCTTCACGTCTTCAGGTAGCGCCGCGGTACCGACCGGGGAGAGGGTCCCGTCCTCGAGGGTAAACCCGCTGATGTTGGGCGAGGCCTCCCGCCCGGCGTTCAGCACGTAAACGAGATCCCCGTGCACCGCGACGCTGAGCGGCCGCGGGCCGCCAGTCTTCACCACGTCGGTCCGCTTCAGAGAGCGCCCGCGACGCGAAAAGACCGACAGCTCGTCGCTGCCCGGATTGGTGACAAAGAGAAATTGGTCTTCATCCCCGAACGCCAATGGGTTCGACGACGGAGCAACTCCACTGCCGCCCGCGCCCCCGGTCGGGTAGGACTCCAGCTTCGATAGCCGCCCGTTGGCGGCCCGGTTGAAGGCCACAACGGCGTTGCCGGATGGGCTGTTGGTCATCGTGAAGACGGCCCCGGTCGCCGGCCCGTTCGCGGCGTTTCCCGGCCCGTTCAGGCCGTTCCCCCGCCCATCCGTCTGGGTCTCTCCTTCAGACGAGACGGCCTCGCTGTCGGATCTCTGCGGGCCGGTAGCGTCACATCCGGTGAGTCCGACGATTGTTAGCAGTATAACAGGTAGAAAAGTGCGGTGTACACGGTGCATGGTTGAGCCAGCTTTTATCTGCGGAAAATGCGAGAAGCAGCGCTCCGGTAGCATCGGAGCACTGCACAGCTTGCCCATCAGCGCCGGCCCAAACATCGCCTAGGTCTAAACAAACATCACCCCGATCTAAAAAGGTATAACACTTTCCCCACTGTCCGCCGAGCATCCCACGTTGACTGCTCACCAGTCGGATCGTGCGACGAGGCAAGCCCGGGATTCTACTCTCCAATCGGGAGCATACCGGCTCAGAAGCCCTGTCCCCCGCACCAGTGGACCAGGAGACAAACGCTGGGGAGTGCAGAGCGTCCTATCACGTCTTACGGGTCCCCACAAGCATCAATCGCTGTAAGGCCCTCTTCGGCTATCGTATCCAAAGCGCTGGGTGTGTCTCCTAGCCGGACGGAGACGAGCTCACCCTGGAGTTAGTCAGACAGAAGACCTTCTTCGGTCCGGCGGGCCTCGTAGATGGTGGACGGAATCGTATCTACGCGAGTAGTGAGGTGAGGACGTTCGTCGTCGCAGGTCTCAGTCAGATGAACCATTTAGCCGTTCCAACTGGCGTGGAACCGAGTCCCGTACGGGCCTCCGTGTCATGTGGCGATTTGACCGCCTCGGAGGCCGGGCCAAGCTCCCTTGCCGGCACAAAACAGGTCGTAGCATTCCCCCGAGAGGCGATCCAGTAGGAAAGATTCTCTCTCTCCGACGAACAGGCGGGACCTGACAACTGCGTTTCGGGTCGTGCCACGCAATAAGTTCATCGTCAGGCTCCGATACACGCTTCAGTGAGAGGGCTGGCGTGAGACTCCTGTGATACTTTCTGGGCCGTCGGGGCGCGTTTGCACAGGTTTACATCTCGCTGTGAGGAAATCGACATTAAAATCTGGCGGCCAGCGGTCTTTGTGTGTGTGCACAAGCTTTCGAAACGTACGCTTCCGCCATGACTGCTCTGGTGATGGGTGCTCTGCTTTCGGTTCTGGCCCCGACGACGGACTCAACCGACGATGAGGACCGGCCCGTGTTGCGTACCCAGCGCGTAGAGGCATCCCTCTCCATCGACGGCCGGCTGGACGAAGGTGTGTGGACGGGCGTCCCCGCCGCCACAGGGTTTCGCCAACTGGAGCCCAAAGAGGGACAAGCGCCGACGCAGGAGACAAAAGTGCACATCCTCTATGGGGAAGATGCCCTCTACGTCGGCGCGAGGCTCCACGACCAGCGCCCCGGCCGCATCCGCGACCGGCTCGCGCGGCGCGACCAGCTGAATCAGGCCGACTGGTTCGAAGTGTCGATCGACTCGTACCTTGACCGCCGGACGGCCCGTACCTTCGCGGTCAACGCCGCCGGCGTACAGCGCGACGGCATCGTGCGCAGCGGGAGCGCCGACCAGCGGGGCTTCAACGAATCCTGGGACGCGATCTGGCGGTCGGCGGCCCGCATCACCAACCGGGGATGGGTGGCGGAGCTGCGCATCCCGTACGACATGCTGCGGTTTTCGGAGGCCGAGCGGCAGACGTGGGGCCTTCAGTTTCGGCGCCGCATTCCCCGCACCAGTGAGGTGCTGGAGTGGCCCCTCGTGCCCCGGTCCGAACGGCAGGCCAGCCTCGTGGCCGAGTACGGCCGGCTGAGCGGGCTTCAGGGGCTGCGCCCCAACCGCCGCGTAGAGGTGGCTCCCTACGTGCTCGGGCGGGCCCGCACCCAAGAAAACCCCGACGCGCCTGGCACCATCCAGTCGAGCGGCGCCGCCGACGTGGGCGTCGACGCTGAGATCGGTCTTGGGTCGAACGCCACGCTCGACGCGACGATCAACCCGGACTTCGGGCAGGTGGAGTCCGACCCGTCAGTGCTTAACCTCACGGCGTTCGAGACTTTTTTCCCGGAGAGGCGACCGTTCTTCATTCAGGGCACCGATATCTTCGACTTTCCGCTTGGGCTGGAGAACGTGCGGGGCAGCGTCCGGCCCGCTGAGCTTTTCTATACGCGCCGGATCGGGGCCGTCGATCCGGTGGTAGGGGCGCTGAAGCTCACCGGTCGCACGCAGAGCGGACTGTCCTATGGGGCGCTGGGGGCCACGACGGGCCCGGAGTTCGCCCCGGAGCGAGGGTACGCCGTAGGACGGGCCGAGCAGCAACTCGGCGCCCGGTCGACAGTTGGCGGCATCGTCACGGCCTTCGACGGGCCGGCCGGCTCCTCCGGAGCGGGGCGCCGGCGGAGCCTTGTGGGGGGTGCCGACTGGGACCTCCGCTTCGGCGGCGGCGCCTACCGCGTCGAAGGACGCCTCACCGGCTCGCACCGCCGCACGTCGGCGGGCTCGGAAGCACCCTCCACGGGTGGCGAGATCACGACCGAGTTCGAAAAGCTACAGGGCGACTGGACTTATGACGCGGGCTTCCGCATTCGCACGCCCGAGTACAACCCGAACGATCTGGGGCGTCTCCGCCGTAACAACCAGATCCGGTTCAGCAGCTTCGTCCGTCACCAGTTCAACGGTGGGCAGCCCGTCGGCCCGTTCCAGAACCTCTCGGGCTTCTTTACGGTCAACCAGAGCTGGTCGTACGACCGGGGGCTGAACCGGGGCACCGAGCCGTACCTGGAGTTTGGAGGCCTCACGGACGGGTTCCGCCCTATCACGCTCACCGTGGACGGTAAAAACCTCTTCGGCGGGGTCGACCTGTTTGAGACGCGGGGGCTGAGGCCACGGGCACGCCCCACGACCGCCATTAGCACCATCCGGGTCGGCACCGACTCTCGTCGTTCTTGGCAGCTTACCCCCCGCGTGTCCTGGACCGCGCGTAGCGACGCGGGTTGGGAGTGGTCGGCGGGGCTCGACGCGGAGTGGAACGTGGGCAGCCGCCTGAAGCTCTCCGGCGGCCTCTCCTACCAGCAGGAACTGGGCGTTGTGGAGTGGGCCGCCAACGAAACGTTTGTCCGGCGCGGCATGAACGAATGGGCCGTCGGCACGGAGAGCGCGGCGCCCTCGGACCTAGGCTCCGACGAACTTTCGACGCTCTCCCGCGGCACCGACGCGCTCGCGGCGGCCCTATCGGACGTATCGACCGCCAGCACGTCCATCGACGGGCAGCCCACCTACTACGTCCCGATGTACGGCAGCCGCGACACCGAGCGCATCAACCTCACGCTCCGGTCGAACGTCGCGCTCACGACGGACCTCTCGTTCGAGTTCTTCGGGCAACTCTTTGCTGCTCGGGGGCGCTACCAGGACTTCCGCGTTCTGAGCGATACGGACGACTTTGACGCGTTCGGGGCGTACCCGCGGCGCCACGACTTTGCTCGGAGCAGCTTCATCGCCAACGCAGTCCTGCGGTGGGAATTCCAGCCCGGGTCGGAGCTGTTCGTGGTGTGGTCGCAGGACCGACGCCTTAACCGAGATGACCCGTTCTTCCGCGACCGGCGGGCCTCTTCCCCCTATGATCGCCCTACCAGCCAGCGCCTCACCGACGCGTTTCGGGACGTGCCGCGCAACGCGTTCATCGTGAAGCTCCGATATACGCTCCGGTGAGCAGCCACTGTGCCCGGCTTCCCGCTTAGGCTTTCGCCACTCATCCACACTGTCTCGTAACACCGTCCCCTCTCCGCATACGCAAGTAGGAGATAGTCGTGGCGTGGTTGCAGGTCCGGCGCATCACCGACGCGCTCCGCGATGTGCCATGCAACATTGTCACCGTAAACCTCAAGTATGTTCTTCGATAGACTGCGTACACTGCTTCTGCATCGACCGCCGAGGTGCCGCTGTCATGGACACGTCCCACCAGATCCTATTCATCGAGGATGATCCGGAAATTGGATCGCTCGTCTGCGAGGAGCTCCGCGACCACGGGTGCCCGGTCGACTGGTACAAAAGTGGAACGGACGGATGGGCACATTTTCGAGAAGAGGAGCAGGACCTCATCGTGCTCGACCTACGGCTACCGTCCCTCGACGGCATGGATCTGCTCCGTCGCATCCGAGACGCAGATCCGCACGTGCCGGTCGTCATCCTGTCGGCGAAGGCCGAAAAGCGAGACGTGGTGCGGGGGCTGGAGCTAGGGGCCGACGATTACGTGACCAAGCCCTTTAGCTCAAGCGAGCTCATTGCCCGTATTCATGCGCTGCTGCGGCGGTTGGCAGCCGAGCGAGAACGGCATGCCCGCGGGGACGACGAGGAGATTCAGGTGAGGCCGCTCACGGTCTATCCCCAACAGCACCGAGTCACTGTGGGGGGGGATGCGGTCGACCTCACGGCGAAGGAGTTCGACCTGCTCTTGCAATTTGTCCGGCATCCGGGCCGGGCCTTCAGCAGAGGCGAGCTTCTCAATCACGTGTGGGGAGAAGAGTTCAATGGGTTCGACCATACGGTGAACACCCACATCAACCGCCTCCGCGACAAGATTGAACCGGATCCCGACGACCCGATTCTCATCCAGACGGTCTGGGGCGTGGGCTACCGGTTGGCAGATCCCGACGAGCTTCCTGCCTCATCATGACCCATACCGGCGATGAGTCGAATCTGGAAAAGCCTCTACGGCCGAATCTCGCTCCTGTACCTGGGTCTATCGCTCGCGCTGTGCTTGACGTGCGCGTGGGTGACGGTTTGGCAGTTCCGCACGTTCATGGGCGCGGTGAACCAGCGCCTGGACCGGCAGTTGGCAACCGACCTCGTGCCGCGCATTGAGGCCGCTGGGGCTGATGGCACATACGACCGGGCCGTCAAACAGGTCGGGGCCACCATCGAAGAGCTCCGGCCGGCCGTGCAGCTGTATGTCCTCGATGCATCGGGGCGGGTCCGGGCCAGCTCGGTTGAGGACCCGTATCTTCGGCGGCAGCGGATCGACTTGGCGCCGATAAAGGCGTTCGTGGGCGGAGCAACCGTGCCAGTGCGGGCCCAGGATCCGGCTTCGACGACTGACCGGAAAGTGTTCTCGGCAGCCCCAATTGAAGGTCCCGACGGGCAGCAGGACTACCTGTACGTAATCCTAAACGGCTGTAGCGCCGACGCTATCGCCAGCACGTTCAAACAGACGTACGTCTGGCGCACGTTTGCGTCCAGCCTGCTTCTGGCCCTAGGGTTCACGACGGTCGTTGGGCTGGCGCTCTTCTGGCTGCTTACCCGCCGATTCCGGTCCCTTACCAACGTCGTGCAGCGGTTCAAGGAGGGCGATTACGATGAGCGGGCCGACGCCCAGCGTGACGACGAGATTGGGCAACTGGGACAGGCGTTCAATGAGATGGCCGACACGATAGCGGCTCAGGTGGAGGCCCTGCGCCGCACCGACGAAGAGCGGCGCCGGCTCGTGGCACAGGTGTCGCACGACTTCCGGACACCCCTCACCTCGATCCGCGGCCACGCCGAGCGTCTCCTCGATTCACCAGCCGCGGGCGACGGGGCACCATCCGACCAGCTGCCTGAAGGCGAGAATCCTCCCGCGCCTCCCCAGCGGCTCGAACGGATCGAGACGATCCTTGAGAACACCGAGCGCCTCGATCGCCTTTCGGGTCGGCTCCATGAACTTTCGCGGCTCGACGCGCCGGAGTCCAACTTGAACCAGGCCCCCTTCTCCCTGGCCGAACTCGCCCACGACCTGGTAGTCAAGTTTCGTCCTGTGGCGGAGGACCGCGGCCTCACCCTCCGAGTAGATTTGACGCCAGATTTGCCGTCAGTGGAGGGGGACATCGGGCAGATTGAACGCTTGCTGTCCAACCTCATCGAGAACGCGCTGGAGAACACGCCGGCCGGTGGCGAGGTGGTTCTACGGCTCCAACGGGATGATGACGATGTCCGTGTGGCGGTCACCGACACGGGGGTCGGGATCCCCGAAGAGGAAATTCCCCTCGTCACGCAGCGCTTTCATCAGGTGGACCAGGTAGACGCACCCGCAGGCTCTCAGGACGACGGTGACGGATCGGGCCTTGGCCTCACGGTCGCCGCAAATGTTGCAGAGGCGCACAGCCGTTCGTTGGAGATCGATAGTACCCGAAGAGAGGGAACGACCGTTTCGCTTCGTCTCCCCGTGGCAACGTGACCAAATACCATTTGGAGAAACCAAGACGATAATGCCTCAATCCCGTACCGCAGGTGATTTTCGGTCGCTCTTCGAGTACGATCGCTGGGCCAGTGATCGGCTGCTTGATACGATGCAAGCCGCCGGCTCCGTCCCCTCGCGGGCCCCCAACCTGCTCATGCACCTGCTCCGGGCGCAGGACGTGTGGCACGGCCGTATCGAAAGCACGGACCACGCCGATCAAGACCTCTGGGTAGAGGCCAGCCTGGAGGACTGCGCCCGGCGTGCCGAGCAGGCGGCCCACCGCTGGAAACGTCTGCTCGACAAGCTTGCTGACGATGATCTCGACCGGCTCATCGCTTACAGGAACTCGAAGGGTACCGCTTTCGAGACGCCTCTCAGGGAGGTGCTCAGCCATGTGGTGAACCATGGCACTCATCACCGAGGCCAGATCGCGCTTTTGCTCCGAGAGGGCGGAATTGCGCCTCCCCCGACCGACTACATCTTTTACCTCCGTGAGCAGTGACCTATCACTGTGGGCGGCTCACTGTCGGTAGCCTTCTCTTGCGCGGCAGTTGCTCGCGATGAAGTAACGAGGGTTTCTCTCGATCAAACGTATGAAGTGCAACGCGTCTTGGCGAATTTTCTGTCGCTCATGCGCCTTGTTCTTGAGAACGAACTCCGGCACTAATGTTGGCTCGTAATCTAATTTGCCTATCCCTCTTTTTTCTTCTGGTCAGCACCAAACCTACGGCCGTTCACGGACAAGAGTCGGACGCGGCGAGCATCCGAGCCGCCTTCGACAGCACCGTAGCGGCCAATACATATACCGCAACGATTGAAGATAGGGCACTCAAGGGACCGGGCGCTGACTGGCTGGTTGCCCGGGGCCGAGAGGCCAGCCACTTCCTGATGAGCGAGCGGCACGGCACCGCCGAGACTCCGGTCGTCGCCGCCAGTCTTTACGAGCGGCTTTCCGAATACGGCTACGGCCCAGTCGCTCTGGAAATCGGGCCGTTTGCGGCCCAAGAAGTAAACGAAACGCTCGGCCAGAACGGGTACCAGGCCTTGGAGGGTCTCATCACGCGCTTCAAGAGCCCACCAATCGCCTTTCTCGACCGGAAGGCGGAGTCGAAGATGGCCGCCCGCATGGCGGAGGCGGGAGCCACGATCTGGGGCGTCGACTACGAGTTTGCTTTCAGCTTGCCGATGCACCTGGATGCCCTTGCCGATCAGGCCGAGACCAATCGGGAACGGAAGGCGGTCCAGCGAGCCCGGAGTAAGATGAAAGGAGAGTGGGGTGGGGTAGGCGGACGGGCTCTCGTCAAGGCGACGCCCTCGGAACTCCAGTCGCTTCGATCGGCCTTTGAGTCACGCGGTGATGAGGTTGCCCTGGCCCGCATCGACGCGATGCTAGAGAGCAACGCGATTTACGCCCCATACGTCCGAGATGCAGGCAACTTCGCCGTGAGTAACCGGCGCCGAGAGGCCCTCATGAAAGAGCAGTTGATCCGCCACGTCCGGGAGTGGGAGTCCGCTCGGGAAGAAGCGCCGAAGGTCTTCCACAAGAACGCCCACATTGATAAGGTTGCCCCGATCGATCTCCACGTGACCTTCGGGGCGTTCGTGGCGGAGTGGTCACGGGGCCGGGGAGAAGAGACATTTCACGTCCTAGCCGACTGCAACGGCGGACAGATTCCAGAGAGCGGGCAAGACGAGGGTGGTAAATGCAATGCTCGCCTAGGGGGCGAGGACAGTCCCTTCACCGACCACCTCCGAGAAGACAAAGTCGTGGTGATTGACTTGCGGCCGCTTCGCCGGTACTTCGGAGCGAGTTTTCTCTCGTCGGAGGACCGGCGGCGGATTGTGTCGTACGATGCTTATGTCGCGATTCCCAATGTCAGCCCTTCCGACCTATTGAATTCTATCGGGGCAGCAGATGATTAAACACACGGTGCGTCTCCCCCCAGATCTTCTGTCTCAACTGAAGGGCCCGCTCGTTTGATGCACGTTCCCGACCATGAGTCCATGTTGCCCAACCATATAAGTCCGATCCCGATGCCAGATTCCAAGCGGGAGGCGGAGATGCTCTGTCTGCTCCTCGACGCAGGACTGCACCCACGTCTCCAGGAGGGTTCCGATCAGGAAGGCCTCGATGAGAAAAGCACCGACGAGGATCGTGAGCAGGGCTCCGGTCTGGACCCCGAATGAGAAGCTATGTTAGGGGGCTACTCCTAGCGGCCCACAAAACCATCGAAGCAATACCTATGCCCGATTCCCGCAGACAAAGCTCATCTGGGCGCGATCCGCTTGAGCGCGGCTCGCTCGAACACAGGTTCCCGGTGCCCTCATCCGTCGAGGAATGTCTGGCAACGGCTCTGAGAACGGTCGCTGCCCTCGCTCTGCTGAGGTGGGGAGTGCGGTGGCCCTGGCCTTTCCCTCCCTTCAGGTTGGCAGGGCCCTTGCCGTCTCCGACCCGCTTGGCGGCGTGGTCCTCGGCATAGTCTCAGCTACGACCCTTCACTGTCTGAGACAGAGAGCAGGCGGCTCTTCGCTGTTAGGTCGGCGCTTCTCATCTTCGGATTCATCGGGCTGGCTATCAATCTACGCGAGTCGATTCTCGCGGTGGCCCCGCTTGCCTTCGCGCTGAAAAGCATCTCTATTGCACATCGTCTCGCCAGAACGTAGGCAGAACTATGGCACTTTCTGTCGTAAGTTATCCAGCGCTGTCTGAGGAGGACTACGAACGGATACAGGCCGTCCGCGAAGAGCACGATCCACTGTACTACGGGGTCATCGACCCGCACATCACTCTCGTTTTTCCAACCGACGGTGTCAGGCGAACGACTCTCATCGAACACGTTCGAGAAGAAGCTTCTTCAACGGCACCGTTTGAGGTCGTTTTTCGATGCGCGATTCTCGGAGATCCGGACTTTGAAGGCCACGCTCACGCCTTCCTGGTTCCGGATGAGGGATTCAGCGACCTCGTGCGGCTGCACGACCGCCTTTACACTGGACCCCTTGCGGATTTTCTTCGACTGGACCTTCCTTTCCTTCCACACGTCGGGATTGCCAACACACCCGACCCGGAAGACTGCAAGACAATCGTAGACAACTTGAACGCGAAGAATTTTGAGATTCGGGGTCGCGTAGAATCGTTCGATGTGGTCGAATATGACGAGGAGATAGTCCGTCCCATTGAGCAATTCTCTCTTTCAGTCGACCTCGGAATAGAGACATAATCCCCCGCCACAGACGACGTGGGGCTAGTGCAACCATTAATCGAAGTCAGCCAGGCGGGTTTGCCTCCGCGCACTGTGGGTGAACGCGCACGGGTATGGCGACTTCAACGCCTGATGCTTTCTTCTCGAACGTCGACAATAATACGGGGCAGCACAAAAAGGCTCTCGAGGGAGCCAGGAAGCTACAGCAAATATATCCGGACCTCGAGCAGGCCATTTGGGGAGAGGCGAGGTCTCTCTTCTGGTTAGGTCGGGTTGAGGAAGCGATAAGCGTTGTAGAAAAGCGACTCCCCAGAGCAGAGGACAAGTTCGAACGCGTCGTCTTGCGCCATCACCTCACTCAATTCGAGGCAGCGGCTGGAGACACGGTCCGAGCGCGGGAGCACCTCGAAGCGCTTCAGAAGATTCCGCTTTCCCCAGACGTACGAAGCCGGGGCGCTTTCCCATTCGCGAGTGCTCACGCGGCTTTCGGGGACGTAGATGCAATGATCGAAGAATACCAGAAGCAATCAGACTGGTGGGCGATCCCTACGACCGCGCTTCGGACCGCGCCTGAACGGCTCCCGGCCCTCCGGGAGGATCCGCGCTACAGTGCCCTTCTCCGCAAGGTTCACCATTCCTGGGGCCTACGTCCCGACGGAAGCCTTCCAGAGCAGACTCTTGCGCCCGAGCCGAGCCGCTAGCGCGAAGCTCTCACAGCGGGCAGAGTCTCGTAGAAAGCAGTCCTCAGGCTCGGGCCGACTAGAAGCTCGGACCAGCCGCTTTTTCTCGTTAGCGCATCTGGATATAACACTCGATAAAGCGACGGTATCGGGAGTTATCGGTCGCAAATCGCCCTACTGTGGGGGTAACATACTTTTGTGGCAACTGAGCGGCGCGTCAAGAAGAACTCCGGCCACACCTCTTGGGAAACGTTCAACCGGTACGTCGAGGTGGTGCAGCTGCTGGTCGGCGTTTCAAAAACCACCGTTTTTGAGACAGGTCTCGCCCCGGAAGGGCGCGGAGGTGGCGATCTCTCATCTCCGCCGGTCGGTCAAGCGCTACGCCCGCAAGGCCGAGATTGAAGAAGTCAGGCGCGTGTCTCCGCACACCTTTTGGTAGTGATGGGGCACTGCGACGACGGCCATAAGGACCGTTTCTTCCTCACCAACTATGGCCTCTTTACCAGTAATGACTCGTTTGCATTCTTTGGTGTTAGAGAGCTGGACAAGGAAGGTCTAATGACCTTCCTGCTAGGCAAAACACACGCTGGAGCTCCATCGTGAAGTCTCGCCTGAAGCGGATGACGAAGTATACCAGTAATCTCGATCGCTTTGACACAGCACCGTACAGGGATGGTTGTGTAAAGAGATCCTCTTGGCCGATGGAGACGACCGGAATTGCCTCTCAGATGTGGGTGAGTGAGTCCATCTTGCGCTGAACGCGAGATTGTCATAGGTCAGTCGGCGCACACAAATGCAAAAAGGCAGAGATGCTAGCGCCCTACAACGACTTCACTCTGAGGTGTCCTCTTGAAGACGGCGTTTTCGGAAAGGCAGATCGTCAAGACCAGAGGCGCACCGACGATCCTCAGTGTTGAGACTTCGCCTTGCGCAGGCGGTCGGGATCATCGTCAGAGCGCAGCTGCTCCGCGTACTCGTAACTAAATCCAGCCTTTTCAGTGTCGTACTCAATCTCGCATTTCTCGCACCGAAAGACAGGACGACTTTCACCCTTGGCGCCGCTTAGCCAGACCATTCGACTTCCACAAGAATAGCAGAAGTGCTCCGCTCGCTCTACGTGTCCTTTCTTTCTCTCGATAAACCTTTTCAGCCAATCGGAAGGGCGCTGGTTCGATCTATGCAACCTATCTCGCCGATCCTCCATCGCTTCGGTTGAGCAGCAGGCACCACAGTCTTCTTCGGTGCATATCCACCATCCGTTTGGGCACTGCTTTGAGTCACGACTGTCGATGATGCTAGAGCATTTCGAATTGAGGCAGTGGTGTAGATATACCTCCTTTCCTCGATTGGTGCATCCTTCGTTAGTGCAGTGGAAACGTGTGACGCGGTAGTGAGCAAATGCTGAGTCGTCTACCGGGTGCATGTACTTCTCACATTTTCTGCAGCCCAGTCGCTCCAGTAGCTCATTGAATCGGTTGAGAGTTCCCATATACCGGCCATACGCTCCATCATCCATGCTTCGGTCAAGCTGGAGGAGACGAATAAAGTCTTTGAGCGTATATGACTCCCACTCATCTGGGGAATGGTTTGGCCGGTTCGCCTCGAAACACTCTTCTCCTCGGCACCACCAAAATTCCTGGTCCCATTTCCAGTGCTTGCCATCTACATGTCTCCCCTCGCAGTACTTGCAGGGTTTGTATCTTTGCGTCCGTTTCTCGTGCAGATGAGGATTATTCGAGTAATGGTGCCCGTCCTGTAGCTCAATGAAGAAGTTGTGCGCTTTCGCAAACTCCTTCACTGCTTGCTTGCCCTTCGGACTTGCTTTCACCATCCAGGTTTTTGACCTGCTATGGTAACCCGAGTGAGGAAGTTGCTTTACTGCGTCGATGAGATTCTCGTCGTATCTGAACTGGACTTCGAAGTAACTTACTCCTCCAGCCTCTTTCTCTATTATCTTTTTCTCTTCCGGTCCACTTGAATTCTGATTAGAGTAGGACGTGCGTCCCGCCGCAAATTTCATCTCAGTTCTCCCATTGCACTTGCTAAACAAGCCCTGAAGCGCAAGTTCTTCCTCTCTTCTGTTTGCAGATTGCAGGAGTATCTTCAAAAGCTCTCCCTCCAGTAATACTTGCCCCTCCACGTCGATTTTCTGAAGGGTTTTTATTGCGATCTCTGGAGTTAGGGCTGCGATTAGCTGGTCCGTTCGAAGTCTTCTGCCAGATAAGCTTTCTGGGCCAACTCGCGAAAGTTGACTGAGCGTTTTGATATCGAGGGAGACCTTTCCCTTCGCGTGGAGGTGAAAGAGCCAACGAAGTGCACGGACCTGTTCTTCTGGGACCAAAGCAACGAAGACATTCTGAATTGTCTTCGGGTCGGGCGGATCGGCATTTCCTTCATTCCAGAGCGCTAACTTCGCCATATCATGGACTGCAGGCGCGCAGTCTTCGAGGCTATCTTCAGGGTCTTCCCCCAGCAGTCCTAGCTGCCGCACAGCTTCTTTGATCGGAGGGTACACGTCTGGGTCTACACAATCAGGAATACCCTTCAGGTACCGGTCTAGTCGCTCAGCAAGCTCGCTTTCGGGCAGTATTCCGTCCTGAGACCACGTGGCCGCCCGGGTGATATCCTCCTTGGAGGCGTCTTCGAAGTGCTGATCGAGGGCCTGTTCTGGGAGAACGTCGATCATCTCGTCCCTCCAGATCTCGAGGTGAACTTCAGGCCCAATCGATCGCGCGAGATGCTCCGACACACTTCTTTGCTTCTTTCCAGCAAGATGGTTCTGGATCTGTCTCGCAGTCCACCTTGCATCAACTATTTCCTCATCCTCAGAAATCTTCTCTATCGACATCCGCAGGATTCCAGCCCGAAGTGCCGCGCTGGTCGACTCGCGGCATAGGATATCTTCGACGACGCTTTCAGGCAGATCATCCAGGTTTTCCTTCACCCAGCTGCTCGGAAGGTCGTCTAGCAGCCCACGGGCATACAGGCAAGACTGAGCCTCAGGCTTGAGTGACCGTGCAAGATGCTCTAGGACGTTTTCCTTTTTCTTTCCGGTAAGGTGGCTCTGAATCTGCTCAGCAGCCCACTGCGCACCAGCCGTCTCTTCATCCTCGGTCAGATTCTCTATGACAGTTCTGAGTATTCCAGTCCGTAGCTCAACGCTTGTCGTCTCACGGTTCAAAATATTGCCAGTGACACTCCTCGAAAGATCGTCCAGATTTCTCTTGACCCACGAGCTAGGAAAATCGTCCACGAGCCCACGAGCATACAGGTGCGTTAGCTCCCATGCAGTGCACTCTTCTCGCAAAGCGGAGACGGTGACTCGAAGTGGGGCTTCTCTCTCATCAAATCCTTCCGACGGTTCTTTCTGGTCTGGTTGTGATTTCTGAGAGGAGTCGTGCCCAATCTGTTCAAGACTCTGAAGGCTTCTTCTCCAACTCGTAATCCCATCAAGGCGACCATGGCCCTGATCTTCAGCGATCAGGCTCTCAGTCCTCTTCTCCGCGACTTGCGCAAGCTTATGAATATCAAGACGCTTGAGATATGACGTGATGTCTTCTGAGTCCACGTTTTCCAGCGCTTCCGCCAACACTTCTGGGCGGATGTTGTCGAGAGCCTCCCTTCTCCAAAGACCTGCCACATCCAACAGGCGAAGCGCACCCTGGTCAAGTCCGGCCGAAACCACTTCTTGCAACTGATCCTCTAGTTCCCGGACGGCCGTATCGTCAACACAGGCGTTCTCGAGAAGTCGATGCAGATATTCGAAATGACGGCGATTCTCACTCGGCGGCCTGTCACCTGAGAGAACCAGATTGAACGTTTCGTCTGCATACTTTCTGAGTTCGGGTTCAGACACCTCCTTCGCGATTTCCTTCAGATAACCTCCGGATGTCTCCGCGAGGATCTCAGGAGAAGGCAACGGGGCGAGTCCTTCTGTAAAAAGAATTGTCCGCCCCTCTGAAGAGAACCGATTCTTCTCGGCTATCTGCCCTACTCTCTCTCTGACGAAACCAGTTAGGCTTTCCTTTTCTTTTTTGTCATCAGCAGCATTTTCGAGCCGTCTCCCAAGCGCAGACACGTAGTCGTGAGATAAGGGAGCACTTTTACCTTCTATTTTCGAAAGCACCAGTTCAGCGTACTTTTGAAGTTCCTCTGCCCCAAGCACATTCAAGGCAATATTGTGAAGGTGCGGTACAGTCTCTCCTGGGGCTACCGCATCCTCTGCCAGAAGCTCTCGGACTACACTGGGATTGCCTGAGAAGTTTTCTAGTCGGTGGGCGTAAGCTGCTTCGACAGACCCATCCTCCGATTCGGAAGGAATGGGACGGAAGGCAACCCAATCTCCATCATTCAGCCTGCGAGGAAGTACTCGGCTCTGGTGAACGAAAACATCTTCTCCGCCAACATCTCTCTTTCGCAATGGACGAGTGAAGCCATATCCTTTGTCAGAATCGAAGAATTTAACTTTCCCCACCATCCACAGCCGATCGATAGGTCCGGCCTGAGTTACTGATGGCCCGCTGTGGATGACCTCCAACACCTCACTGCGTGCTTCCTCATTGGGAATCGACTCGGCGATTTCACGCAGAGCCGTGTTGTCACGAGGTGCTTCGGTGAGCAGGTGGACTTCGGTTGCTCGCCGCGACTCAGATTCCCTGGCCGTCTCCGAGTCAAAAAAGACGAGCTCATCTTCTATTGGCAGACTCAGCTCAATGGCCTTCCGGTTGAAATAAACATCCTTTCTACCTGGCTCTGTGATCTCCTCCACGAACCCGAAATCTTTACTCGGGTCGTAGAACTTGACACGTCCAATTCGACCTTGCCCTGAAGTCATGTGTCCACGTCGAGTTTATTCTGAGGCGTGATCAGCTGAGAGTCTCCGAAGAAATGAACTTTTGGCAGGCAGTCAAACAGTTTGATTTTCAAGTCGCGAGAGAAGAGCAGTCACCTGACTCCATATTGTGCTGGCTCGCCCAAAGTTATCATCGTGCATCTGAAAAGGTCCGGTGCCTCAGACCAGTGAGGAGACCTTGTCAACCTCTGCGAGAAGGCTATTCAGCACGCTCGACCGCCCTGAACTTTCAGGTTACCGCCTACCTGAGACTCTGGGCCCCGTGCTCTACCTTCCTTGCTGCTGCGTCACAGGTGTCGTGAGACTTTAGTGCAGTTGGGCAGTCTTCCTAACCCTTCTTTGAATCCAAACCCGTCTGAACCGACATGTGCCGACCAGTACGTCTGCCTCCGCTTTTGACCTTGTGCTCGGTTCTGTACTCCTGGGTGGTGGGCTCGCGTGGCTCGCGCTGAGAGGACGAATCGACCGGGCTTACGAGCGCGGCCACTCGGACCGAGTGGAGGACGTCTCAGCGCTGAAGCAGGAGGTCTCGGCCCTCGAGCAAGAGGCTGAAAGCCGATCGAGCCGTCTTTCAGCTAGATCAATGAGAGACTGGCACCCGTCAGGCCTCAAAGTAGTAGGCGTCAGAGGTGCGTCCCTGAGGGCTGCCTTAATTAGAACTGCTCTCTTCCAAAACCCGTCGGGCCGCAAGAGGCTGTCTTATGATTACGGATAAAGACGATTATTTGTAATCACGGCCGGATTTCTCCATCTTGTCAGGGCGTTGGTTTCCCCGTAAGTCCCTTCGCCTGCCACGGGCAACCTGCCAATGAGCGACCTAGGATCTCGGGGCGGTTCCGGTGAAGACGGTTTTCTCACCGGCCGCGAGCGAGAGCTCGCCGACCGCGCGCAAGAGCTCTTTGAGAAGCGCCTCTCGGAAAACACCCGGAAGGCCTACGCCTCCGGGTGGCGCGACTTCCTTCGGTTCTGCAAAGAGCACGGCCGAGACCCGCTGCCGGCCTCCAAAGAAACGGTCGCGCTCTACCTCTCGGACCGGTCCGGTTCCCACGCCCCGACGACGCTTCAAGTCCGGCTTTCCGCAATCCAGCATCTCCACGACGAAAGCGGAGCGGACAGCCCCACCTAGTCCAAAGAAATCGAGGGGCTGATGTCCGGCATCCAAAGAGAATCCGATCACACCACCAAGGAAGCCCCACCGCTTCTCACCCGCCACGTCCAGGACATCGTAGATGCTCTCCGCTCGGTCGAAAGCTCGGAGGCAGACCGGATCCGAGCCCGCCGTGACGTGGCAATCATTTTGCTCGGGTACGCCGGAGCCCTGCGGCGGTCGGAAATCGCGTCGGTCGACGCCGGGCACCTCACCGACCGCGACGACGGGTACGCGCTGCTCGTTCCGGAGAGCAAGACCGACCAGCCTGGAAGCGGCCAGTACGTAGGGATTCTGCGGGCCGGAAGCGAGTACTGCCCGTGCCGGGCCCTAGACCGGTGGATCGCTACGTCTGGAATCGACGAGGGTGCGGTGTTTCGGGGCGTGCACTGGAGCGGGTCGATCATGGACCGGATCAGCCCTCAGACGGTCCACCGGATCGTCCAGCACGGGGCCGAGGCCGCGGGGCTTTCGGTCTCCCCGACCGGCCACTCTCTTCGCGCCGGCCACATCACGCAGGCCACGATCAACGACGTACCAGACGGGACGATCCGCTCGCAGAGCCGGCACGAGGACCCGTCTACCTTCTACGGGTACCAGCGCGTGCACAAGGCTCTGGAGAAATCCTCGAGCGGGCAGCTTGGGCTTTGATTCCTTTTCCTGAAGCTTGGGATATGCTTGAGGCAGACAGAACTGATGAATCACTTGACCGTCTTGATGACCTCGAAGTGACAGCACCTGATGGTCACAGGGAGTCTTCGATTGCCCCTTTTCTCTTGTGGTAGTGAAGAGCTTCGATGGAGAGAGGTAGTGGGGCAGATCAACCTGAGGGACGTCAGAAGTGGGGTTTGACTGCAGAGGCTTCCCTCTGGAAGCGATAACTGCTTGGACTTTGACGGTCGCTATTGGAGCACAAATATTTTGCGCCAATGAGGGAGTTTTGGACGTAGCCGATTTTTATCGTCCTCTGTCCTGCAATTCTTCGTCCTATCGTTTTTCATCAAACGGTCAGCAATCCGGATCGGTGCCAGCGCGAAACGCGGTTTTCCTCAAATCCCGGCTTGACACCCTAACTGATCTGTAATAGAAACGTCTGCTTTGAATAAAGCAATGTGGGAGTAGCGTACTTCTGAAAACGGCAGCAGCCGTAACAGAAGGTGATCCAAAGCAACTGAAGTGCTTGCACTCAGAAAGGTCTCAGGCCGGAGTGGACGGTTCATCTGGCGATTCAATTTACATGCACTTCGCCCATCATATTGCTCGGATTTATATATACATTTACTCGAAATACAATACATAATACAATTTCAAGCTTTATTTTATTGTCATTTTAGGGAAAAAGTGACCGCAACTCCCAAGAACTCTGCCGAGTCAGTAAAAGCCGGAACTTGTTCTCAAGGCAGACGAGTTGAGAGTCATTCCTTGTACCATTCCTAAAGACTTCAACGTTTCGCATTCACTGATCATGTACTTCTTGTGCTCTTCTTGCGGAACCGAAGTGACCTATGAATTCGAGTCCCTCGTTCGTTTCGTCAACGATGGCGGGAGAAGCCTGACCTGCCCCGACTGCAGAATGAGCTTCACGATACGAATAACTTCGTCGAATTCGACCAACAGGGCTCCCAAGGAGGTGGCACCCCAGCAGGTGGACGAAGCCTTGAAGCAGCGAATGATACGAGCTCTGAAGGAAGAGAATCTTCAGTTCATAGAGGGATCCCTTCGGAAGAAAAATACCAGGACGAGGGGAGTTCTGAAAAGGAAGGTCAGAAGTTTGAGCAACGAACAACAAGGCACGCTGCTGCGACAGACAGCTAAAGAGTCGCTCCCCGAGGTCGCACAAGTCTTGTTGGAGGCTGGAGCCAACCCAGAAGCTACTGACAACTGCGGTGACACCCCATTACATCACGCGATCTTCTGTGCTTCCCCGCAGGTGGCAGAAATCCTACTGGAAACCGGAGGAGTCAGCCCAGCAGACTTCAATTCTCGCGATAGCATACCACTGCATGATGCGGCTTTCCACGGTGCCACCGATATAGTGGAGCTATTTCTTGAGTATGGGGCTATCCCGGTGATAACTGATGCAAATGGTAAAACGCCTCTTCATCATGCAGTACAAAACGGCTCTCTGGAAGTGGCAAAGGTTCTTCTCGAGGCTGAGCAGACCGGTGAGTTTTATCCGTCTCTGCTGGATGCCGGTGACAAAAATGGCAGCGCACCGTTGCACTGTGCGATCGTTGGTAACTTTCCGAAGGTGACGAAGCTCTTGGTGGAGGATGGGGCTGACCCGGATAACACTGACGACTACGGCAGAACGCCACTGCACCTGGCGGCATGGGTAGGCTTACCAGAGGCGGCGGAGGTCCTGCTGGAAGCTGGAGCCGATCCGGATGACACTGATGACTCCGGCAGAACGCCGCTGGACCTGGCAGCCCAATGGGACTCTCCAGAGGTAGCAGAGGTTCTATTGAAGCCTGGGGTTGACGCACCTGCTAAATACGGCCACAAGCCGCTGCGCCTTGCGGCACGGGAGGATTCTCCAGAGGCAGCAGAGGTCCTGCTGGAGGCCGGGACTGACCCGAATACCACCACCCGCCACCGCGGCAGAACGCCGCTGCACAATGCAGCAGAGGAGGACTCTCCGGGGGCAGCGGAGGTCCTGATGGAGGCTGAGGCTGACCCGGATGCCACCGGTCACCGCAGCAGAACGCCGCTGCACCGTGCAGCAGGGGAGGATTCTCCAGAGGCAGCGGAGGTCCTGGTGGAGGCCGGGGCTGACATAGGTGCCACCGACGACTTCGGCAGAACGCCGCTGCACCGTGCAGCAGAGGAGGATTCTCCAGAGGTAGCGGAGGTCCTGGTGGAGGCCGGGGCTGACATAGGTGCCACCGGTCACCGTAGCAGAACGCCGCTGCACCTCGCGGCAAAGAAGGATTCTCCGGAGGCAGCGGAGGTCCTGGTGGAGGCCGGGGCTGACATAGGTGCCACCGACGACTTCGGCAGAACGCCGCTGTACTGTGCAGCAGAGGAGGATTCTCCAGAGGCAGCGGAGGTCCTACTGGAGGCTGGGGCTGACATAGGTGCCACCGATAACTCCGGCAGAACGCCGCTGTACTGTGCAGCAGAGGAGGATTCTCCAGAGGTAGCAGAGGTCTTGCAGGAAGCCAGAGCTAATTCAGACGGTGTCAGGGACGATGGAGCAACACTGCTGTATCGCGCGGCTGGCGCCAGTCTTTTGGAGGTGCTAGAAGTTCTGCTGGAGCATGGGGCTGACGTGGATGCCACCAATGAATATGGCGAAACGCCGCTGCACCGTGCAGCAGAGGAGGATTCTCCGAGGGCAGCGGAGGTCCTGCTGGAGGCTGGGGCTGACATAGGTGCCACCAGTCACCGCGGCAGAACGCCGCTGCACCGTGCAGCAGGGGAGAATTCTCCGGAGGCAGCGGAGGTCCTGGTGGAGGCCGGGGCTGACATAGGTGCCACCGACACCTTCGGCAGAATGCCACTGCACCGTGCAGCAGAAGAGGACTCTCCAGAGGCAGCGGAGGTCCTGCTGGAGGCTGGGGCTGACGTAGGTGCCACCGACGAATTCGGCACGCCGCTGTACGATGCAGCAACGGAGGGCTCACCGGAAGTGGCCCGCATTCTATTAGAGGCAGGGGCTGACGCAGACGCCACTGGCGGAAACCCCAGGATGACGCCATTACATGGCGCAGCTGCTCTTGGTTCTCTGGAGGTGGCGGAGATCCTGATAGAGGCTGGGGCTGACATAGGTGCCACCAGTCACCGCGGCAGAACGCCACTGGACAGTGCAGCTGCTTTTGGTTCTCCAGAGGTAGCGGAGATCCTGCTAAAGGCCAGGGCCGACGCGGATGCCACCGGCTACTGTGACAGAACGCTGCTGCTCCCTGCATTGAGTTACGACTCTCCAGAAGTGCTAGAAGTTCTGCTGGAGCATGGGGCTGACGTGGATGCCACCAATGAATATGGCGAAACGCCGCTGCACTGTGCAGCAGAGGAGGATTCTCCGAGGGCAGCGGAGGTCCTGCTGGAGCGTGGGGCCGACATGGGTGCCAACAATGAATATGGCGAAACGCCGCTGCACCGTGCAGCAGAGGAGGATTCTCCGGAGGCAGCGGAGGTCCTGCTGGAGGCTGGGGCTGACACGAGTGCCACCGATGACCACGGCAGAACGCCACTGCACCGTGCAGCAGGGGCGGATTCTCCGGAGGCAGCGGAGGTCCTGCTGGAGGCTGGGGCTGACCCGGATGCCACCGATGATCACGGCGAAACACCACTCCACTACGTGACTACTGGTGGTTTCTCAGAGGTAGCGAAGGTTCTGCTGGAGGGTGGGGCCGATGCAGATGCCGCTGACCTTCACGGCGAGATGCTGCTTCATCGTGCAGCACGAGAGGGCTCTCTGAAGTTGGCTCGCACTCTACTGGGGGCTGAGGCTAGCACGAGTGCTACCGACGGCGACGGTCGAGTGCCACTGCACCACGCAGCTGCCAGCAGCTCTTTGAAGGAGGCAAAGGCCCCGTTGAAGGCTGAAAACGACGGACTTTCATTCAACGACCTTTTCGGTGCTCCGGCGTTGGGTGAAAGAAGTATAGTCCACGGCTCCCCGAGGGTAGTGGAGGTTCTGCTAGAGGCTGGTGCCGTCTCGGAGGCTACCGATTGCAGCGGCCGCACGCCGCTGCACTACGCAGCTGCCGATGGCTCACTGGAAGCAGTAGAGGTTCTGCTGGAGGCTGGGGCCGACATGAGCGTTACCGACGACCTCAGCAAAACGCCACTGCACTATGCAGGTTATGAGAACTCTCCAAAGGTAGCTGAAGCTCTGCTGGAAGCTGGGGCCGACACAGGTGCCACCGACGACTTTGGCAAAACATCGCTACACCACGCAGTATGGGATGGGTCTCCGGAGGTGACAGCAGTCCTGTTACGAGATGGGGCCGGTGTAAGTGACACCGATGACGATGGTCGAGCGCCATTGCACTATGCGGCCGCTACCAGTTCTCCAGAGGTAGCAGAGGCCCTGCCGGAGGCCGAAGCTAATATGGGTGCCACCAAAGCTCTCGGTGGAACGACGCCACCACATAAAACCTATACGGGCTCTCTGGAAGCGATGGAGGTCCTGTTAAAGACTGAGCCCTCCCTGGAGGCCACCGATAATGATGGCCACACGCCACTGCACTATGCGGCAGCTAGCAGTTCCCCAGAAACAGCTGAGGCCCTGCTAGAAGCTGGGGCTGACTTAGGCACCATCAATTGCTGTGGCCGAACACCGCTGCACTACGCGGCTGTTAGTGGTTCCCCGGAGGCGACGGAGGTTCTGCTGGAGTCCGGGGCTGACTTGAGCGCTACCGATGACAATGGCCACACGCCACTCCACTACGCGGCTGCCAGCGACTCTCCAGAGGTGGTAGAGGTCCTGCTGGAGGCTGGGGCTGACATAAGCGCTGTCGACGTAGTTTCTTGCTCGGCACCGCTTCACCACGCGGCCGCTAACGGTTCCACGGAGGTAACAAGGGCCCTCCTCAAGGCTGGGGCTGATGCGAGCGCTTTCGGTGGATTCGGCGCTACGCCCTTGCATATTGCAGCCCATGGTGGCTTCACAGATATGATAGAAATCTTACTGGAGGCTGGGGCTGACACAAATGCCACCAACTATCCTGACGAGACACCGCTGCACACTGCAGCACGGGAAGGTTTTCCAGAGATAGCGGAGGTTTTACTGGAAGCTGGTACCGACCCAGGTGCCACCGATGATCACGGTAAAACACCGCTACACCATGCAGCAAAGGAAGACTTACCAGAAGTGGCTCGCATTCTATTAGCGGCTGGGACTGACTTAGGCGCCACCTGTGACAATGGTCACACGCCACTTCACCACGCGGCTGCCAGCGACTCTCCAGAGGTAGCAGAGGTCCTGCTGGAAGCTGGGGCTGATACGGGTACCATCAATGAAGATCAGATGGTGACACCGCTGCACGATGCAGCAAGGGAAAACTTGCCAGAAGTGGCCCACATCCTATTGGAGGCCGGAGCTGACCCGAACGCTGGCCACTACTACACCGGTAGCACGCCGCTGCACTATGCAGCAACGGAGGGCTCACCGGAAGTGGCCCGCATTCTATTAGAGGCGGGGGCTGACGCAGACGCCACCGGCGGACAACTCAGAACAACGCCGTTACATGGCGCAGCTGCTTTTGGTTCTCTGGAGGTGGCGGAGATCCTGATAGAGGCCGGGGCTGACACGGGTGCCACCGGAGCCAATGGTAAAACTCCGATTCAGATAGCGGCCGACAGGGACTCTCGAGAGGTGATGAATATTCTGTCGGAGGCTGGAGAAAGCCTGCGTCAACCAGGGTAGAACACTGCTGCGTCGCGCAGCTGCCAGCGGTTCCCCTCAGGTGGCGAAAGCTCTGCCAGAAGCTGATGCGGATGTGAATCCAGTGCACTTGCGTGTTACGCTCCTGGGTGTGGCCACCAACAGCTCCGAAGTAAGGTGCCTGCTCCAGCTGTGTGGAGGGAGGAGCAGCCAAGCGCATGAGGACCCAGAGTAGACATCGAAACGAAGTCAGTCTCGCTCCTTTCTGAATGGCTTTTGCCAGGTGCATTTCGGTCACCGAAGCCGAAAGGATCAGGTGTTGTACCAGGCTTTAGAGGCCATCCTCCGTAGGTGAGTTTGATCTGGCCGGATGATTTCGAAGGATGTCCAGGAAGAGGCAATTCAAACCCACTCCGGGGTTGACCCATCGCCTTGTCATCGGGATCCGCATGGAGATCCATGAAAAGCAGCTCACTCACTGGTCGCTTGACCTGGACGCTGCCCCAAACTTCCATGCACAGGTCTGCGTGAAGAGTGGGCTGGCGCAAGCCCAGTCGAAGACCTCCAAGCAGTGGTTCTACTGAAAGAGCCCGGAGAAGGAATTACGCCACCTCGTGCGTTTTCCGTACTGGGCAAAGCCAGACGGATTCATCTGACGATTCCCCTGATGCTGGTGACTTTCGTTACCATTGCCATGAATGGTGGATCGGTGGCATGTAGCGTCTGTCTGCCGCTAAACTACTTGTCTTATGCTTATGTCAACGGCACGGGCCCTTTTCAGAAATCTGACCGGACATATTTTTCATGCCTCCTGTGGCTTTAGTGCCCGTGAGCACATGTGGCGCACAAACTGGACTCTGACGTGTGCCCGAGCTTCCGCAATACGCATGCTACGCGTTGGTGTCTTTCTTATCGAGTAGATCGCTGATGCCTTTCTTCATCGCCCTCGTATTCAGATCCTTGAGTTGCTGAAGTACTTGTGCTGATATCCGTCGAACCTTTCGATCTTTGTCTCCAAGCCGATCAGTGAGGGCCATCACCGTTTCCGAATTGGAAGCTCCAGTCTCACCAAGCGCCTGCGCTGCAGTCCTCCGGACCATTGCGTCTTCAGCTCCGAGACACTCGACGAGAGCTTCTACTGTATCATGTCCGGCTTCCTCGAAGGCATGTGTAGTAACCTCTTTCGTATCTGAACCCTTGTCTGCAAGTACACCGACAAGTCTTTCCACCTCGCCACCCTTCAAAAGTGCCTTCGCCCCCGCCTTCTGCAATTCCACGTTCTCAGCTTCAACACAGTTGGCGAGAAACTCTGCTGCTTTGGAGTTGCAGACTTTGGTCTCCATTGCCCTAGAGTCAGAAATGGCAATCTTCCCAAGTGCCCGTGCTACAGCCTCTCGCACCCCTTCGCTCTCGTCCCTGAGACGACTGATGAGAAACTTCAACGCTTTGGTGTGTGAGATTCCGGTCTTCCCGAGTGCCTGTGCAGCGGCCTTCCGTACCTCTGTGTTCTTGTCCCCAATTCGTCTGGCAATCACTGCTTCTGTTCTTGGATCGGAATCCTCGGTTTCTCCAAGCACGCGCACCACAGCTTCTCGCACACCTGCGGGTTTGTCTGCAAGCTCACCAGCGAGAACCTTTCTTCCTTCCGTCCCGCTCTTCACGAGAGCTCTTGCCGCAGCCTCCCGTGTATTCGCTTTCTCGTCTTCAAGCCAGCCAGTAAGAATTTTTACCGCTGAGGGGTGGGAGACCTTAGACTTTCCGAGGGTTCGTGACGCAGCTCGCTGCACGTCAGTATTCTCGTCTTCGAGACGTGCTTCGAGACGGGGAACGAGATCCCCTTGAACCCCTGGGTCAAAGCTTTCGAGTCGTTTGAGGGCCCGTGCCGCAGCAGCTCTCACATTTGCGTTCTCTTGGTCTGTCAGTTGTTCAATCAGCAGTTTCTCTCTCTCAGTGTCAAGCTCCTTCAATGCCCACTCAGCTATCTCCATTGCGCTGCACTCCCCTTTTTCCAGCCACTCCGCAAGGCTGATAACCTGAGTATTGATCAACTCCGTCTCCGCGCTGTTTTCCCTATTCGTCTTCTGTGCACTCACATTTTTGTCTCCGGAAGCGCCGGCAACGTCTCCCGAGTTCTCACGGTAGTGTGCTTCAGCCCCCTTCAGCACTAATCTTGCTGCCTCTTCTGCATCTGATCCTTCTCTCTCAAGATGGTTGGCAAAGTTCTCCACAACTTCCGGAGTGGGAGCTGCGATTTTGACAAGACCCCACGCGGCTGCCTTTCGCACATCTAAACTCTGATCGCCGAGTCGATTCACGAGTGCTCGGGTTACGTCTTCTTGGGTATGGGTTGCAACTCTTCCTAACTCCTTCGCTGCCTCAAGGCGAAGGTCTTCACACCTGTCCGTGAGCAGATCAACAAGGATCCCTGCGGAGAACCCCCTCTCTGAGAGCTGCTCCGTGAGAGTTTTCTCTACCACTTCTGGTTCAGTCTTTCTAATGGCCTTCAGAGACTCAAAAGCTGCCTCCTGCACACTTTCCTCTTCGTCGTCAGTTTTTCTTACGAGGCTACATACTACCTCAGGGTCAGGAATTTTGATTTCTCCCAGTGCTCTGGCCACCGCCGCGCGCACGCCTTCCTCACCATCCTCCATCTGATCGGTGAGCAATTCCAGGAGTGGGTCCGTGTTTTCAAGCGTCTCAGCCAAGAATATCGCCTGGGCTTGATTAGAACTGGCCAGATTCACGTAATCACTGACCTTATACGTATGCTCATTTTCGTATTCTATTTTTTTATAATCTATTTTACTACTAAATTTTTTATTTTCTTCTTCCATTAAGTATGTTACCCATCTAGAAGATAAGTATTCGTACAAATTTTTGTGTATAAATTTGTAGGTTTTGTTTCTTCTTGGAGAACCGTTACTTTTGGAGGTTGACCTGTACAACAAGCCAATTTTGGAAACATATTCTCTTTGTATTGTTTTTATTTTTTCTTTGTCCGGCGCTTTGGGGTTCAACCTACGGTATCCAAACGCAATCGCATCGCGCAGACTCGTCTGGGTGAACTCCAACTTTTCCTGCGCTCTCAGGGAAAATGCCATTGCGCTGAGTTCATTAAGTCGATTAAGCCTCTCGGAACTGTCGAGGCCTTTTCTCCGCAACATTTCGACTAGAATTTCCTCACATGCGTTCGCGCTGCTTTGGAAGCCTGAAGACCCCTCTTCATAAATTCCGCAGAGGAAAGAGAGCAGAAGAGGGACCTCCGTCATCCCCTGAAGGCAATAAGTGTTATCGAGCTCAGACAAGAACTCCTCAGTCCTGCTTCCCTGGAAATACCTCTCAGTAAATTTTTTAACCTGGTCCCTACCGAACGGCTGAAGTTCCAGTTCGCGCTCAGTCCTGTTCTGGTTGATTACGTGCGACAGGGCATCATCATACGGAGTGGTCCGAGAGGTAAGAAGGAGACGAGAATTTGGGTTGGTTCTCATAAAATCGGCGACCTCGTCTTCGATGTCACTCCTCTGACGATGCGATACCTCGTCGAGAGCGTCGAGGAAAATCCAGACTCTGTCCTTACCAATTCCCTCTCTCACAAGGTCAACGAGTGACTCGGAGGGAGGCCGCCCTGAAGAATCATTCTCTCCTAAAGGTGAGATTTCCTTATTGGAAAACTGCCTTATCACGGCCTCTCGGAGCGAGCAGCTCTCTTCAGCAACAAGTTCTGCCACGTCGACGAGCTCTAGGAAAATTGGAATCCTGACCTCATCCAGCTGGGGAGTTTCGTCCAGATGGCCACGTTCCTTCTTCGCTAGTGCCCTTGCTTCTCCCCTAAGAAGCCACGTCTTTCCCATCCCGGGATTCCCAAGGACAACTCCTCGCTCAAGTTCACTTTTGAAAACGATGTCGCCTGGGTCGAGCCCCCCATCGTCCTCATGCGGCGCTGGCTCCTCGGCCGCTTCCTTCGAAAAGGACTTAATTCGGGCCTGAACCCGAACACGCGACATCTCTTGGTCCATGTACTCGATAGTCTCGTCTGCCTTCTCCTCGACGTGCTTGAGGTACCTCCGCAGTTCAGCAAGCCGATTAGTAGCGTGGCCCCAAGCGTCCTCGAGAGTCCGGGCAGAAAGAATCTCCAAACCAGTCTGCTCCTCGATTTCCTTCTCCTGCTTTTCAGAGATTAAGAACCGATCAACTTTTCCAAAAAGTCCCTCCGCCTTCTTTTGGAGACGTCCCACCGGATAGCACTTACCGAGTGTAGAGTCACCCTCGCTGTCCAGGGCGAACGAGATGGCTATCTCCTCCGGGCGTCTCCCCTCTGTCACCAGACTTTTGAGGCTGAGATGCAGGGCCCCACCCACTGACTTTCCGCTCAATATATTTACCTTCTCCCATTCTCCTCCCCCCTGAGGCTTGATTCGGACATAGACGTCGGAAGTCAGGCAAGGCCTTAGATCTTCGACCAGCCTCTGCGCAGAATCAAACGCAGAGCGAAAATCGTCCTCCATACGTAGAAAGGCCTGCTCGGGGTGAAGAAGGACCTCGCCGTCTCCTCTACCAGAATCCTGGACGTGGACCTCTGCGACACGTACCTCCGGATCCGACCCATCTAGAACCAGAGGAAAAAGCGCAGACGCATCCGCACTACCGCTGCTTTCGACAGACCGGTTCTTTGCTAAACTTTGCGCTGGATTCAGAAATCGGGCCAGGGCCCTGAAGAAAGAACTACCAAACGGGGGGCCCTCCTTCCACAATCCCTCCGACACATCGCCGGATATGATCTCCAAAACCCCATCGAGATCGCCTTCTCCTTTGCACCGAGCCTTCGTGATGCGGAGATGAGCCCACACCATGAAGAGTTGGTGCTTTGAAGTACCTGGCAGATTGGGTAGCTTCTGGAGGGTATTCTCCTTGTCATCCTTGTCCCAGGTCTCGATCAGCTTGTCCCAAGGCTTGATCAGCTGCTTTCCATGTTTGCACCACCGCCTGTCCCTGATGTGTGCCCTGCACGCCTCCACCAGGCGGTCCCCGAACATCTTTTCTTGGCACCAGCTGTCAAGTGCTTTGAGTCTACCAAAACCTCCTTTCGCATCCTCCTCCCATCCGTCTCGAAGTCTTCGGAAGGAGCAGTTGCTGTGATCAACAGACATACTGGTCTTGTTGGCAGCTACGTTAGCAAAATACGTCAATTTTCTTCCAGCTTCACCTCAATCGCCCGCATCTTCAGGGAGGCGCCTCCAGGAGCTTCCAAAGAGCCAATCATTTCGCCTCCTCCGTAGATTCCCTCACTGAATTTTTCGAGGTGTACATCTCCCTCATAGAAGACCGTGTTGTCCTCACCCACAATTTGGTAGCCAAGGCTTACGGCTTCCAGATCCTCTCCGTGAACCTCAAAAATGCTTCGCCACTGACCCGTAGCCTCACGGATCAACGTTACGTGGTTCTGGTGTTCTATGCTTATTTCGAAACTTCGCTCTTCCCTCTCTCTTCCCGACCCGCTGGAAGCGGCCATGGCTCGTGTTGGCCCAAATCCCTCAACCAGAGCCGTCCCTGTGCCGATCAGTTGATCGGCTGTGGCGTCAAGTTCGTCGGCAACCCGCTTCCAAAGTTCCTCCATAGGCTCAGAAATCTGCTCTATAATGGGCCTTTTCTCCTTCTCGAGTGCCTTGCTGAAACCTTCCTGAAACTGCTTAGAATTGCTCTGCTGCCGTAGGTACACGCCAGCGAGTCTGAGCATGTCACGGAGGTCCTTGCGGCCTGTCTCCTGCCCGAATTCAGTTTTGAGAAGCTGCTCTCGGGCCTCTTTCTGCAGCTTGCGAACATCCTCCTCGCTTATGCCCATGGTTGACGCGATGGTCGCATCGTCCCTGCCCTCGAAAAGAGACATCTCTAGCGCGAAGGCTGGCTCCTCCGCCACCTCAAGCAGAGCTTCTTGCAGCGCAGGCACGATCGTCTGTTCTACCGCATCTGCCGCTTCAGAGAGAAATGCGGCTGCCTGACCTGCGCTCGCGCTGGGGCGTTGTTCTGGTTCATTCATGGCATCTCAGGTAGGTTCGATGAGAAAAAGAACGTGTTTTCCCTTTCTGCCCAGTGAAGAAGGCAAAACTTGAAAGACAGAGAGAGTGCCCAAACATGGCCAGCGCCTTTCATCCGGCTTCGTTCATGTAGTCGGCAGCTTCCTCTTGGCACTGCTGCTCGACCTTGTCTTTGCACTTATCCTTGAACCTGCGAGCCCAGTCGTACTCCGCCCTCTTATACTTCTCCCAGGATTCGTAGTCCTCCCGCTCGTTGTCACTGAGGTCGCGGCCGAGTTTCCAATAATCAAGACCCTGGAAGAAGCGTCGCAAGATCAGAGACCGGTAGCGACCCGAGAGATCTTGTACGCAGTCCCAGAGCCTTGCTTTCCCAGGGTGGTCCACGAATCTCGTCAGATCGACATCCTCTTGTCTCATGATCTCTCCACAGCGGAGGAGACAGCTCTCCATGTCGGGGTTCTTTTCCTGAACGTCTCTCCAGGCCTCCGAATCATCTGAGAAGAATGCTTCCAGGGCGCTTCTGCAGGCTTCACCGAGTTGACCGATGACAGAGCCCGCAAGACTACCTATGTCAGCGTGGTGATTTTCGACTCTGGGCCTTCGACCATCCTGTACATCCTTTCTTTTATCCTTTGCCGACACAGGATCTTCGTGCGGTTTTTCCAGCTCTTCGAGCTTCTCCTTCTCCTCCTTGATTTCGCTCTGTATTTTTCGAACGAATCCAAATATTTTGGAGGACATCCATTCCCCGAAAGGCCTGTCGTCCTCCAGAAAGGTGCAGATCCTTCTCCCACCCTTGTGTTTGCCCTTCTGAGGTACCTCCAGTAGATACTTCGTGGCTTCAAGCTTTAGAGACTCAGGCTCGCCGTACCCCAGGTTTTCGGAGGCACGGTCCCACAGATCTCCTCCCCAGTACTCTAGCTTTCTGAGCCCGATTCGGAAACGCTCAGGATGGCTCTTGATCAGGGCAGAGACTTTTCTCTTGTTTTCTTCCTCACTGAGATCGCCCCGGCATATTTCTCGGACGATCTGCTCGCTACCTTTCGCTTTAGACTGCGTCTTCGGCATGGTTGAGATTAATTGCTGTGTCGTGCCTAGAGTGATGTTTTTCTAGGACTCTCTTCGCTTTCGAGAAAATAAGGAGTTGATACATCTTTTTACTTTGAATATTTTTGAACAACATCGAGGATAAAAAGGCTTCGGCGGGCGCGAAAAGAAACGCGTTCGGATGTCAGTCTCTCGCCGTTTTACGCAATTTCGGTGGGGCAGGTCTCATGTGCCGAAGCAGGTTTCCCTGGCCACGTGAGCATGACCGATCTTCCACTCTTTGTCTCGCGGCCTCATGAGATAGAACAGAAGCAACCGAACCGCGCCGGTTAGGATGTAAGCCTGAGAAGACTTCCCTTCCGCCTTTCCTCCGGGCCCCTGCCGTGCTGCCGGTGGTTACCGAATTGCCGGTAGTCACCGGACTGCCGGCGGCAGGGCTGGCCCGGAAGGAATAGGTCGGCAGAAGCCCCTCGGCAAGAGACCTTCTCTCATGAAATCTCTCGCGGGGTCTTCGAGGCTTTCTAGAATTCGAAGTAGAGCCCAATTTCCGGCTGGAGAACAGACGTGTTGGTCGAGACTGTCGAGACTCCTCCATCGGCGACCGCAACGCCCTGGGCAACTGGCACCTCTGCCTCGCTGCCGTAAAGGTAGTAGAACGAGCCGGTCAGGCCCAGAATGCCAAGCGGCTTGACGCGGGCCAGTCGGAGGTCTACTCCTACACCTGCGCCTGCGCTGAACGCGACGGACGTCTCATCGACGTCCTGCGGAGCCTCCACTGTCGTCCCGAAGTCGGTATACGTCGTGCTAGTGCTGAGGACGTTCGCCCCGACTAGCCCTTCGACGAACGGCCGAAACCGCCCACCTGCAGGTTGATACCGCGCTGAGATGTGCGGCTGGTAGAGGCTGCTGGTTGTCTCGAAGGTTCCGTCCACAAAGCCGACGGTGACGGTGCGCTCCTCGGACCCGTACTGCCCGATGTCGAAGTCTAGGCCCAGGTACAGAGGAAGCGATCCAGCCTTCACCCCGAGGTAGAGATTAACGCCCTGGGAGGTGCGGTCCAGCACGTCGCCGAAGTCCCCGGTTGGGATGGCCGCGGAGTAGGTGAGTCCTCCCTGTCTGATGACAGGAGCTTCCGCGCCCGACTGGCTTTGCCCGAGTGACGCTCTTGGGGCCGTCCCGACCATCAGAAGAACCATGAAAAGCCCAGTGATCTTGGCCGGGGAGATATCGATGTTTGAAGCTACCTTGTGCATAGGAGTATGCCTTGCTGTGTGGTTAGAAAAGAGCGTATCTTCTGAGAAAGAGCATGTCCTCCGCCCGGCGGGGACTTGTCTCCTTCGCCGGGCTGGCTTCCCGAGAAGCCTGGCTTTTTGAAAAGCCTAGTTCTCTGGAGGACCGGCCCTTTCCTTCGTGTTCATTAGGGCTGTGAGGAGCCGTGATGTGAGAAGCCCCGGACCGATTACCCTTTTCTTCACAATGTCGAGCTCTCAGACCCTTGGACCATGGGAAAATCTCAGTAGAGGTCGTCCTGCAAGAGATCTTGCACCAGGGAAGTCTCACGCTGCAGAGGCCGCGTGCCGCAGAGCCCGAACGCTCCAGACAACGTGAGCGCATACGCACCGCTACCTGTATGTGCGCACCGCCGCTGCAGGGGTACAGCTGCAGGGATATAACTGTGCAGGAGCACACTCGGCCCGCATCCTGCCCGGTCGCCCTGGTCTTTTCTTTCCCTCTTCCGCGAGAGAATCCCTAGCTAAGGAGAACCTCAATCTGATCCTTAAGGCGCCTTTCTCGCCGCTTCGTGTTCTCTGTCGCGCTCTGCCCCGGTGCCGTCTTGGCCTGAGGCATCTGTGCGCATCGGGTGTGAGTCAGATATAGGGCAGCGCACTACCTTAACCCTCAATTCATACTTCGGGGCTCACATTGCCGCCCGTTCTTGCCCTAATGCAATCCCAAGAGGGAAGAAGACTTATCGGCTCCTGATCACACGGCCAGAAGGCGTTTCTGCCAGATTTCCTGAAGCAGGCTGCCCACTTACAAACAAAGTGGGCTGCACGCTGGCCAGTGGTGGCCCGAGCCGGAGATGCGATGCCGGGCATGCGTGCTCGACAACGCGTCACTCGATGATACATCACAAAGCACACAGCAGGACACGCAATTATGCCTAAATTTTATCACTCATCCTCATGGTGGTCGCTCCTTCCCGGCCGCTTCGTGTACGACCGAAGAACCGTTGGCAACGCTGGAGAGCGGGATGGCAGCGCCTCCCCACCCATTCCGCAGGACGGTGGAATGTCCCCATTTCTTCAGGAAATGTGGCGTACTGCCCAGGGAAACGCGGAAGAACTGGCGGAGGAATGGGCCGGGAAAGACAAGCAACTGAAGCAGGAGTGGCGTTCGGCCCTCAAAGAACGGCACCGGGCCGAAAGGAGCTTACAGGAGGCTAAGGAAGAGCTCAGGCGGACGCGCAGCCGGTACGAGGAGAAGCACGAAGAGCCCGTACCGGAGACGTTGCCCAGCAGGGGATGGTACATCTTCCTGCTTGTCGTCTGGTTTTTCGCCGAGCTTCCTGTCAATGGATATGCGTTCCAGCTCTTCGGCGAAAGCCTTGTTTTCTCTGTAGTCGGAGCGGCCCTTGTTGCGCTGGTACTTCTTCCCTCCGCGCATTATCTCGGGAAGCTCGTGCGCAACACCTCATCCTGGACTTGGAAGGAGAAGGCCTTCGCGGGAACGCTGACCAGCATGCCACTCGCGGTCATCGCAGCAATTTCCTGGATGCGCGGAGCATACGCACAGTATCTACGCGAGGAGGGATTTTCACCGGGCCTTCGGTACTTGGGTGATGACACTGCATTTTGGGTCCTCGCGGCAATCAACGCCGCTCTCTTCGTGGCCGCTACGTACCTTTCCTACCGGAAGCATCCAAAGTGGCTCTGGGATTTGCGGCAGGCCCGGGCAGGCCTCCGAGAAGCGCGCGAGCGGTACCAGGATGCTGGAGACCGATGCGCTGAAACCGCGACTACGCGCCAACACGCCTTTGAGGAAACTCGCGCCCGGTTCCAGAGCCTGCAGGAGACGTTCCGATCCCTGGTGGAGCGCTACCGCGACTGCAATCTACAAGCCCGTTCAAGCAAGCGCTCGAGAGCGGGTGGCCAGAGCAAAGATCAGATCCAGAGTAGCCGGGAAGAGAAGCCTAACCTACCACCGCGAGGCTCTGATCTTGCCCTAAAGACACCAGAGGAACTGGAGGAAATCGATTGGTCAGTCGCTGACGGGCTCTCGGCTGATGACACGCTCGTTCCGAGCGATGCCTCTGTTCCAGGCAATGCCTCAAAGCCCGCCAGGGCAAACGCCCACGGCTCCGGAGGAGAGACGGACGGCCCAGTCGAGGTCACCCCCAAATGAGCCTACGTCCGGGTGAGCTCCAGGTGAGCCTGCGTCCGAGTAATCCTGCATCGGACTGAGACCCACGTCGCGCTGAGGCCCATGATGGGCCAAAGCCGGCCTGAGTCTTTCCTGGAAAGCGCACCGGGCTCTCAAGGCAACTGGGTGCCAGCTGACCTGGACTCAGCGCTCACCAACTTGCGTGACACGCATATCGCACTGAGCAGCAGCACACCAAACGACAGCACAAAAAAAGCGCCCAAACGCTATGAAGAAGACAAGTTCGAACCCAACAGGCACAACTCACGCCTTTCATCACACACGCCCAGTGGCCTCACACCTGATGGCTGCCGCAATGACCTTACTTGCAGTAGCTTTCCTCGCCGGATGTGGCGGACCTGAGACGGAGAGAGTGACCCTGGTGCTCTTCGACGACAGCAACTCTGCGGGCCCGATGAAAGACCGCTACGGGGAGGTTGCAGAGACTGTCACTGAAAGCCTCAGCGACGGGGAGCGTGTCGTCATGGGGCAGATCACGGGCGCCTCGATGCGAGATGCGCGCCTCCCAGTGGACGTGAAGGTGCCCGCCTTCAGTCCTTTGACCCAGACTACCGGCTTGCACCGGAAGGCTAAGGAAGAGGCACAGGCACAGCTTCAGGCGCAGGCGAAATCCCTCATCGAAGAGGCGCTTTTGGGAGGCAGGTCATCGAAATGCACCGACCTTATCGGCTCGATGAAAATCGCCCAGAAGGTATTCCGGAACGCTGAACCCGGCGCAGAAAAGCGCCTCCTCGTAGCGTCGGACATGGTCGAGACCTGTGGCCCGAACCTGCGCCGCCGCGCGCTGACCACAGAGACTGCCGACACCCTTTTCCAGCGCCTGCGCGAGAAAGACCGATTCCCAGACCTGGAAGGCGCTCACGTGTGGGTCGCAGGGGCCACGTCGACGACAGACATTCCTCCTGAGCGCGCCCGGTCCATCGAAAAATTTTGGATCCAGTTCTTCCGGGCAGCTGGCGCGAAAATCGAGCCGTCTCACTACGGTCCGACGCTCATGGGATGGTAGTTGAGTTGGAAAAAGGACGGTGGCCAGCCACGGGCGCAGCACGCTGCTCTCCGCAGGCCGAATCTCCATAGGCCCGAGCCTTTCCTCCGCCTTCAGGCCGACCTCAGGGCCAGGGGCAGGCCAGAATCACACACAGCTCAAGATCACAAACAAGTCTTCCACGACCGATGCAGCTACACGAGAACGGACGCGACTCGCTAAGACCTTCAACCGAGACCGGAAGCCTCGGCGCCGACGATCGGCACAAAATCGGATGGATCGAAGAAGTGCTCGAAGAGGACAGGCCTGGCATCTTTAGGCTCTACACTTCGAAATACAAAAGCTACTCTCCTCGCTACATAGTGCGCTTTCGGGAGAGAGAGGACGTCATGGGGGATATTTTACATTTTGCTCGGCGCAGAAAGTACGACTACTTCGCTCTTGAGCACATGACCTCACAAGAGGAGGTTTTCAAGCGCCTATGCGGGCTGTGGCACTACTACAGAGACGAACTGGACAATGAAAACCATCCAAGGCGCCCTGAAGGAATGGAAGCCGAGGTGTCGTGCCCCCAGTGCAATGACCGCCAGTACGAGCTCTTTTGATCGCGTGAGCGTTCCTGACGGCACAGGTGACCGTGCGTGCGGGCTTTTCCTGCGATACGAGTCCTGTGACACGAGCTTCTCTGAGCCGAGAGGACCGGTCTGATCGAGCGGTCAGGCAGCTTACCTGTACCTAGCCTGTAAGGTCGTCTCGCCTGTGGGATGCTGGCTCAGCAGAGCTTGAGGCCAGAGGTCTCCCAAAACCGAAGCGTTCTCACAAGACCCGAAATCCAGCCAAGACCCAAAATCCAATGCGTCTACAAACTCCTATCTTCATCGGCTAGACGGAACTCCGATCTGCCGTGCGAAGCCATGCCACGCGGCGTGACTTGGAGAAGGGCCCGGCCCCGGTCTCCTACGCGAACGTCAGGCAGGCAAGCGTGGAGGCGACCCCCAACGGGCTGGACCTTCACGAGAGCGCCCCCGAGATGTCTTCCGAGGAGAAACGACGTAGGATTCCCGGAGCTGGGAAGTTGCGTGAGAGCGGGATGGAGGCGAACTCTGGCGACGACGATGAGGAATGCAGCAAGCAGGAAGAGACAGACGACTCTTCAACAGCCAACTCTTCGGGAGCAAATCCCTCAACGGCAGGTTCTTCATCGGTTGAGTCTTCGCTGGCCAGTTCCTCGCCAGCCGATCCGTCCCCGAGTTCTCTGGTGGAGAAACCAGATTCCTGTGGTGTGGTGCTCCTTGGTCTCCCCCACATGGCGAGAGCCGGTCGCCTGGGATTTGTCAAGCGCTGCATCGACCGTGGAGCAGATGTCACGGGCGTGACTCAGGATCGAGGACTCCACTCCAAAAAGGATCGAGGATTCCGCTCCAAGGATGTGTCGAAGGTGGGCATGTAGTGGCGGCGAAGCTGTTGATCACGGAAAGGGCAGACCTGAGCGCCCTAGACAGACGGAGGAAGGAGCCTCTACACCGCGCAGACTCTTGCCGCTCGTCTCCCGGTGGAGCGGAGATGGTGGGCCGGCTCGGCGCAAAGCTCAAAGCCCGTGGCAGGCTCGGGCGGATGTCCTTGCGTGAAGCCTCAAAAAGCGGAAATGAAAGAACTGCCTCGTGAATGCAGGATCTAGCGCCTAAAAGACTGACGCGGAGGGCCTTTCTCCCTTGCACCCAGCGGTCTTCTTCGGCCACGACCCGGCAGCCCTTCAAACGTTCGCGTAGAAGATGGAAATCTCGGGCAGGGGGACACCGTGGAAGAAATGCCTCTTCATAGAGCTGCCCGCAGCACATGCGCGCCGGAGGTCACCTGTCTTCCAGGCGCTGAGGCACCTGTAAACATCAGGAACGCGGCCGGGAATGCTCTACTGGACCTGGCTGCCTCTGGCGAAGGCTCAAACCGAGACGCGAGAATGATTCTCCGGCATTTCGGGGCAGGCCGGTGAGCTTTCGGATGCGGTCGCAGGCCCGCCCGGAGAGCTGAAGATGTAGCTAGTGGGCAGATGCTGGCATGTCAAGGGCAGGCACCCCGGCAAAAACCTCAGTGGAGATGCAGCGTCAGTGCGCCCAGCGGAAAGCACTCAAGAGAGCGCTTGTGCGGGAGAGAGTTCAAGGGAGCGCGCCTCAGTCGTGCAACGATGCTGATCAGGACTGACCGGCGAAAGTGGAAGGCATTGATGCGGAGAGCAAGGATCCCACTTCACACGAGCGGCTCCTCCGATTGAGAAGCGGCCTCTCCACGTGAAAAGTTTTCGCCTTCAGGTTTTCGCTTCTTCCCTCGCAAGCAATGACTGACGCAATCAATGACTGACAAGTAATGGCTAACCGTCATGGTAGACAGCATACTTTAGGCCGCTCAGACAGCCCTGAACAGCACAGCCCGCGCTCTGAAGCTCCAGCAGTGAGAATTTACTACGTCGATGTCGGCCGGGGCGCTTGCCGACGGGCTGTGGCAGGCAGCTGCCCATTAGGCAAGAGTACAGTCCTTCTCCTCCAGTTCTGCAATCCTCGGTCTCTCTAAGCTGGGTGGCCTGGAGGACAAGGTCTTGCGAGGGGGAGAGCCTCGATCTGATTCCTGAAATGTCTCCCTTCCTGCTTCGTGTTCTCTGTCGCGCTCTGACCCAGTGTCGTCTTGGCCTGAGGCATCTGTGCGCATCGGGTGTGAATCAGATGTAGGGTAACGCACTTCCTTAACTCTCAATTCATACTTAGAGGCTCACATTGCCGCCTATTCTCGCCCTAATGCAACCCCAAGAGGGAAGAGAACTTATCGGCTCCTGATCACACGGCCAGAAGGCGTTTCTGCCAGGTTTCCTGGAGCAGACTGCCCGCTCGCAAAGCGTGCTGCATGCAAAATGGGCCATACGCTGGTGGCTGAGCAGGACCTGAGGCTTGAGCCTACCTAAAACCGAAGCTTTCTCACGAAAGAGACCTCAAGATCCAATGCGGACTCAAACTCCCAACCTTATCGACCAGATGGCACTCCGGCCTGCTGTGCGCAGCCATGCCACGCAGCGTGACCTGGAGAAGAGCAAGAGCTGGGCCTCGGCCTCTCGCGAGGACAGAGCGCGGGCAGGCAAGGGCGCAGTCTCCGGTGGGCTGGATTTCCATGAGAACACTCCCGAGATGTCCTCTGAAGAGAAGCGACGCAGGATTCCCAACACTGGGAAGATGCGGGAGAGCGAGCTGGAGGTAAACCCTAGCTCTCTCCTCGCGACCTCCCGGGGCTCTACAGCCTCCTGCGACTCCGTTTCTTCCTGCAATTCTCAGAGCGCTAGCAGTTCCCAAATATCTGGCGGCAGTGATGAGAAATCCGGCAGTCAGGAAAGCGAAGAGACGGGACTGGATTACAACTACGATGATCTGCTCGGCGCTCCGGACCTCTCCTCTTCTCCAGCTGGTTCCTCCCCGAGCGATTCTTCGTCAAGCGATTTTCCGTCAGGTAATTCTTCGCCAAATAGTTCTTCGCCAGACAGTTCTCCGGTGAGTTCTTCATCAGGGAATCTAGCCTCACCTGGCGCGACTTCGCTTCCTGGTCTTCCTTATGTGGTGAGAGCAGGCTACACAGGACTGGTCAAACGCTGCATCGATTGTGGGGCAGATGTTAACGGATGTGACCAAAAGTCGAGAACTCCGCTCCACAGATGCGCTGAAGAGGGACAGGTGCCCGTGGCAGAGCTGTTGATCGACGAAGGAGCAAGACTGGACGTGCGTGACAAGTGGGGAAAGGCGCCTCTGCACCGGGCAGCCTCGTGCAACTCGTCTTCTAGGGGAGCGGAAATAGTGGAACTGCTACTCAGGTCTGGCGCGAGGGTTGAGGCTCGCGACAGGCTTGGGCGGACGCCTCTGCACGAAGCCTCGCGAACCGGAAACGAGAGGTCCGCTCTGCGTCTCATTGAGGCAGGATCTAGCGTTGAAGAGACCGATGCGGCAGGCCGTGCCCCCCTACACCTGGCGGCATCTTTTGGCCATGACCCGGCGGCCCTTCAGACCCTCGTGCGAAAGGGAGCAAGCTTCGAGAAGCGGGACGCGATGGAGGAGACACCCCTCCATAAGGCTGCCCGCAGCACGCATGTGCCAAAGATCACGTCTCTTCTGAGCGCTGGAGCAGCCGCAAATGCCAAAAGCGCAGCCGGGGACACTCCGCTAGATTTAGCTGCCTCCAGCGAAGGCCCAAACCGAAACGCGAGAATGATTCTCCGGCATTTCGGGGCAAGAAGGTCCAGTGAGCTTTCGGATGCGGTCGTAAGTCCGTCCGGGGAGCTAAAAGAACGCTAACGGAGATGTGCCAACGCGCCGGAGGTGACATGTGGGAAACGTCGTGGGAGGGGTTTGGCATGAGAGCAACGTGGTGGCAGTGCGGTGCCAGAAGCGCAGTATCAGGGCACTTGAGGAAACGTGTTCTCCTAAACACATGGCTTTTCCAATTGCTGGAGGCGGCCCTCTCTGCTTTAGAACTTTCACTTCATCTCGCGCAAGCAACGGTTAACTAGCATGCTGGATACTGCAGTTAGAATCGTTCAGGCGGTCGCGGGCAGCACGGCTCGCGCGCTGAAGATTCAGCAGTGGGAGTTTGTCTTATCGATGTCGGTCGGAGCGCTTGTCTATGTGCTTTGGCATGCAACTGCCTACTGAGGGGGTGTGCGAAGAGAATCGTTTTGGTCTGGGTCTTCCCTTTGGAGCTTCCTGGGGCCCCGGTCGGTGGAAAACCGAGTCTTTAGGGGGCGAGTGACCCGCGTGTTCGACGGAGATACAATCGAAGTAGACGGAGATCAGGTCATTCGGCTTATCGGGGTGGACGCCCCAGAGAAGGAAAAGAACGATAAGTGCCGGCGTGATGAGATAATCACCAAGGTACCGGCAGAGCAGATCATCAAGAACGGACAGGAAGCGCATCGCTGGCTTTCGCAGGCGGTCCTCGGCCGAAAGGTTGAGCTCGAACTTGACCGCGAGGCAGGCCAAACGGACTGGTATGACCGGACGCTTGCCCACGTATGGACCGTTGCCTCCGACGGAAAACGAGATGGCCTTCTCGCCGAGTCTTTGATTTGGGCCCGGCACGCTCTTCCCACCGATCATGCCCACAAGTACGAAGACAGGATCCGGGAGGCCTTCCAGGAGGCCGGGCGGAGAGAAGAAGTTTACGATCTTGGGGTCCCGCTCCCTACACACATGAGACTTCCCGATCGCTCAGGGCAAGAGACACCTTCTGACAATCAGGCATCGCCTTCGGAGATTACTCCTCCATCCGGTTGGGAGGCAGGAAAGAACTCTGTGAAGGACCCTACCGAAGAGAATGATACCGGAGAAAACTCCACTGGCAAAGGTACTGCGGAGAAAGAAGCCTCCGAGGGCGGTGGAGGAGAAGGCGATTCCTCACGAAAAAAGCAGTCCAGTGAAAAGCAACGCCCGCAGCGCTCCGAAGAATTTTGGGCGACGGTTTTTTCGCGATCGGACTCTCCAGAACCGGACTCTCCAGGGCCAGACTCCCAAGAGCCGGATCTGCCAGAGCCGGCTCCCACAGGCCACTCCACTGATCGCCGGCCAGAAAACCAGGACCGGCGTTCCAGCAGAGATGACGAAAACGAGAGCAACGTCGAAAATCCTTACTGGGAACGCCCCTGAAAGCCCGAATTCTGCGGGACGTCTGGCTACTGGATTGCTTCTAGCAGGGCTCCTATCAGCACAGCCCCTTCCAGCACGGAGCCTTTTGCGGACGGCACCTCGCAGAGGGCAATTTGGCGCAGACGCGTGTTACCTTCACATAAGTACCTCTCCAGCCATGATGATCGGGCAGTCTGACGACATTCAGAAGATGGTCGAGCATCACAACCTCATGATCGATCTCGACGAGGTGTGGAGAGAGCTCGAGGATAAGGCTCAGGAGTTTGTCAGCCTTGTCGAGACCGGGCTGCCGGAAAGTTCTGTCCACTGGGCACGGCGCGTTTTTAGCGACATGGCGCCGGAGGAGGCCGTCGACGAGTTGATGAGTCACCTCATGTTCGAGGACGATCGGCGGCCTCTGTCGTATGCAGTAACCGCAGCTCGCGACGCAGCTCATGACGAGAAAACAACGATCGCGGAATCGAGAGAAGGTGGCCTCCTGCCCTCGCTGTCTTCTCTAATGGAGGCAGAAGAGGCTATTTTGGATGCGCGGGAAGAGTACTACGACGTGATCAAGGATCAAGAAAAAGTCCGGCGCCGTGGCGACTTCGGGCTCCTTACGGAGATTCAGAGAGTCCGGGATAAAATGGCTAATCTCGAAGGGGGCCCGCCTACCCGAGTCGATGAATGCCAGGCCCTGACAACAGTGGATAGCATCGCGCGGCAGAAAAGAACGACCACAGATGCGAGTGAGCACTTAGCCGAAGCGGCCACAGAGCGGCTTGAGGCCTTTTACCGCAGGGTCGAGGAAGAGGATGCTTCGCTTGCGTGGACCGGGACTCGGGACAATAGACCTACCGAGACCGATGCGGTCATTTGGGCTGCCTACATGAGCATGGTGATGAACCGGAGGGACAACAAGTCCGCGGGCCCCTTTTCTATCACGGTTGATACCGGCCACCAGACGATCGAGGAGCACCCGGAGACGATAATCAAAAACTAGCGTGGCCTTCCAACGGGCGGGCCTGCCTGGCTTTTCCTCCGAGAGGCTCTGGGCAGCTCTGTGAGGGCTTGCGATGTGCTGGACCGTTCGGGCCAGATCAAATCTCGCGGAGACATTCAGGCCCTATTGACTGCAAGTGGTCGACGCTCGCCGCCGGGGACAAGGGAAAGCGCCGGTCCAGGTACTGTAAAGCCTCGATGAGCCTGTGGGAGTGGTGCTTCAGCACATGCCTTCCAGCACAGAGATCACCGGACGCGGCGCGAGGCAGGAAGGCATACCCTGAGAGTTGCCCACTTGAGAGTTGCCCACCTAGGGGAGTCTCGATATGGGAATCCCGACATGGAACCCTCGACACGGGAGTTCCAACATGAAAGCGTGAGCCCTGCGAAGCAGGCCTCGTGGAGGCGCGCGGCGCCACCAGGTCGTTAGGGAAGGCGGGTTGTCTCGCCTTCCTCGTAGCGGCGCCTCAAACCTTTCAGGTATTCGCCCGCCTCCTCCTCCGTCTCGATTTCATCGGTTCGAGTACCCGCAGAGCTCCCGCGGTACTTCCGGGCCTCTTCCATCACGGCACAGCCGTGGTGGTCCCGTTTATCCTGGGGATCCTTTCGTCGGTGGAGGGCAGAAGGGCCAGAAGAAGACGTTGGCCTCTCGAGAACGAACTCGTTGCGGCGGAGGTGGCCCGCTAAACAGTCCGCGTCGGGGCGGTCGGGGCCCGGCAGGTTTTCCATTGCCTGTGGGTTTGGATGGCGGAAGCCAGTGAGGGGAGAGCCGGCGAGGGCGATCCCGTTGCCAATGCTATCCTGCTTGTCAGTGTTTAGGACGCAGGTACGTTGGGACCGCAGTGTGTTGGGACCGCAGCGTGTTGGGACCGTTGTGTGCTGGGACGGCAACACGCCGGGACGGCGGGCTGCCATAATGTTGGGACGTGGAGCTGCCATGTTCCTGCGGGCAGAAGTGCTTCGCGCCCTCAATTGTAGAATTCGTGGGGGACTCGGTGAGAGAGACCAGCGAGCGACAGCGAAAGTAAGCTACGGAGTGCCCTCCGAGGCGATTACCGAGGACCTTAAGACGGGTCAGTCTGAATGCTCGGTGCTACAGTACGGGCCGCGTTAGGGAGATGAATGCTGCAGCTCTCCACTTCCTGATGTACGCGTCCTGGTGTGCGAATGTACGCGTCACGCTGGACCCTTTCCCAAATGAGGCTTCCGCTCGCTGGCTATGCGCAGCAGCTTTCAGGCTTCCTGTTCGTTCACGCTCGCCTGCCCGATGGTACAGTGGGCCCACTCCTGTGATGGTATCCATCTCATGGCGGTGTCCAGGATGGCATCTCATCGGCCGTGAGGTCGTCTTTTCTGTTGACCTGAGGCAGCTGACCTGAGGCATGAGCCCGGGAATACCGACCTCAAGAGCATGCTGCCCTCAAGACACGCGCTGGTCAAGAAGTATCCCTGAGCAACAGGCAGGTCGACAATCCCCCGGGATGGTGAGCGCCGGGATCCGTTCCGGTATGGTGAGCGCTGAGATCCGTTTCTGTTCTCACCAACTTCCCAACAAGTTGGGCAAGTAGCCTGCGCTTCCCAGAGGGTGGTCCGTGTAGCATCCTCCGAGGTAGGTCCCGACAAGGAGCCTGTCTTGCCGGACAGGAGGCTCCAGTTCAAGCCCACAGTTCAGGGGGCTTCTGCAGGAGGCAGAGAACCGCCGAGGTCCGGGGGACAAGTGTGAGCGTACGTTCATTATAAGAAGCGATAAGTGACGTTTATCGGTTGTTGTAATGAACATGCGCTCACATGGCCTTAAGGCGAGATGATCCACTCGTGCCGCACCTCGTCCCCTTCGTAGGTCGAACGCCGCTGCACGCGCACGTTCTCCAGAAGAGACAAGATTCGAGCCTGCATGGCCGCGTGCTTCAGCCCGGCGTTGCGGAGCGCGCGCGAGACGGAGGAGCGGTTCACGTCGAGGGCTTTGGCTACATCACTCTGGGACTCAGGCCCGCTCTGAAACGCTTCCTGTGCTTTGGAAAAGAGCTCCCGGTGCTCCATCCTTATTTTTTGTTGTCCTAAGGACAACGGCAGGGATAAAACAAAAGCCCGCCGGGTGGCGAGCGTCTTTTTTTCGACTGCTAACTGATTGTACATAGTAACAAAATTGCTCCCCGGGTCGTCAACCCTTTTTAGTGAAGGGGCTGTAACCTTGCAGCAAACAAAAGGCCCGCCCCAAATTGGAGCGGGCCTTCTATTGGAGCAGGCCTTCTACATGCCTAGTCGTTCTACGCCTAGTCGCCACCTCCCCGAGCCCTTTTCTTCTGTCTCAGATCGTTCTTCTGTCTCAGATCGTTCTTCTGTCTCAGATTGCTGGAGCCCTCCTCCGAGGAGCGAAGTCTCGCCTTGTCAAGGGCACGCTTGACTTTTTTTGCGCGGGTCTTCCGGCGCTCCCGAAGGTACTGGAGCCGCCCATTGGGGCGACGCCGGTGGGTTTTACGGAAAAGACTTGTGTAGAGCTTCTTGTGCCTTTTCATTGCAGTAGACCTCCCCGCGCCGCGCGCGGGAGTTTGGAGGACGCCTGACGCTTTTCTGAGCAACGCCCGAGGGCGGTTCGAGTCAGGCTGGCCTTCTTGTACTCCACAACGGGGAATAGCTTCCCACAGCCGACAAAAAAGAGCGGGACTGTTCGGACTTCGACACGCAGCCAGAAGCACAGCGGTTCTTCGAGGCCCGCCAACCAGGAGACCCGCACGGCCTCGATGGAAACGGCGACGGGGAAGCCTGCGAATCCCTTCCCGGCGGGCTGTAACTGGTGGCAAGGTTACAGCCCCTTCACCAGAAAGGGTAGTTGAAGAAAACCACTCGCCTTCTACCCGGCGGGCCTTTCCTATGCCTGCTCGGCCCGTGTCTAGGGCCTACCTCTTTCAGGAATTGCCTCTTCAGGGCTTGCCTCCCGGCCAAGAAACCCGCCGCTGCCGATGTCCTCACCGGAAAGTCCCGACAGGCAAGACGACCGACAGGGCAACCGGCAAGACGACCGGGCGGAAGGAGAGCCCTCGACGGAGGTCGCTTCCCAGGCGGCCAGCTCTGAAGAATCTGTCTCTGAGGGATCTGTCTCTGAGGGATCTACCTCCAAAGAGTCTACCTCTGAGGCAGTGGTCCGTGCGACTGAGTGCCCGAACTGCGGGCGGCGGTTCGTCGGGGACTACTGCCCAAGTTGCGGCCAGGAGGCGGGCCTGTCCGTCACGGTCACCGGCGTGGCCGGGGGCTTCCTGCGGGAGCTGGTCGACGTGGAGAATGGCTTCTGGCCGACGTTCATCGGGCTGAGCCTTTGCCCAGGAAAAACCCTCCACAAATACCTGAGCGGCGTCCGGAAGGAACTGGTGAGCCCGGGGCGTTATCTGCTTGCCGCAGTCGTCGTAACTGTTGGAGCCGATCAGCTTAGCCGATGGGTCGGCGCTCTGCCACCCCCAGTGGTTGATCCCTACATGCGGGCAGCCGATGGGAAGAGGAATGCGTTCGACGCATCCGTGGCGTATTTCGGCTCTGCGGTAGAACAGGTCCCTTTCCTCCCGTTTCTGCTCATCGCCGTGCCTCTCGCGGCTGGCCTCTGGACTTTCTTTCGAGACCGCTCCAATGGAGGGGCCGGGGCGCTGGCAGTCGGAAGTTTTCTGACAGGTCATACGCTTTTCCTGGCGGAAGGAACGGGTCTGGCTCTTGCGTGGACGGGATCCCTCTCAGGTCTCCCCTCCGCTGAGCTTCCCTTCGGGGCTGCCGTCGCGCTTGTGACCGGATATATCGGAATTGCCTGCTGGCGGTGTTTTGGGCCGGGCTGGAAGCCCGCAGCGAAAGGAGCGCCTAGCGGGGCCTGGGCGTGGGCAGAGTTCGCTGCGATTGTGATGGTTGTTACCGCAGGCACTGCTTACTGGCTTCTGACCGCCTACCCCGGCGCATACCACATCTCCAGCCCCGAAGGAGTCCCGCGCTGGATTTTGCTTATCTTTGCTGGGATCTTTTCGGTGCCTCTTCTCCTGCATGCGGGAGTGGAGGCGTATTACCGCCTGCGGTAGCCTGCCCACGCCGGCGTAGCTGCCGAGCGGCGCTTGACCTGCGAAGGCACCGAGGTTCATCGCGGGTGGATCATCGGGAGCTTGGATCATCGAAAGCCAGCGGAAGTGCGTTCCCCGTCGGTGTCCTGTCGAGCATCCTCTCGCCGGGCGCTTCAGCTCCTTTCTCGCTAGTGCCTCTCGGCCCGATGAGCCAGCTTGAGTATCTCGTCGCCCTCGTCTCGATCATCGTTGGCCTCGGCCTGACGGATCTGGCCCGGAGCTTCCGGGAACTGATCCGCCCCGGCCTCGACGTGAAGTGGGATGGTCTCCCGCTCGCTTGGTCAGTGTTCGTGTTCTTCATGACCCTTCTCGTCTGGTGGAATGGGTTCGGTGTTCTGGTGGGCGCGAGCAGCGCAGACGCGGCTGGACCAACGTTCCTGACGTACCTGCTGCTTTTCTTCATCCTGTATCTCTGCTGCGCGTTTGCGCTCCCGGACCCCGATTGGGAGGGGTCTCCTGCTGGTTCAGGAAAAGGCGTGGACCTGGAAGCTTTCTATTTCTCCCCGGAGCACAGACGGTGGTTTTTCGGTCTTCTAATCGGGTTCTTGACAGTAGTGGGAGTGGTGAACCAAGCTACCATCGAAGGAAACAGTATTTCGGGCCGCCTGGCATCGGCACTGCCGGTAGGAGCACTTGCCGCGACTATAGCCATCCCTATTTTTACAGACCGGCGCTGGGCGCACTGGGGAGCCGCGGCGGTGCCCATCGGCTTGGTCGGGTGGCGAGTAGCCAGGCAGATTCTTCTCTGAATGGCGGTCGGGGCGCGCCGCGAGTAGATCATCGGTTTCCAATAGATCACCAGCCTCCAGCCGCGCTTGGGCCACCTGTGTAGGCCACCTATGACAGCCTAATTTCACTCTCGGCACTTGCCTGCTTCTGCCAGTGCCTCAGAGTCCCCCAGCGTGAAGGCCAGAGAACGGGGCTGTGGGGCCGCAGGGCGGCCGAAGTTTTTTCCCTGCTTTTTTCCGCCGTGTCCAGAACCGGGATAATCCCTTCCTCTTCGACCGCGCCTGAGACGTCCCCGGGCGTGGCGTTGAAGGCCCTGGCCATGTCTCCCAGGCGGGCAGAGACGATCCCGCCCTAAGCCCAAACCTCTCGCCCCACTTGGATCGGGCGCCGTAGCGTTTGTGCGTGCCGGTTGGGGGTGTGTACCGGCTGTGGGCATCGGTACGGGTCGGTTCAGGTGGAGAGAGTAGAGGCCTGTGCGCGCACCGCAGCAGCGCAACATCACCCGGCCGCCAGATGGAATCGAACGGTCGGGCGTACATGCCAACACCCGCCCGCCACAACAGCCGCCACGAATAGAGCCGCCGCGCCCAAAGCTTGGGTCATCGGGTTTCCAGGTCGTTTAGAAGAGCGTCCAGGCCTGTCTGGAAGAAAAGGCGCGTGCGTCAGGGCGAGGTCGCGAGGGCAAGGTCGTGGGGGGCGAGGTGCCGCAAAATGGAGACGCTCCGAGAAGGCCGGTCTGGAAGGGCCGGTCGTTACCCGTTGTCCCAGAACCGGTGCATGAGGCCCCGAGAGAGGTAACTCTTGGCCTGCTCTTGGATTTTGCCACTGTGCAGGAGCGGCGCCATCGGTAGACTGAGCTCCTCAAGGCTATCCTTGATGGACTCCACGGCGTTGGGCTCGCGCTGGCCGAGCTGCCCGCTGGGCGTTATGAGTGCCGCGTAGCCAGGCACCTCGATTTTGGCTTGGTCCACGCCCGGGCCGATGACGTAGAAAAACCGGGTCGGGCCCTGGCCTCTATGCGTGGACATGGCCTGGCCCTCGTCGTGGGCACGGGCCAGTTTCTTGTGCCGAGGCTTCTCTTTGTCTCGGCGGAAGTCGGCAGTCGTGCGTTTGATCTCGAACTCGACGGCGTACCCACTTGGCGTGAGGGAGATCAGATCTGACTCCCAGGACCTACCCCACAGGAAGACGTTTGGCACGACGTGAGTGTGCCCGCGGCCGATCACCTCCGTGGCAATGGCGCGCTGGACGTCGGTCTCGTTCATCAGGCTTGGTCTTGCATCTTTTCGGCAAGGGCGTTTTCTCAGCGAGGGCGTTTTCTCGGCGAGGATGTCTTTTTGGCGAGGGCGTCTACGCCGACCAAGCAGGGCGAGATCCTATCTGCCATCACCGAGACGACACCACAGAGAAGGCCCGCCAGGCGGGCGGTGTCACCCGCGCTGAGCTGGCAGAGAAGTCCTGCGCAGGCGCCGACGACATCGAAGCCTTCTGCGGCGCTCAGGCAGCCGAGCAGCTCCGCGAGGAGACCGCACCGCCGGAGGGGACTTGCCAGGGCGCGGCGTACAGGACGCCGAAGAGACCGTCCAGAAGCGCCTTGAAAAGAAGCGCCGCATCTGGGAGGGCGAGGTGCCGGCCGACCTCGGCAACGCCAAACAGGAGGGCTTCCCCACCAGCGAATGGATGGCCGCGCATCAGATTTGACTGCCGGGCACAACAAAAACCAAGTCAGGCTTTTTCCACTTCCGCCAGCCTGCCTTCGCAGTGTTTGCAGACCGTTGTGTTGACAACCGTGTGTTGACAATCGGCCTATTCGTCCCCACGGGATGTATGCCTCATTATGTTGCGTTTGAAGCTAGTGGGAGAACCGGAAACACCTGATTTCTTGTGCCTATGGGAGGACAGTCATATCTCTAGCAAAAAGCGTCCCCGCCATGGCTTTAGATCAAGACCAAAAGCAAGACGTTGTCGACTATCTCCAAAAGCATGTCCAAGGCGGGTGCACCGCCTGCGGCGGAGACATAAGAATTGAGGATCATCTTGTCATGCCTCAAATGCTTGAGGATGGAAATACCCAGATGGGGGCCGGCATCCCGTCGGTCGTTGCAACCTGCGAGGACTGCGGGAAAATGCAGCTGTTTGCCGCAAACGTCGTGGGAATTGACCCTCAAAACGCGTAGAGATCCTCAAAACTCGTAGAGAGCAAACGCGCGGAGAGCCAGGAAGGCACAGATTCGGACCGAATTTAGGGGGGGCGGCTGTGTTGTCGAATCCTTGAGGCCACGTCCTCGGGAGGCGAGTACCAGGGCCAGGCATCTGGCCGCTTGGGACGATCGCGCCCGGCACGTTGAGGAGAGGCGATCCTTTTCGGCTGCGCGGCTCTGCGTGAAGCGCACGGGCGGATGCAACAGCCGATGATCCGCTCGTGGCGAACCCCGATGCCTTCGCAGGCCGCACTCTCTGCGGGTCGAACGCCGTTCGGCGGCTACGCCAGCGTGGGCAGGCTACCGCAGGCGGTAGTACGCTTCCACTCCCGCGTGGAGAACAAACGGAATCAGGCAGGCGCCAATCAGAGAAGGAAGCCCTAGCGAAAACGACAAGCCGCCTCCAGAATAGCTGAAGGCCCCTGGTGGGGGCAGCTCTCCCACGAGACGGGCGTACAGAAACCAGCTGGCGTACACAGCGATCACCACGGCAAGCCCCTGCTCGAAGGCCGCCCAGCCGAGCGCGAAAAGCCCCTTAGCCGCGCCCTTCCATCCCCCGCCAAACGCCCTGGCGGTGGCTACCGTGAAGTAGACGGCGGTGATAAGCAGCGAAACCTTGAGGGGAAGCCCTCCCTCCGGGCGGGCGCTCAACTCGGCAGCTGGCGCGCAGAGCAGCGTAGCGGCGGTTTCCAAAAACGTCGCGTGGGCCACCAAAAACGCCGAGAAGGATACGGCCTGCGCTCCCCACGTAAACCGGTCTCGAAACAGCCGCCAGGCCGCGAGGGCAAAAAGACCGGTAGGCAGCAGGCCGCTCCCGATGAGGTAAGCCTGAGATCCGAAGATACGCCCTGCCGCTGCAACCAACAGCGATGCGCCCTCTCCTACCGTTTCTCCCGCCGTTTCTCCAGAGGAGGTCACGGAAAACTGCCTGCCGTAAGCCTCCTGCACTCCAAGCCACACGAGCGCCTGCTCTGTAGCGAAAGCCACGACGATGGAAGCGAGGAGATAGCGCCCGGGGTGCATGAGGTGGCGACGAGCCCCGCTCAGATATCGGGACAGGGCCGGGCCGGGACGAACGGTTAAGGCCCGCAGGGTGGGCCACAACCCATTCTCGATATCGATCAACTCGCGGAAGAAGACGCTGAGCACCCTGAGGACCGAATCGGGAGGGCCAGCTTCCTGGCCGCAACTCGGGCAGTAGTCGCCAACGAACCGCCGCCCGCAGCTCAGGCACTGAGTCGTTCTGACCATTGCCTCGGTGGTGTCCTCTACCGGGTCGTCTCCCGTCGGGTCATCCTCCACCGGGGGCTCTCCTTCCGCCCGGTCGTCTCGTCGGTTGTCCTGTCGGCTGTCTTGCCTGTCGGGGCTTTCCGGGGAGGGCATAGGCAGCGGCAAGTTTTTTTTAGCGGAAAGACAAGCGGTAGAGGCAGGCCCTGAAGGAAGTAGGCCCCAGACACGAGCCGATCAGACATGGAAAAAGCCCGCCTGTTGGGAGGCGAGTGACTTTTTAATCCTCAATGCAGCTATCAAACTGACAAAACCGATCTCCAGTTTGTCAAGAGAAAGATACAAAGAGCTTGGAGCCGAAAGCCGCAAGGAAGGAATTTGCGCGCTTCAGCGTCTCCGTCATCGCCCAGATCACCCTGTTGGGCCGAGAGGCCAGAGAAGATTAGCCGTTCCACACGCGAAACAAATATGCACACGCAGGTATAGCAGCCGCCGCTTCAACGCTATGCCGCTTCAACGCTGTCATGGCAATTGCCGCGGCCGTGGCTGCAGGCGCCGCTGACAGGGCCCTTCTCAACAGCTTCCTCCAGAGGCCTCTAGGAACGATGGAAGACATGCTGAGCCCCACCTGGCCGGACATAGACTACTTGGTAGCGTGTCTCCATTCCGGGCGCATGCGGCTTGAGCGTGGGGGCGCGGAGAAGCCGTACCAGTCCCTTGCCTCCAAGACCTGCTCCGGATCCCGTTCCAGTGTCGACGCTCTCCGCAAGGCTCGGCACCGGAAAGATAAGTGGGACAAGCAGATAGAGGAGGACGCCAGGAGCGGGAAGCTGGACCAGATGATCGAGGAAGCTCGGAAGGACCACCGGAGTGTGGGCAGGGCACCTCTACCCTAGTCTACGAAACGAATCGGTGGTTTTGGACCGGCGAGTCCGAACTCGGCGTGGGCTCCACGTGGTGGCGCCGCAGAAGCCGCTCGATCTTGGCGGTCTTCTCCTCAGGCCCCCTAAACTTTTCGGTCAGCACCCGCCGAGTTTCTTCCAGGACCACCTCGTTAGTCAAAAGCTCGTGTTTTGCCATGAGAGCCCGGACGACATCGGCGCTGAGCCCGCGAGTCGCGAAGCTGCCCGTCAAGACGTTCATGCCAAGAAATACGCGCATCGGCTTCAGACGATTTCAAAGACCTGTTCAGGGCTTTTCCCGAATTGGGTTTCCTCTGAAGCGTCAAGACACGTTCTCAAAGCCATCTTCGTTAGTGAGACACCCTCGTGCTTCGGCAAACGGCATAACCTGACCTTTGAGCTTTTCGAACCGAAGTACTGAAAGTTATTGGCGCGGTGCGCTGCAGACGATTGCACTTCGGCTCTGCCCGAGAGTCTCCGACACTTCAGTGAGATCCCGGTCGAGGTCGTCATCGAGCCGAACGGTCACGGTTGACTTCGTAGCAGGCCCGGCGTTGGCAGCGAAGACGTTCTGTATTGCGTTGTAACGACATAACCCTCGACAGTAGTAGAGTGCCCAAGAGTCAACCTTTCCGTTCCTGACTTCGCCGCTCACGCGTTTTCCAAAGCGTTCCTCCTGAAATGAACAGCAAAGACGAAAAGAGCACTCCTTCCGGCGGAAACGGATCTTCCAGCGAAAATGGCTCGGAGGAGACACAGACTGACGGGTCAGGCGAACTGGCTTCCCCTCCACTCTCTGAGGTTAGGCAGAATGCCTCCGATCCTGATGGCCCGGACAAGGGCTCTGGGAGCGCCGACACGGGCGAAGCCTCCAAGGCACTGGAAGACCCGGAGCGCCTGCGCGAGCTTCAAGAAAGCCTGGGCCGGTTGGAGGACTTTGCCGCACAGGCCCAGGCGGAAAACACCATCCGGGCCTACGCGGCGGACCTGGAGGATTTTCGCCACTGGTGCACACAATACGAGCGCGAGTGGCTCCCGGCCACCCCGAAGACGATCGGCCTCTACCTCGGGGCGCGGGCCGATGAGCTCAGCCTCGCGACGCTGGAGCGCCGGCTTGCGGCCATCGCGTCCCTTCACAAAGAGGAAGGCCACGAGTCGCCGGCCTCGGTGGCCGAGGGGCCGCTCCGCAAGATCTGGAAAGGCATCGTCCGGGAGAAGACCCGCCAGCAAGATGGCGCGCCGCCGCTTATGGTGGAGGACCTAAGGTCTATTATTGAGCACCTGCCGCGATACTCCAGCTCCGACGGCGGCCCCACTGGGCGCCTCACGCTGACCGCCCTGCGCGACCGAGCATTGCTTTTGGTCGGCTGGACCGGGGCGCTCCGGAGAAGCGAGCTGGTAGCGCTCCGCGTGGAAGACATTCAGTTCATCGAAGGCGAGGGCGTAAATGTGCACATTCGGAAGTCGAAGAGCGATCAAGAAGCGGAGGGCCTTGTCAAGGGCCTACCCTACGGCTCGAGCAAAAAGACCTGCCCCGTCACCGCCCTCCGGCAGTGGCTTCAAGCCGCAGAGCGGAACGCCCAAGGCGACTTTGAGGGGGATATTTTCCGCCGCTTCTATCGGGGCGAATCGATCGGGGAGAGCGCAATGACCGCGCAGTACGTCTCGACTGTCTTAAAACGACACGCCGAGAGCGCGGGGCTGGACCCAGAGTCATACTCCGCCCACTCCCTTCGGGCGGGCTTTATCACGCAGGCGATCCGCGCCGGCAAGCCCGAGCGTCGCGTCAAGGAGCACTCCGGCCACGCCTCGTGGGAGACATTCAACCAGTATGTGGAAGAGGCGGGAACCTTCCAGGACAATCCGGCCGAAGATATTGGGCTCTGAAGACTCTGGCCTGCGAACCGTTGGAACTCACGCGCTAGAGGCAACCACGGCATGGAGGTGGCTACGATGCGTAGACGCCCGCAACGCTGTGGGCCTTCTCTTTTGCAATGTTAAGGGAGGTGGGCATCAGTACTCATGATACCACAGAGAAATGAAGTGCCCGGAAGTGAGGTGTGCCGGTTCATGAAAGGGCGCAGACGTGCGTTGAAGGTCCCCTCGGTGAAGTTGTCATGGGGTGCTTCAGCGAACAGGTAGACTCTGATTATTCGCCGTGCTCCAGATTCGCCCTCGGACATGGCGAAGCCGAAACCTCGGTGACCGGCTCTGCAACGGGTTTAATCCACACGTCATATACATGAGCGTGCAGGTGGCCCTCCGTGTGGACTTTTGCACCAACTAGCCCTGTCGTCTCCCGCTTTTGCGTTTGCCCGCAGCCGAATAGCCTTGAACCCAGACAGACAGAACCTCTGGACTGTACTCCTCCATCACACGCTGGACAATCGAGTCAACGTATGCAGCATCGGCGCCGCTGTGCTGCATACGGTATTCCCAACCGGCGTGCCAGGCCTGACGCTGGACAGGCCGTTTTTCTTCGTTGATTGGGCAGTGCTCTTTCCAGTCCATGTGTATCGCTACGGCCCTTGGCAAGTGTATCGGGGTATGACATAGAAAAAGCCACGGATATCCCAGGATTGCGGGCAACTATGTTGGCGGTCTGCTGGTGACTGTGGTCTTCTCCGGAAAAGAGAACGCCACAGAAGTCAAAGAAGCGTTCGAGACTGTCAAAAACGGGCTCTTCGTAAAATTGTGTGGCCATCGGCGGTTTTAGCTGCAGTAGAGCGGTAGACTAGCGACTTCCCCTCGAGCCGAGAGGCCCGTGCAGTCCGCTTCGAGGTCTCGCTCTTGCATCCCGTTGGTGCGGGTAGCCCGGCCTCGGTCTACCGCAAAGGAACAGCTACTATTTGACGGTCCGTCCGGCTGGGGAGCCTTTCTACAGTCCTCTGCTAAGCCGTGGATCTGGTAGCAGGGCGACTCCATCTGAGGATTCCTCATTTAGAGACTCTGGAGGGGCCGCTCTCCTCCAGACAACAGGCCGGTTAGAGGACGGATTGCTCTCAGTATTAGGTATATATATGGTGGGGTTATTCAAGGAGCGCTCTCCAACCCAGTCAGACTTCATTAGAAGCCCGGCACTGTTAGTCCTCGTCGCTGTCTTCACCGGAGCCATCCTCGTCGGCCTCAGGGTCTTCCTCCAGCTCAATGATTCCGAGCTCGGCTTTGACCTTCCGCTCGATCTCTTCTCGCTCCTCAGGGTTCTCACTAAGCCACTCTTTTGTGTTGGAGCGGCCCTGCGCAATGGTCTCCCCTTTGTAGGAGTACCAGGACCCCCGCTTCTCCAGAATTCCCGCATCGACGCCGATCTGCACTATTTCACCCAGCTTGGAAATCCCTTCCCCATAGATCAGATCGAATTCGGCGTCCTTAAAGGGGGGCGCCACCTTGTTTTTCTTTACCCGGACTCGGGTCTTGTTTCCGACAACGTCCTTCCCATCCTTGACTGCTCCAATCCGGCGGATGTCCATTCGAACCGAAGAATAAAACTTCAGAGCTCGCCCACCGGAGGTTGTCTCCGGATTTCCGAACTGAACCCCGATCTTCATCCGGATCTGGTTGATAAAGATCAGCGATGTCTTCGTCTGGTTGATCTTCCCCGCAAGCTTCCGAAGGGCCTGGCTCATCAGGCGAGCCTGTAGCCCTACATGGGTGTCCCCCATGTCTCCCTCCAGTTCGGCCTGCGGCACTAGTGCCGACACCGAATCAACAACAAGCACGTCCAGGGCCCCGCTTCGGACAAGGGTGTCAACGATGCTGAGCGCCTCCTCTCCTGTGTTGGGCTGAGAGATCAGTAGTTCGTCAACGTTGATCCCCAAGTCTTCTGCGTAGCTGGGGTCAAATGCATGCTCTGCGTCGATAAACGCCGCAGCACCGCCCGCTTTCTGGGCCTCCGCCACGATGTGGGACGCAAGCGTTGTTTTGCCCGAAGATTCTGGCCCGAAGATCTCAATGATGCGGCCGCGCGGGACGCCCCCAATGCCCAAGGCGTCATCGACCGCAAGCGAGCCGGTTGAGATGGCTTCGATGTCCTGGGGGTCCTCGTCGAGGGTCATGATGGCTCCCTCTCCATGCTCCCGTTCGATCTCATCGACTGCCATTTCAAGTGCTCTATCCTTTCCGTCTGCCATAGCCGAATAGAATGGTTTGTTGTAGAGCGCGAAAACGTAAGCTTAAGTGCCGCCGATGCATGCATTCAGCCCTTCTTGCCCTGAATCCTCATTTATGTGATCGAAGGGCCTGATCCAGAGTCGCGATTGTGTTTACCAGTCAGTTGTGTTTAGCCAGTTGCAGGCACCTCCCGTTTGCCTTTTCCCTCGAGGGATCCTTTGACACGTGCCTTTTGCCCTGAGGGCTCCCTTGAGGAAAGCTCTTTTCCGAAAATCCAGGGGTTTGGCACTTCTTGAGCCTAAGGCCTGCCGCTTTGCCAAAAATGACTTGGGCGAGAGCTTCGCCTTGTCGGTCCATGTCCGGATGAAATGAGACTGTGCCCGTACTCTCTTGCTCGATTGACTATTTGGGTGTCTTACGTGCGCATCGATCTGCCCTTCCACGTACTCGACTCTAGATTGAAAAGCGCCTGCTATAGTCTCGAAAGATGACGAGCTTGGTCTCGGTAAGCGGTGTCGTCCCTCCTCTTCGGAACAGTAGCATTCCAGACGGTCACAACGGCCCCCCGAGCAAAAGAAATTCAGGGCTTGGACTGCGGATGAGTTCCGCCGCAGCCGGAGGTAGAATTGAGGCGATCCTGCAGGAAGAACCGCCTTCCGCTCGGAAACGTCCTCCGCCAGGCAGCGTCTTCTGTCGAATAATCCCCTGCGCCGAGGCGGTTTGGAAGAAGAACTGGGTCTCCTTTGACCGGCGTGCGTCACAGATCTGAACATTTGATGTGCAGCCCAGAGGTTATGAAATCGAAGCTCACCCTGCGTCTCAGTGAGGACCTGAAAGAGTAGGTCAAGCGGCCTGCCAAGGAGCAGGGGATGTCTGTCTCGCGGCTCGTCGAAGACGACTTCCGCCTCCTCCTCCACGACCATGAAGACGGTCACTCACCTGAGGATCTTGTATTTGTCGGATACCTCAGGTGGGCGGCATGTCCCAGAAGAAACGCTTTCTCCTCGGACCTGTGAACTGGAAAGGACCTTCACACGCCATCTCCTGCGGTAGACATGGACGAAGACACCCAGCGCTGGATCGACGATGCTTCCGAGAGGTGAAGGTAACTGTTCCCCTTCTCTCAAGCGCGCCCTCTCGGGCCTGACAAGTCCGCTCGTTGTTTTGCTCTTGTCTCTCGCCCATGCGCGCTTTCTTCGACACTAACGTCGTTATCGACGCGGCCGTCCCGGACCGAATGAGTCACGGACTCGCTCTCCGGCTCATGGCCGAGGCGGAGCGAGGTTGGATCTCAGGGCTAATCGCCCCCATCTCCCTGGCAACGTGCTGGTATGTGGCGACGGCTCACCACGACGTGGATCCGAGACCTCTGCTTGAGACCGTCGAGTCGATCTCCGACCTTGCCCTCATGAACCGGTAGGCCCTGCGGAAGGCACTGAGCGCCTCCCGAGAGATGGACTTTGAAGACGTCTACCTTGCCGCAGTGGGCAGGGAGGTCGGGGCTGCGATCGTCGTCACGCAGAACGAGAAGGATTTTGCAAGTGCCCCTTGGCTCCCTACGCCCCCGAGACGTTCATTTCAATGATCGGGAGTTTACCAGAGGCCAGGTGAAATCTCGTGCTCAGGCCAATCTTCTAGCCCTTAGCGGCTCCGGATCAGGTCGACGGCTCCGAGAAGATTTGGGGAGCATCGGACGAGAAGCTGCTCGGAAAGGCGATCAAAACCGGTCAGTGCCAAGACCCTTGGGGCCCGATTGTTACGGAAAGTCTCTTTTTCAGCGCCTGCGCGACCTTGGACATCCCCACCGCCAATCGCCGGAATTGCGCAGGCAGAATTGGGGTTGAATGCTGGTCTACCGCCTGGGGGATCCCGGCTTCTGCGCCCGGTCTAAACAGCTATCTCCACGCCCACCTTTTCAGGCATACTTCGCTCCGCCCGTGGCGGGGCTTTACAGCGGTGGCGCCTCAATGGAAGCCTCGCCGTTGAGCACGGCCTGCGCGTACTGCAGGGCAGGGATGTTCGGGTCGGCGTCGCGCCAAGCGCCCACAAACCGCTCGTAGTCGGCGCGGGCAGCTTCCATGTCGCCAGCGGCCTCGTGCGCCCGGCCCGCGAGGTGGTGGCCGTACGGGTCGGTGGTTGCAATGATGTGGGCAAGGGACAGTGCGGACTGCGGCTCACCCTCGTCGATGTACGCCTTCAGTTGGTGCTCTGCGGCCTCCCATTCACCACCGAAGATCACGACCAAGGGGCCGAGATGCACGTGAGCGCTATCCAGCACGGAGTGGGCGCTGGGCTGCCCGGCGCGAAGCGCCGCCAGTCCGTCCAGGGACGCCAGGTAACCGCGGGCCCCGTTGGAGAGGTCGGCGTTACCGGACTGCTCGAGCTCCGGGATGGCTTCCTGTAGCACACGCCGCGCGTTCTGGACCGAAGCCGAGTGCTGAGCGGACGAGTCCGGTGCCTGCATCATGGTCAGGCGCGCCTGGCGGTAGCAGCCCATCAGGCGATACAAAGGTGGGGCTTCCGTCCTGCATAAGGGGTCAGCCAGGCCCAGTGGGACATCGGCGGCGGGCATCGCCTCACGACTGACTAGCCGAGTGGCGGCCTCCAGGCGGGAGAGCCGCGCCGAGGCAGAGACCTGCGACGTGTCCTGCACGAAGCTGCGCAGTTTATCGTAGTGTCCGGCCCGGAGCCACGCGATGGTGCGAAAGGTAAGGAGCCCGTTCCGCTCGGCAAACACGTCGCCTATCCGCGCCTGCGCTTGGAGCGCTGCCGCCGTAGGATCACGCATCAGCGCGCCTCCGAGGAATCGTCCTCCTGCAGGATAGGATCCAGACTCAAACTGACGGAGGACCTCGGCCTGCTGGGTCGAGTCGCCATAGGCCATCTGCAGCGCCCCCTCCAGGGACACGAGCTCCGCGCTTGGGTCGTCTCTACTACTCTCCCGGTCGACATAATGCCGGTATGCGCGCAGGTGCTGACGGGCCTCGATCGTGTCGCCATGGGCAATGGCCGCCTGGGTAAGGGCGAAATAGGCTGGCGTCATGGTAGAGTCGAGCGCAAGCACCCGGCGAAGCCCATCGCGAAAAGCAGCTGTGAAATGCCCGTCGGTCCCTGCGTCTACCGCCTGGGCAACCACCGGGTTGTAGATGGCGTTGCTGTACTCGTACCATAGCTCCGGATCAGATGGGGAGGCCTCGACGGCATCTTTCATAATCCTAGCTGAACGGACGTGGGCCCCTTCTCCGGCAGCGACCGCGCTCTGGAGGAGGGCCCGTTCCCGGGCCGGAAGGCGACTGCCGTAGCGGCCGGCCGCGCGCAGATGCAGTCGGGCCTGCACCTGAGCCTCTTGTAAATCGTCGAAGAGGGCAGACGATGGAACCAACGGGTAGGTTTTCGCGAGACGCAAGTGGGCCATCGCAAAGGTGGAATCGAGATCAACGGCACGCTCAAACTCAGGAATGGCCTTCTCGAAACGCGACTGCCGGAGCCGTTCCTCGCCCCGAAGGTAGGCACGCAGCGCCTGGAGCGACTCTGTCGTCAACGCCGACACGTCAGGGGCGGGCAGGGCCTGTCCATCCCGTTCACTGCCGCGCGCAGCTTCGACGGCTTGCACGGTGACCTGATCGATGAGCGCCATGAACGAATCGGCGTCCCCTTCAGCCCGCAACCGCCGCAGCGACTGGCCTGTTTGCGTATCGTGCACCGAGGCCGAAATACGCATCGTGTTCCCAACAGACACCACGTCGCCCACAACGGCTAACGCAGCCTGCGTGGCACGGGCGGCGACCAGCGTGGTGGCAAGGTCTGCGGCGGCGCCATCGGGGGCATGCTCCCGCCAGCGTGCCAATACGGTGCGGCTATCGATGGCATACAGGCCGCTCATGCCGTCAAGGTTTGTCGTCAGCATACTCACCATGCCCTTGTGCCAGACCTCCGTGTCAGGGCCACTTACGGTGAAGGGCATCACCGCGATGACCTGCACACCCTCAGGCAGGCTGACGGCTCCAGGCAGCACCGACGTCTCGGCGGTTGAAGACACCGATGCACTCCCAAAAAACCGGTCGGCGGCCACTCCGATGAGGACGACCCCCAGTAACGCGGCAATTAGGTATTGAATCTTCTTCCCTGTCGCTTGGCTCTGCGACTGCATGGGATCGACCTCCTCGGTGCGCTTCAGCCCCTCGGGTGTCAGCTCGAAGGCCCACGAGAACGCCAGCATGAACGGCAGGCCCACCGCCAGGAGAAACAAAAACACAGGGAGGACCCACGGCGGTGCCCCCAGAACCGGCAGTACCGTGTCAGCGAGCTGGATCAGCACCCACCCGCTGGCCAGATAGGCCCCACCGGCCTTGAAAACATTCCTTCGACGCAGTTCTGAGAAAAGGCGAGGAAGCTCTGGCATGGTCACCGGCATGCTAACGGGAAGACACTCAGCGAGCGATCGGCCTTGGTCACTTTTTAAAATAACGAGCACCGCCGTGAAACGCTTCATCCATTGGCGCTCTCGCTACAGCGCCACGTAAACAAGGCCTCCATCCTCACCCATCCCCAGCCGCTTGAAGTAGACCCTCGTTTCCGTAAGCGGATACGCGCCGCTATGCGGAAATCCGGCAAACCAGTGGATTTGCGTGGGCGCATTCTAGGAAACTATCTCTCAGATAGGGGGCCGTGACCAGTAGAGATAAGCCTTAGACTGGTGTTGATCGGGCATGAGAAACGTCCCTTCCTGCCGCTTTGGAGAGATCTGCGGTCCTCGCTTGAAGCACCTGGTTCTTCTTGGCTCTCAGGCCCGTAGGGAAGCCACGCCCAACTGCGACGTGGGCCTGCTCGTCGTGCTAGAGGGGCCGGCACTACAGGCTCATCTCATCTCGAAACGTCCGCGAGCGCCGGTGGGAGAGCTCCACGTCAGTGTCACCGGCAAGGTGGGCCACTAGCTTGCCATTCGGGCGGCTGTTCATGGCTTGGACCCAGTCGAGGTTGAGGATGTGCTGGCGGCTGGCCCGAAAGTACTGGTCTGGGTCGAGACGCTCCTCAAGGTAATTGAGCGAGCGGTGGATCAAGGGCTCTCCGTCGCCGAAATAAAGCTGCGTGTAGTTGCCGGCGGCCTCGAACAGGTGCACTTCGCCCAGGCGGACAAACCAGCAGCGGCGCCCATCCTTCACGAACACTTGATCTTCGGCGGTGAGTGTGTCAGGCTCCTCACTCTCGTCGGTGCCGGGCTGGGGCACCGGCCCTGCAGCCTCGTCCGACAGGGCGGCCTGCTTCTGAACGGTCTCAAGGGCGTCGGCGAGGCGCTCTTTCTCAACGGGCTTCACGAGGTAGTCCAGCGCGTTGACCTCAAAGGCGCGGATCGCGTACTGGTCGTAGGCGGTCACGAAAACAATGTGCGGCACGTCACTCAAACGTTCGAGGAGGTCGAACCCGCTGTCCCCCGGCATCTGCACGTCGAGCAGGAGCAGATCCGGATCGAGTTCCTCAACGGCCGCCTCGGCTTCGGTGGCGTCGGCGGCCTCCCCGACGACCTCGGCGGAATTGATCTCTTCAAGCATGCGGCGGAGTTCGCTGCGCACGAGGCGTTCGTCGTCGACAATGAGGGTGTCGAGCGTAGGCATTGCGGACTGAGGAATGTCTGCACGTGAGAGAATGGAAGGGCGAGTCGATTTCCGGGGTGCGGGTGCGACGACGGGGCGTTTTGCTACGGACCGCCGCCCCCGGTGGGGACTGTGTCGCGGAGGACAGGCGTGGATCCGGACGATGCCGCCCCGTCCCTGGCGAGCCGGTCGTCGAGGGCCGACGGGCGTGGAATCCGGGCGATGGCCGCGACCGTCTCCGGCTTGATTTGGGCAAGCCTCAGCGAGGCCTCCTCGCCGAAGAGAAGCTGCAGTCGCTCGCGGGCATTCTCCAGGCCGGTGCCGCTTCCGCGCTCTGCACCGGCCTCCTCGCCGAGTTCCCCTGGGTTGGTGACCCGCAGACGAAGCGGGGACTCTTCGCCCTCGATGGACGCCCGGCTCTCGGCGTCTGCTTCGACTCGAATGGTTCCCCCCGCCCGGTGCTGCCCGATGCCGTGCTTGACGGCGTTCTCGACGAGGGTTTGCACCAGCATGTACGGAACTTGGCGCTGCAGGGCCGCCTCCCCCACGTCGATGGTCCAGCCGAGTCGGTCTTCGAAACGCATCTTCTCGAGCTCCAGGTAGGTCCGGGTGATCGAGATCTCTTCCTCAAGCGACACGGTCTTTTGGTCACTCGCCTGCAGCGTCTTGCGCAGCAGACGGGCCAGCCGCTCGACCATCTTTTTTGCGCGGCCGGGCTCTTCGGAGACGAGCGCCCGTACGCTCGCGAGGCAGTTGAAGAAAAAATGCGGGTTGAGCTGCAGCTTGAGGGCGTCGAGGCGAGCCGTCTCGGCCCGGGCCTGCAGCTTCCACCGGTCGATCTCAGCCTGTTGATACTTCCGGGCGGCCTGCACGCCGAAGTATATGGCTATCCAGATGCCCATGAAGATCGAAAAGCCGAGTGCTGCGGGAAGCATCTCATCCAGGACAGCCCACAGCCAAGGGGCCCACGCGGTCGGCAAATCCGCTGGGTCCAGCGCGAGCGGAGAGGTAACGAGGACATACGTGCTTCCCAAAAGCACGGCGGAGGCTATGGCCCGAGGGAGGAGTCGTCGCGGGGGAAGCGTCGACCAGTTCTGCCATTTTACGTACATCCGGAAGGCGTGAGTAAGCCCGACCCCCGGCGCAACAAGGACTCCTGTTCCAAGTGCCGTCTCCAAAAGCGTCTTCCAGCCTGTATTCTGTCCGAGTCCTGCGTATAATACTGCGCCTATCAGGAGTGCTCCCCAGCCTCCTGCCTGGCAGACCCAGTAGCGGGGGGAGCCCACCAGTAGGCGAGTCACGTTCTCGTCGTCGGCGTCGGTCAGGCCGCCGCTCTTCGCCCGCTCCCGCGGAGGTGCAGAGGGACGCTCCGTGGTAGGTTCCAGCGAAGACACATCGGCTCCAGTTTGGGGCGTTCCGTTTGAACGCCTCGCGTCCTGTGGCTGCTCTTCCCCAGGCAGAGGGGCGTGCCGCATCGGTTCTGCCTCTCCGGAGCCCTCTGCAAAGGCTTCCGAGGAGGGCGGAAGTCGAGCCGTCGCAGTTACCGTCTCCGGACTGCTCTGCTCCAAAGTTAGCGAGGCGTTGGCTCCGTACAGCAGGCGCAATCGCTCGCGTGCATTGTCCAGTCCCATGCTGTTTCTCCGAGTGGATCCCGCGCCTTCCTCCAGTTGGCCCGGGTTTGCAACGCGCAGGCGCAGCGCGTCCTCCGGTGATTCAGAGGAAGCGTCATCCAAGATTGCTTCCACGCGGATGGTGCCGCCGCCCCGGCGCTGCCCAATGCCGTGCTTAACGGCGTTTTCGGCGAGGGTCTGCACCAGCATGAACGGTACCGAGCGGCTTTGGGCCGCCTCAGAGGCGTCGATAGTCCACTCCAAGCGGTCCTCGAAGCGTACCTTTTCGAGCTGCAGGTAGGTCTTAGTCGTCGAGAGTTCTTCTCGAAGCGGAACGGTTCCCTCCTCGCTTGCCCGCAGCGTTTTTCGGAGCAGACGGGCCAGGCGCGCCACTACCTCCTTGGCCCGGGGAGGGGATTCGCTGATGAGGGAGCGAACGCTCGCGAGGCTGTTGAAGAAGAAGTGTGGATTAAGCTGCAGCTTGAGGGCGTCGAGCCGGGCCGCCTCGGCCCGGGCCTGCAGCTTCCACCGGTCGACCTCGGCCTGCCGGTAGTTCCAGGCCGCATGCACTCCAAAATAGATTGCGATCCAGGCCCCTACCACAAGCACGTTTCCAATTGATCCCTCAGCGAGTGAGGGCTCTGCTCGGTTGTGCGCAACTCTCCCCAGCGGGCCGAGGGCCACGAAAAGGAGCTTGAAGCTGGTAAAGAGTCCCCCAATGACGACGGCGGCGGTCACGCCCCGCGGAACGAGCTGCTTCAGAGGAAGGCGTGTCCAACCGTGCCGTTTCGCGTACGCCCGGAAAGCATGAGTGAGGCCGATGCCGAGGGCAGTTCCCAAGAGCCACGAAAGGAGGGTTGTCTGAATCTCACCGGGGGCCCAGTTCTCTGGATGAATCCCCAAGGCAATTCCAAGGACTGACCATCCAGCGACCTGACACAGCCAGTAGGTACGTGTGCGATTCATCGATCGTCGAGGCTCGGTTCGAAAGACTCGCGAACCGGCGCCCCCCCGTAGGCGGAAGAGGGCGCCGGGCGCAGGCGAGGCCGTTTCCTCGTCGTGAATGTCCTATCGTCGTGGATGCAGTGTATCGCTGTGGATGCAGTGTACCAAGACGCGTGGAGAGACGGAAGTGGCGTCCGATGAGCGCGAACATAGCTCGATGAGCGTGCGCCGCCGCTGGGCTCAATGACGGGTTGGACCTCAAGGCCAGTCTTCTCCAAACGGCGATGCATTCCCCCGGTGACGCATCTCCTTCCCCACTGCGCAGGTGCTCCGCTGGGCCGGGAAAATCTGGAACGATCCTCCCTGTACCCCCGGCACTGCGGTGGACACCTGCATCCTCACTACGCCCGTCTAGCGACGTGAACGTTCACAAACGACATTCTACGCCAATCGAACAGCCCAAACCCCCCTTCCGACGTTCAATACAACCCCCCGCAACGTTCGGCACTCGGGCCTGCGCCGGAGACGCCACGCTCCCGCCGACAGGCTCTTCAGTGTATTCCGCCCAAGCAAAACAAATCTTTGCCGTCATGTTCTCGGTCGCTTCCTTCTCCCAGTCTCGGTTCTCTACGGTGAGGGCCCTTTTCGTCTCCGTCCTCCTGCTGGCGGGGGCCGCCACGCTGACTACCTCGCCCGCCATGGGTCAAGACAAGTTTACCGCCCAGAGTCCGGCCGACACGTCTGACGCGCCAGCCATTTCCGGTCAGTTCAGCGGAGGGCTTATCGGCGGCGTTCCGGTTGGCGGCCTCCGCAACAACGTCGGCACCGGAGGTGGCATCCGGCTCTCCCTTGCCGAGTGGATCAACCGAAGCCCCGTCCTGCTTGGCCTCGACCTCGGATTTTTCGGCTACGGCCACACGGAAGAGTCAGTGCCATTTAGCTCGACGGTCGGCCCCCGCGTGCCGGTGGAGGTATCGACTAGCAACAACGTGCTGGAGACGCACCTGACGGCTCGCCTTCAGCCTCGGACGGGCCGCTTTCGGCCCTACGCCGAGGCCCTGGCCGGCTTCAAGTACCTGTTCACCCGCACCCGCATCGACGAGGACGACGTTGGCGGTGATCTCGGGGACGAGGTTGCCAGCTCTACCAACTTTGATGACTTTGCCCTCAGCGGCGGGGTCGGGGCAGGCGTCGACATCCAGGTCTATCGGCAGGACAATCCGTCCAAGACACTGCGCAGGGTCGACCTGCATTTTGGGGTGCAGTACCTGCTGGGCCAGGAGGCGGAGTATCTCACCGAGGGAGCGCTAAACGACCAAAACGGCAACGGTCAGCTCGACCGCAGCGAGATGGACATTCGTCGCTCGCGGACGACCTTCCTACAGCCGACGTTCGGCGTGAGCCTCCGCCTGGCCGACACCGACTAATCCGAATTGAGAGAGATCTGAAAGCTGCGAGAGATCGTCATTGTCTTTCTCCGCTTGATTTTCCTCCGCAAAAAAGCACCTATCATCCCCTGTGCCTCTTTTCACCGGATTGCGTTGCCAACGCCCATCAATCCCCACACTGTTCGATCGCGCGTTCCTCTGGGCGCTGGTCCTGACGACACTGCTGGCCGGCGTTCTCACGCTCGTGGCACCGACTGCTCAGGCGCAGGTCAGCTACGACGCCCGGTACCGCCCGCAGGCCGACTACCGGTTTGCGGAAACGAGCCGCTTCGAGATGATCTACCCGGCCGGGGCCGATACGACGACAGCCCTCTTCCAGGGCGCGCTCCAGCGCAGCTTCCAGGGCACCCGTTCCATCGTGGGAACCGGCACGGAGGGCTTTGAACTTCCCGTCGTGGTCGACCCGACCTCCGGCCGCGCCAACGGCTTCGTGACTCCGATCAACTTCCGGTCACACCTCTTCACGGCTCACCCCACGTTCTCGTTTGGGGCCAAGTATGACTCCTGGGCGCAGACGGTCGCGCCCCACGAGTTGACCCACGCGATGCACTTCGAGATTGACTCCGGCATTGGCCTTGGCGGACTGGCGGGCCTATTCTCGGAGGATCTCTCCCGGGGGCTCCATAACTTTCAGCCAAGCGGGTGGGCAGAGGGCATCGCCGTCTACCGCGAGAGCCAGCTGAAGCCTGGGGCCGGGCGGCTCAATGCCCCGCTTCAGACGATGAAGTACCGCGCCGCGCTTGGTTCGGATGATCCCTGGAGCGTTGGAGAGGTGATGTATTCTGGGCTCTACGAGCGTCCCTTGCGTCGGCACTATCTCGGCGGCGGGCAGCTGATCGAGCACATGGCCGAAGAGCGCGGGGACACGGGCTTCTTCCGGCGCGCGGCCCGGTGGAATCACCGCCTCCCGTTTTTGGGCTTTGGGATGGCGCTCTGGATGGGGACCGGCCAGACGCCCGCCCAGCTTAGCGACTCGTTTCTCGAGGACGAGCAGCAGGAAGAGCGGCGGCGCCTCGATTCACTTCGGCAGGCGGCCGAGCACGGGATCACCGAGCCTGCGGTCCTTGTCGGCACCGAGGGGCTGCACGTCCGCCGTCCCTACTGGACCAGCGACTCGACCCTTGTGGCCTACGCCTCCGGCTACGCCACGCAGCCGGGCTTCTACCGGATCGATGCCCACAGCGGCGAGCGACACGCGGTTAGCCACCAGGCCGTCACGTCCGGATACACCTACGCGCTGGGGCCGGACACAACGGCCCTCTACTTCGCGCGCCAGCACCCGGACCTGCTTGTTCGTAGGGCCACGACACCGAAGACGCATCGCCTGCATCTCCGGACTGGGGAGGCCCGGCTCGTGTCAGAGACCGGCGGCGTATTTACCCCGGCCAAGGCGCCAGGCGGGCCGGTGTGGGCGGCCCGGCGGGACGGCTCGTTTAGCGAGCTGGTGACCTTGGGCGAAGAGGGCGCAATCCCACAGGCCCACCGCCCGGGCCTCCGCTATAAGCAGGTCGCCCCCTCTCCCTGTGGCGACACGGTTGCGGTGCTCGCCAATGCCGGTGGGAAGCAGGGACTCTACCGCTTCGACCCGTCTACCTCGACGCTCGAGCCGTGGCTTCGGTTTGAGGAGGGCACCATCTACGACGTGAGCTGGGGGCCGGAGGGGCGCTACCTGCTCTTTGCGGCCGACCCCTCGGGCATTGCAAACATCTACGCTTTGGACCGCCGCGACGGGGACGTTCGGTGCCTGACGACCGTGCGCTACGGCGCGCTGGAGCCAGCCCTCTCGCCCGACAAGGAGCAGGTGGCCTTCGCGCGCTACCAGCACGAGCGCTTCGAACTCGCCACGATTCCCTTCCAGCCGGAATCGCCGCGGCCCGTCGCCGAACCCCAGCGCGCCTGGGCTCCGCAGGGAGACGTCCTGATGGCCTCGGCTGGGCCGGCCGTGACCCTGGCACAAGACAAGGAGAACGCGTCGGGCGCGGTCGGCGTCACGGCGGAACGGTCGCGTTCTGGTGCCGACGCGGCCTCTCTGCGCGAGCAGTCGCGGCCGTATGAGGGCTGGCGTCACCTCTTCCCACGATCGGCCGCGCCTGTTCTACGAGGCATCGGTGACCTGCTCGGCACCTCTCTCGACGGTGAGAACCTGGGCGTTGGAGCGGGGCTGAATGTGTCCGGCACCGACCCGCTCGGGCGATGGGCCTACAACGCCCAGGGGTTCTACCAGGCGGATCGGCTATGGGGCGACTTCTCCGTCGAGACCGGTCTCCTGCCTGGCACCCCGTCGCTTACGGCCTTCAACGGTCCGGTGGAAGTCGTGCGAGAGACGGGCAAAGGCGCCTCGCGTCTAGAGGCATTCGAGCTCCGAGGCTTGGGCCTCGGGGTGGGCCAGCGGTTCTTGTTTGAGAAGAACGTATATACAACGAGCCTAACGGCACGCCTGGAGGGCGGGTACCGCCAGTCCCGTCCCATCACGGCGAGCGGCGAGGCGGAGGGAGGCTTCACGGGCAGAGCCAATATAAGCTCCGAGCTGACGTTTAAGTACCGCGTCCAGAAGAACATTCGCGACCTGGTGCCGAACACCGGCGTCCGGTTAAACGCGAGCGCCGAGACGGACGTGCTTACTCCCACGGGCACCACCCCCAGCCGGTATTTCCGGCAGCGGGTCGACGTGTTCTGGCCCCTGCTCTCGGGGCACAATGTAGGGCTGCGCACGAGCGCATCGTTCCTCACGCAGAGCCGCCGGTCGTTCTTCGACGTCCAGTCGTTCGCGCCTCGCGGCTACCGAGACCTCGCCGGTGCTCTTCCAGGATCCGGCAACTACCTTCGCCTCGGCGCGAAGGTCACCCAACCGCTCTGGTGCATGGATACCGGGTCGGTAATGCTACCGGTGGCCGTCGACGCCCTCTACGGATATGGGCTTGGGCAGGCGCAGTACCGAGTCGGGGGCGGCGTGGGCCCGACGCTCGGCGAGCGGCGCGCCTCGGTCGGGGCCGGGCTGGGACTGCGATTGCGCCCGTTCGGCGGCATGAGCCTGGCCCTGGAGTTCGGCGTCTCCTACCGCATCGATGCTCACGGCGAACCCCGGTGGGCTCCTCACCTCGAGTGAAGGCCTGATAAGTTGACAGTGCTCGACCGGGCGGGTGGCTGTCTCAAAAGCACTCGTGCTACGAAGAGGGGGCCGGCGTTCGGAGACAGCACACGAGAATCCTCCGACTCTCTTCCACGCTTTGCAAACCCTATTCTGTCATGGACAACCGAAACGTGAACAACGAGGACACAGCCCCAACAGACATGGCTTCAGTGACCCGCCCGGCGGAGCACGTGGCGTCGGCCCCTCCCACTCGCCAGGTTTTGAGGGCTGTCTTGGGCGGTGTCCTCGGCGGCGGAGTCTTCGCTATCATTCAGCACCTTAGCCCTGGATTTCTCACAGACCCCGCGCTCGTTCGCTGGGTCTTCCTCCACGCCGTGCTTGGCGGGGCGATGGTGAGCGCTTGGCAGGCGACCACGTGGTGGGCGGCCGCTCGGTTTTCGCTGTCCCGTCATGGAGTTGCTTTGGTGTCCAGCCTTACGGCAGGGGTGCTTGTTGGGACGGCCGCGCTGCTCGTGGCCACGTTGAAGCAGGGTACTGGGGCCGGCGGGCTGCTCCTGCTGCAACTGCCTTGGAAAGATGCGCTCGGAGGATTTGTCGGCGGTGTGGTCGGAGGTGGGATGTGGAAACTGCTGTCGCCAGATCTCCACGGCTAGAATCCTTCTCAAGGGGAGGCGACCGGTATTCGTCTCGGGCATGTGCGAGCGACCTGCCACGGGTCGAAGAGACAAGTTCAGATCTGGGCGACGACAAGCGTCTCGAATGCGCTCCGGAGCTTGAAGTCAGGCGTTTGGCAGATGAGCGTTGGGAACCCCACCCTCCGGATCGACATCGTGCCTCTCCAAGGCGGCCGATGAGACAGAGCCGGCCCTCACGGTGAATATGAGACACAGGGTCTGCACGCCCTTGACCTCGACCTGTCGGTTTTGCGGAGGGTACCGGCACCGTGTTCTCCAATTTGGAGCTACCGGAGGACAGTCTGCTCCCGAAATACGTGAGTTTGATCGGGCAGAGTTGGAAAGAAGCAGCCAGGGAGGTCACGGACTGGTTTAAACGCGCGCCCCAAAAGGTCGATGATTCAAAACGGGGGCAAATTTCACTTCACAGATCATGTGCCTCGTCTCTCTAGACCATGCGCGATACGAAAACTGAGGGCAAAGGTGGAATCATCTCGAAAGCGTTGTACAGTTTTGGCGCACTCGCCACGGCACTGGAAAAAGCAACCCCGGACTTTCTGCGGCGCCGTTTGGACCTCAGGGTCCTCTTGGCGGGACCGGTCTGTTCGGTGATCGGATTCCCGTTCGCCGCCGCATATCTGATAGAGAACGCTCACCTCTCTTTTGTCGTCGCTGGAGGCGGCGTGGCCATTACCGGGTTCATGGTGTATGCCGAAATGTACTGGCTTCTCCGGAAGATGAACGAGAAGGTCATTGAGGTCGAAGGGGGATCTTATGACATCTCCTTCGATTACGAACGGATCGACAGCATTGGCGTGATCTTCGACACCTTCGAGAAAGTAGCGGCGGATTTAGGGCGTTCGATAGAAGAAGCAAACGAGGCACAAAAGCGAGCCGAGAAAGAAGCCGAGCAGGCCCGGAAGGCCGAGCGAGAGGCAGCCGAGCGGAAAGAGCGTCTTCAGGAAGGCGTTGACAAGACGCTGAGGGCAATCAATGACCTTGCGGAAGGAGATCTCACGGTTCGTCTACCGAACCGGCAAGAAGGAGCGATTGGGCGTCTGTTTGAAGGCTTCAACGAGGCGGCAGGCACCATGGGCTCAACGATGGAGCAGGTCCAGAAGGCAGCTCGATCCACGGCATCGGCGACGGAGGAGATCAACAGTTCCTCCGAGCAGATGGCCGCTAGCGCCGAAGAGCAATCCGCGCAGGCAGAAGAGGTAGCCGCAGCCGTTGAGGAGCTGAACCAGACGATCGGCGAAAATGCCCGGAGCGTTCAGTCTGTTGCTGAATCGGCCAGTGAAGGCAGCCAGCAGGCCCAAGACGGACAAGAGGTCGTTCTGGAGGCCACCGCGAAGATGGAAGAGATTGCGGGAGAGGTTCAAGAAACGGCCGATCGGATCGAGCGGCTCCAAGTCTCCAGCGAAGAGATCAGCCAGGTGGTAGAGACGATTGACGACATCGCAGGACAAACCAATCTCCTTGCTCTAAACGCGGCGATTGAGGCAGCGCGAGCGGGCGATGGGCAAGAAGGCGACAACACTGGACAAGGTTTTGGAGTGGTTGCGGAGGAGGTGCGAGAACTGGCAGAGGAAACCGACAAGGCGACCTCCGAAATTGCCGAAATCATCGGAGAGGTGCAGTCCGAGATCGACGACACGGTCGAATCGGCCCGGCGCTCACGAAGCAATGCAGAGGAGGGCATCGACCTGGTCCGGAGGGCCAGCGGCAGGCTTGAAGAGATTGTACAGTCAATTGAGGAGGTCGAGGCAAAAGCCGACGAGATCGCAGCCGCTTCCGAAGAGCAGTCCACCACGAGTGAAGAGATCGCCCGGAGCGTTCAGTCCATCTCAACGGCTGCACGGGAGTCTGCTCAGGGCGTGACGGAAGTGTCAAGCACCTCAGAGCGCCTTCAAGAAGTAACCACCAAGCTTCAGCGGCGGGTTCAGGCGTTCAAAATCCACCAAGAAACTCGGCAGGATCCATCGGGGGACGGTACGTTCGATTCAACCTCCAATCGGCAGAGACCTGAAGCCCGGAATGGGCACCAGTGAGCCTCGGAAGAGAAGCGAGACCCTCCAGGTCTTTAACCTTCGGCCCAGACACGTAGACGGATGAAGTGACTAGAGCAACCGATCTCTTCCTTACGACGGATGTCGCCTCGGCCGGTGCGAACAGCGGAAATCGGTTCTGGGCCGCTCATTTCATGGCTATTCAGATCAGTTTTTATGTGCAGTCGTCGCCATACCTGTTGCCGCAGGCCGATGGCTGCTCCATCGTAGTGGCGGTCTGACCCTGACTGAGAACTACGCCCTCTTGCTACACCTTCTAGCGCAAAACATCCTCGTGATAGCGACCGCTGATGGGGCTGCGACGGCTGGCTGAGGTGCTGAACTGGGCGGTGACGTGGAGGGGGCACTTGGCTAGGTACGTTCACTGCACAGGTCGTTTGAGCAGGTCGGGCCTTCTACCGAGAAGCTGTCTGGCACACCGCCTGGAAGACAGTCGCTCCTACATGGCGACGCCGGAAATGGTGGGGCATCTGCACAGTTGTGGGGGTTGGTCCATGCTGGTTGTCAGTGATCTGGTGTTAGAGAAGGCACAGCCCCCCATTGCAACTGGCGATGAGCCGGGGCCAGACGCCAACCGGTAAGATGCAGTTCTGACGCGCGCGAGCCGATTAGACAATACGGCGGAATGTGATTCCTCGCGGAACAGACCTCCTGCCACCCGCGATTCCCGGGTGTAGGCTCCAGGGCCGCGAGAGCCAGTTTGTTTGTGGGGGCTGTCTCTGATAAATTCTGTAGTCCTCTTTAAAGCTCAAACTCGCTTTTCGACACACCAACTTTCGATGCACCTGGTGCGCCCACCTACGTCCCGCCTGCTTTCTACGACTTCCTTGCTCTTCACTGTCCTTGGCCTTTGTCTGCTCCTGGTCCGTCCAGCCCCGGCGCAGACCGCCCCGGACGCCCCTGCGCCCGAGGAGGCGCCGAACGTTATCCTCATGATCCCCGATGGCTTCGGGCCGGCCAGCGTGACCATGGCGCGGGACTACCTCCGGTGGCGCCGCGGCCAGGAGGAACTTCCCTACGATAGCCTCCAGGTAGGAAGCATCCGCACCTACGCCTCCGACAGCTACATCACAGACTCGGCGGCCGGGGGCACGGCCCTTGCCACGGGCACAAAAACCTACAACGGAGCGGTCGCTGTGGACACCTCCCAGCAGGCCGTAGCGACGCTGCTGGAAGGGGCCGAGCGGCGCGGGATGTCCACTGGGCTCGTTGTGACAAGCCGACTCACCCACGCCACCCCGGCGGTATTCTCGGCCCACGTGCCGGACCGCGACCAGGAAAACCGCATCGCTCGCCAGCAGCTACGCAAAGACATCGAGGTCATGCTGGGTGGGGGACGGCGACACTTCCTACCGCAGTCGGCCGAGGAGAGTGACCGCGAGGACGGCCTCGACCTCCTGCAGGTGGCCCAGGATCGGGGCTATGAGGTAGTCCAGACGGCGAGCGAACTGAATCAGGCAGAAGAAAACCAAGCAGAAGAGGAGAGCCTTCTGGGCCTGTTCAGCCCGGGGCACATGGCATACGAGATCGACCGTGGCCACACGCGCCAACCCAGCCTCGCGGCGATGACGGAAACCGCCATCGACCGGCTCTCCAGTAGCCAGGACGGGTACTTTCTGATGGTCGAGGGCAGTCGGATCGATCATGCCGGCCACGGCAACGACGCTGCTTCTCATCTCCGAGACATTCAGGCCTTCAATCAGGCGACCAGGAGCGCGCTGGAGGCCGCCCGCGAAGACGACAACACCCTCGTGGTGATCGTATCGGACCACGAGACCGGTGGTCTCACGCTGGGGCGAAACCGCAATGGCGAAGGAATCTACTCCTGGAGCCCAGAGAAGCTGGCCGGTGTCGAGGCCTCCAGCGGCGCCATCGCAGACAGCGTCCGTTCGATTCGCTCCGCCGGAGCAAGCTCTTCTGTCAAGCGGAAGCGCATTAAGGGCACGTTGACCCGTCTGACCGGCATTCAAGACGTGCCGACGGAGATCGTCTCCAACCTGATGGAGGTCGAGGGGCCTTACGCCGTCGGAAACGCCGTCTCTCCACTTGTCAACCGGCACGCCCTGGTCGGATGGACGAGCCACGCCCACACGGCGGTCGACGTGAATCTCTACGCCTACGGGCCGGGTGCAAACGCCTTTGTCGGCCACCACGACAATACCGCCATTGCCCGAAAGCTCGCAAACCTCATGAACGTGGACCTAGAGGCGCTCACCGGCACGCTGCGAGCGGGGCGGGAGACCCAGTAAGCCACTGCCCAGATGGACCCACGCCCGGAGGGACCAATGTCCAGGGGGGCTAGCGCCCGAGAAGAGTGCTCCTGGAAACGACCTTTCGCCTTCTAACAGGACACTCCCGCAGGCCGTTTGCAGCCGGCTATTCCTGGCTGGCTGTGTCCGACAGGTCGCTTTGCTCTCTCCTTGCGGTGCCGCTCTGTAAAGCCTACTGCTCTGTGGGGACTATTGTCTTATGGAGATTATTGCCTGGGACAGGCTCTCGCTCCCGTTTATCTCTGTTGCGTTTGGGGCTTCAGCCCTCCTCGTCGCCGTGGTAGGGACACGGATGACCCGGGCCGCCGACCGCCTCGCTGATGAGACCGGTCTGGGGGAAGCAATCTTCGGGGCCGTCTTGCTCGGGAGCGCCACCTCCATTGCCGGCATCACGACGTCCGTGACGGCTGCGGTGGACGGTCTTCCGTCCCTGGCCATCAGCAACGCGATTGGTGGGATCGCCGCCCAGACCGTCTTCCTTGCGGTGGCCGACATGGCCTACCGGCCCGCGAATCTCGAACACGCGGCCGCCTCCGTCGAGAACCTCCTGCAGGGCGCTTTGCTGTCGACCCTTCTGGCCATTCCCCTGCTCGGCATGGCAGGCCCAGAGATCGACCTGCTTGGGATCCACCCTGCCTCCGTGCTCTTGGTCGCGGGCTACCTCTACGGCATTCATCTCGTGGCGGAGGCGCGGTCGACTCCGTACTGGATGGCACGACAAACCGACAAGACCCGCCAGGACACCGAAGAGGAGGACCGCGAGGCCGCCTCCCTCCCGAAGCTCTGGACGGAGTTTCTGGCCCTGTCCCTCGTCGTCGGTGTCGCGGGATACGTGATCGCGAAGACTGGGGGGCAGGTGGCCGCCCGAACAGGCCTCTCCGGAGGGATCGTCGGCGGGCTATTTACGGCCGTGTCTACCTCGCTTCCGGAACTGGTCACGTCGGTGGCGGCAGTGCGCCGCGGGGCCCTGACCCTGGCGGTCGGGGGCATCATCGGAGGCAATAGTTTCGACGTCCTGTTCGTGGCGTTTTCGGACGCCGGCTACCAGGAGGGGTCAATCTACCATGCCATGACCGAGCAGCAGGTGTTCATCATTGCCCTTACGCTTTTGTTGGCCGGCATCCTGCTGATGGGCCTGTTGCGCCGGGAGCGCCGCGGGGCATTCGGGATCGGGTTCGAGAGCTTCCTGGCGCTGGTGCTCTACTTCGGGGCGTTCGGGCTTTTGTTCGTCGGGGGATAGCCGTCGGGGGGAGCTGCTGTTTGGGACAGGCCACCCCATCCCGGCTTTTTCAAACAGTATCTCGTAGAGCAACACGCCCCAGCGGTGTCGCGCCGTCACCGCTCCACGGACACCTCGTGATACCAGTTCATTCCAGACCCGCCATTCGATCCCGCGTCGTACACAAAGCCGTACGTGTCGGGCGTTGGGCTCCCTAGGCGGAGCGGTCTCCCTCGAACCCATTGGGCATCTGCGCTGTCGACCTGAACGGTCGCGGCGCCCCACTCACCTCGTCGGGAGCTGCTGGTGTGGTAGAGCCGTCCGGTTCCTTTCTCAATAAATAGCACGTGCACGGACGAACCAATGGCGACAGCGTCGGCCCCTACCTGGTCGGAGTCGACTGCGCTCTGTGCGACCGGGCGCTCGGTAACCTGCGCTGGACTGCTCAGCGTGCCGTTATCGGCCATCCGGCGCGCCCAAATCTGACCCGAGGCGCGGCGGTGCAGGATCACCGTCGCGTTCGACTCGGGTAGGTACACGAGGGGAAGGATGGAGCCAACGTCGGTCTCGGCCGTCCCAAGACCGGAAGTTACCTGCGTAGGAGGCGACAGGCTGCCATCCGGCCGAATGCGGCGATGCCAGCCGGTGCCGTCGCGGCGGGTATACGCCAGGTGCACTGTCCCGTTGGCGCCGAGCGTCGTTTGAGGGCCGGAAAGCGCGTCTCCGGTCGGGCTCGGAATCGTAGTCTCAGTTCCCCACATGCCGTCGGGACTGCGAATCTTGTAGTGGATGCGTTGGGGGCCGCCGTATACTCCCACGAGGCTACCGTCCGGCCGCGCAGTAAGGGAGGTGACCTGCACCGGCGGCTCTTCAGGCGTTGCCACCGTGTCGTCTCGCACGGCCCACGTGTCCGGATCGCCCGGGTGCTCCGTCGTCTGAAACGAGTGGTGCAGCACCCCGGCGTCGATCTGGTGGAGCATGTGAATCGTCCCGTCGTGGATAGCCGAGGCGAAGCCCTCCAGATCGCCCGTTTCCGGACGATGAGGACCGTCTACCTCCTGCCACGTCTGGCCACCGTCGGTCGATTTCACGGTCATCAGTTTGTTGTAGGACTCCGCCGGCTCCATGAGGAAGTACAGGCTGCCATCGGGCGCCTCCCAGGGCCCGAGGCGACCCGGGGTTTCGGGAAAGGTGCCACCCAGCAGACGAGACGGAACGGTCGCCGTAACGGTCGGGAGATCGCTGGCCGGCAACGGGCGGCCCTGTGCATCGACCATCCGAAATGTGAACCGGTCCCCCCTCTCGTTGGTCACGGCCCCATCCGCGTAGCGACGAATCACCAGCGGCCACTCCCATTCGCTTTGCACCCCGCGATCCGGGAGGGCGGGGCCTTGGGCAGAGAGGCTCATGCCGGTGCCGCCCGCATACGATGCCGTCGAGCCGTCAAGGAGATCGGTAGCCTCTGCGCGGTCGTTGTAGGCGGGCGTGGAGACCACGCTCACCCGAGGCGTGACTTCCGACGCGGCCTTGGGAAAGCCCGCGGCTGGGACCGGGCGCCACTGGCCTTCATTGCGCCGGTACTGCAGCCGGAAGCGCTCCACGAACGGTGCGTTCAGGGGCGTTTCGACTTCAAACCGGATGCGAAACGGGCGCTCGACTGGCAGCGTTGCGGATTGGTCAAGGGATTCTGCCCATCCTTGATCGGCGTTGAGCCCAGTGTCAATGTCTGAGCGCACCCGGAAGGCCGTTTGGCGGGCGGGAGACACGTCTTCCGTTCCGTCGGACTTGTTAGGTTCGTTTTTGCAGCCGGTCCCTAAAACGAGGAGAAACCCCCCCAGCATGAGCAGGCATAGAGAAAACGACGAGGAGCGAGTCGTGGAGACCATGGTGATTCGTCAATCAGAGAATTAGCAGTCAGTCGGAACGCGCTCCTCCCATGCCCTCACGCGAGAGCACGCGCAGTTGTGAGGCACGCCGACGGTGCACCAAAGCCCACGGCTCCCTCGACGAGTGCTAGGTGTCGCCGAGGGAGCCGGTGAGCAGAGGTGCGTACCGGCCGTCTGCCCGATCAGAAAGAGAGTCCGCCAGGCGCTACGGTCGCGAATACTCGAGCGTGTTCTCGTGTGTGCGCTCCGGCTGGTTGGCCGGCGGGCGTTCGATCATGCGGCTGGGGCCGCCGTCGCCGGGCCGCACAAGGTCAAAAGCGTCGTAGGGTGCGCCGGTGGCCGTGTAGGATCGGAACTTAATCGTATCCGCGCCGACGCGCACCACCTGGTAGAGCTGGGTGTTTTCCCCGCCCCGCTCCATGTCGACGCCGTCGAAGTTCTCCCAGCGGTCGGGTTTGATCTCGTACATCTTCGCGCCGCTGACGGAGTTGACGTACACGGTGCCGCCCTCCGGAGACCGGGCGCTCACGCCCTGCTTCAGGTTCTTCGTCTGGCCGCGAGCATAGGTGTGGTCGTGGCCCTGCAGAACGAGGTCCACGTTGTGCTCGTCCAGAATCGGGCGCCAGGCCTCGCGGAGCTCCTCGTTGCTGCGGCCCTCACCGGAAGAGAACATCGGGTGGTGAAACGTCGCGATCGTCCAGCGGATCTCGGGGTCTTGCTCCGCGTCCTGGAGCGTCGACCGTAGCCACTCAGTCTGCGCGGCCAGGACCTCATCGTCCATCTTAGCCGCCTCAGAGTTGAGCCCGATGATGCGCGTGCCCTGGTGGTCGAGGTAGTAAACCGTTTCCTCCATGCCCTCCGGGCCGTTCGTTGGGAGCGTAAACTGCCGGTGCCAGTGAATCGACAGCTTCTCGGTGCTCTCCTTCTCCACCTCCATCATGAAGTGGCCGGTGAGGGTGTTGCCGTCCACGGCCACGTCGCGGAGAGGGAGCTCCCGGCCGTCCTCGCTAACGAGGGTGGCCCGGTAGCCGGACGCACTGCCCTCGATCTCGAGGGTGCCCACGTACTCGCCGTTGTCGACGTTGTAGTTCCAGTTGCCGGCCGGGTAGGCATCGGCCGAGGGGTTGACGGAGCTGGTGGTGGCCTCCAGTGGCTCAGGGTTGCCGTCCGGCTCCAAGATGGTTCCGGTCATCTTTTGCCCGGAGGCCTCCACCTCCACCTCAAAGGTGTCCTCGACGATTCGTGTGCGGTAGCCCGCGTACTCGTGGTTTCCGGGCACCGCCACGTTGGGCACCATGCTCTGGATGAAGCCCCCCGCCTCGTTCCAGTGGCCCCACTCGACATTGCGGTGGGCGTTGTTGATCAGGTCGCCGGCGTGAACGATGAAGTCGATCGCCGGGGCGTCGGAGTAGGCCTGCCGGATGAGGCGGGACCAGTGGGAGCGCACGTTGTTCTGCGCGTCGCCGACGTAGGCGAAACTGAACGGCTCGGGCTGCCGGCTGGCGGTGCGAGCGTGGAACCACTCGCTCCAGTGGGTCCCGTCGCCCACGCGGTAGGCGTAGAGGGTGTCGGCCATGAGGCCATCGAAGGTGATGGAATGGTACTCGGCGTTCACGTGCTCACCGGTGACTTTGTGGGCGTGGAGGCCCTGTGTTTCGGCCTCGACGGTGCGGGCCTGGGTGTGGAAGGAAGGACTGCTCGTGGCCAGGGCGACCTGGGCCTTCGCGCCCGTCACGGTGCTGTCGGTGCGCCAGGAGACACTGAGGGAGGAGGCCGGATCCTCGGCGTGACTCAGCACGATGCGGTCCGGATAGGGGCCGGGTGCGGTCGACGGCAGTTCGGCCGGGGTCACCGAGGTGTCCGGGACTTGGGCCGCCCCAGTGTTCTCCGGCGACGAGCCCGAGGAGGGCGAGAAAGCGGTTGCCAGTAGCCCCAGCGTGAGCAGCATGAGAAAGGCAGTGAGGAGGGAGGCGCAGGGTCGATGCATAAGTGGATGCTCGTTTCAAAAACGGGAAGAGGAAAATACAACACGCAACCCCTCCTCCCCTGTGGAGGGAAGAAGGGGGCGTGGTGGGTGAGGACCCCAACGGACGGATCCGAGGGGGATTTAGAATTCGGTAGAGATGCCGACCGTCAGGGTGCGACCGCTCAGGTAATGGAAGCCAAGCCGTTTGGTCTGCCCTGTCTGAAAGACCTCCGGATCGTTGGTGATGTTCTGCACCTGCAGAATCAGCTCCGGTTTGCCTAACACTCTCTGGAACTGGTAGGTGGCGTTGACATCTACGGTGGTGCGATCCCCCACGTACTCGTCCTCGAGAGGCGAACTGCCATCGATGTCCTCAAGGTAGTCGCCCTGGTAGTTGACCGCGACGCGGGCCTCGAAGCCGCCGGTCTGAATGTAAGGGATGATGTTGTACACCAGGTCCGCCTGTTGGAAGAAGGAGTAGTCGGGCCGGTTCGGATCGTTCTCGTACTCCGGCACGTCCACGTTCGAGGTCGTTATGGTCGTGTTGGCGTTGAGGCCCAAGACGTTGAACGGCTCCGGCAGAAAGGTGAACGGCTGCTGGTAGGCGACCTCCAGACCAGTCACCGTGCCCAGGTCTGCGTTGCGCAGCTGCGACCGATTGACAACTTCGAATGTGCGGCCCTGGCCGAACGGATCCTGCACGTTGCGCTGCTCGGAGCTGAACCTGTAGATGGCGTTGTTGACGCGCTTGTGAAAGCCGCCGGCCGACACAAGTCCGCCGTTTGAGAAGTAGTACTCGGCCCCAAGGTCGAAATTCATGGCCGTGAATGGGTCGAGGTTGGGGTTCCCTTCGTTCACGCTCGCTCGAAGGGACCCGCCCTCCTCGACAACCTCCACCTCACTGAACGCGCCAAGGTCGTCGTACTCCGGCCGGCCGATCGTATTGGACCAGGCGGCACGCAGCTGGATGTTTTCTGCCACCTCTAGGGTCAGGTGCAGCGAGGGCAGGAAGTTCGTGTAGGAGTTTTCGAATGTCTGCCTGACAACGTCCTCGTCGGGATCGAACTCCCCGTCGTCCCGAAGCTGGAAGCGGTCGGTCTCGGTGGCGGTATGCTCGACGCGAAGTCCCCCGAGGGCCGTTAGCGACCCGAACTCGGCCGAAGCCATGGCGTAGCCCGCATAGATTGACTCCGCGTTCTCGGAGTCGTCCTCAATGTCGGACACCGCAAGCTCCTGCGCCGAGACGCGCTCATACACCGCGTTGGGGGCCCGGCAACGCCGCTCCCCCGAGAAGCGCTGCTCAGTTGTGGGGTTGCAGAGGTCTCCGAGGAAGTCGTTCTCCACTGCTCCAGTGTTGGCGAACGGCATCAGTCCATTTCCGACCTGTACCGTCTGCACGCGGGGCGCCTCGAAGTCGGCCAGCGTCAGGCTACCGTCCCCGACGTAGTCGTATCCGGTGTCGGCCACGTCGATCGACTTATCGCGGGTCTGAAACTGGCCTCCCGTCTTGACGAAGCCAGAGACGCCGCCGGCCGAGAACGGAATTCGGAGGTCGGCCTGTGCCGCGTACGTGTTCTCGATGCTCTCGGCGTACTCCAGGTCAACCTCGTTGGCGACGTAGTTGGAGCCGTCCCCGACGTACCCCGGATTCTCTGGGTAGTAGTCGAAGAGGAAATTCCCCATGTCGGCGACCCCTGCCGCCTGGGTGGTCTCCGGCGTCTCGAACTCGGCGTCTTCCTGCCGCTGATCAGTCACTCCGCGCGAGTACGTGCCGCTCGCCGAAAGAGTGATGGCTCCATCGAACTTCTGCTCAAACCCCAGATTCCCGCCCCAGAGCGACTCGTCCTCGTCGGTGTCGCTGAGATCGACTGAGCCGAATCCACGGGCAAAGCGGGCTCCGGACTCGGTCATGGACGGCCGCGGATCCTCCGGATAGTCCTCCGGGTCGTACACCATGTTGTACTCCAGCTCATTATCAAGCTTCTTCTCGTCGTTGAACGTGTAGTAGGGACGAAAGAACACCTCCGTGGTGTTGTCTGGGCGCCAGTCAATGGTGGAATTGATCGCAAACCGACGGCGGCGGTTGCGCTCCACAATCTGCTCCTGGGCCTCCGGGACGACGGTGCCGCCAAAATCGGGGCGGAGGTCGATACTACCCTCACCGGAGAACTCGCCCCACCCTTCCCCCTTTAGCCCCGAAGTCGTGAAGTCTCGACGCGAGCCGCTGGCGGAGATCAGCAGGCCGAACGAGTCATCCGGGCCAACCTTGGTCCCGGCAGTCAGGTTTGCACGGAACGGAAGCTTCGACTCGCCGAGTTCGGGCACCGTCTGGTTGTGGGAAAGCGCCCGAACAGATCCGAACGCGAAGGACCCCTCCCGGTCGAAGGCCGAAAGCGTGCTGATGTTAATCGAGCCGCCAATCGCATTGCCAGGCATATCTGGCGTCACGGCCTTCGTGACCTCAACGTTCGAGACCATCTCGGCCGGCAGCAGATCGAGAGCGGTGGCCCGAGAGCCGGCGGTGGAGGCAAGGGTGTTGCCGTTCAGGGTCACGTTGTTCAGGTTCGCCGCGCCGCCGCGAATCGACACGAAGCGTCCCTCGGTGCGGTCGTTGCGGAGTACAATGCCCGGCAGGCGCTGCACAGCTTCGGCGACGTTTTTCTCGGGCAGGTTGCCAATGCGGTCGGCCGCCAGGGCGTCGACAATGTTCATGGACTGCCGCTTCTGATTGACCGACCGGAACTGACTCTCCCGGAGGCCGCGAACGACGACCTCCCCGCCTTCCAGCACCTCGCTGGCGAGCTCAAAATTAATCGTTTGGGCCTGTCCCGCCTGTACATCGACGGTCTTTCTGCTGGACTGGTAGCTGACAAAGGACACCGTCAGCGTCTGCGACCCGGTCGGGACGTCCGTGAGCTGGAACCGGCCGTCTGTATTGGTGGACGTTCCAATCGACGTGCCCTCCACAATCACATTGGCGCCGGGAAGAGGCGAGCCCTCGCTCGCATCAACGACCTGGCCCTGCACAGTTCCAGTCGGCTGGGCGTGTCCGTGAAGAGGAGTGACAAGAGTGAACGCAAAGAGTGCAAGGATGGAGTAGAGCAATCGGTAGCGAGGTTTTATCACGTGTCCTCTAGGCTTGCTGCAAAATAGTGCGAATGAAGTCCAGACGGAGACAAACCCCGGACTGAGAGACGGGCTAATTGCCTCCTGCACAGCCGTGCGAGACTTCCGCCCAGTTGCAACACGTGATTGATAACAAGCCCAGATTAGGCCTCGAAAACCCCATCTTTATGGTTGTATTAAGTCCGCGCAGGAATATTCGCGCCGAGCCCCAAATCTCGTATAACTGCAGTTCTGCCAGCCCCTCCGTGCAAGCAGGCCCCGCGGTCGGTTGAGTGACTAATTCACTGTCGAGCGAGGTCTCTTCCCCAACGGCCTGCTCGCTAAAGGCACCGTGGGGATTGATGGCTCCCGCGCGGGTCTCCGCGCTGTGATGGCCGAGAGGCCTCGTGCAATTCGCTGACGCCTGGTGCGGTATCGCCCCCTTCCCGCACGTGACTGAGAGACTCTTCTCCCCCGCCCGCTTTTGGGTGAGCCGCTCTCACATTCGAGCCTTCCGTGCTTACCATCTTTCATGTCCGAGTCTCGCGCGGACTGCTGCCACCAGTGGGCCCGCTCGGTTGCGGCCGACTGTTGCCTACAACCGGCAACCAACTGTCAGCTACGGTTCGATGCCTCCAGAAGCTGATATCCCCGGCAGGGCCGACCGGTTGGTTTGACCGACCGTCCATCCGATATAACGTCTGTTCGGCAAAGAGGGGACACCGCCCAGAACTCAGAAACGGCGGCTTCAGGGCGGTGCTCGGTACCCGGTGGTAAACACCCGAACCGGTAATTCTCAGACAGAGCCAAGGGTACCCACGAGGCCCGCACTTCCTCGATGGCTGGAACTACCTCCTCTGGCCCTGGGCCCTTTGGCGAGAGACAACAGGTTCCGGCTGAAGAAAGGATTTGCCCTAGACCGTGCAGCACGCGTACGGGCGGCCGTCCGGTCTCAGTCCCGACATGTTCTTCTGGGCAAGGCGTACGTCGGCCCCTGAAAGAGAAGTGGCGTCTATCAAAGACGAGACCCAATTACGTTTGAACCACCGGCAACTCGTAGGCGCAGGCCGTGTCTCCGTCGGGGATGTGACGCGTCCGCTCTACGCGCTCGAACAGAGCCTCGTAGAAGCAGGTCTCGGAAGCGCAGGGGAGCTCCGTAGTGCTGATGATCTCCGCGAACGGGCAGTTGCAGGCCTTGACGGTCACCTCCTTCTCTTCGACGCGAACCTCAGGCATAAATCCATTCTCTTCGAGGACCTCTTCGAGGACATCGACGATCTCGCGGATGCTAGCGGACTCCAGTGGATCGGCAAGGCGGTTTTCAACCTCGCCGAGGCGGTCGTTCCAGAACGACTGGAAGAACTCCTCAATGAGCCGGTCTTGTCCCTGGCTTTGCAGGTAGCTCAGAAACTCAGCAAAGACCGTCCCTTCCCGTCCTGGGAAGAGGCGTTCAGCGAGTGGAGTGATGCGGTAGCATATGCTCGGGCGTCCACGCCCCTGTCTCTTGGAACGGCGGGCCACAAGCCCATCACGCCCCATCTGGTCGAGGTGGTCGCGGAGCGTCGGTCGGGCGCGGTCGATGTCCTGAGTCGCGTCGTTGAGCGTAATCTCTCCCTGACGCTTCATGAGCTGGAGAAGCCGACGCTTCGTCTCGGACTGGAGAAGGCCAAGGAAAGACATAGAGAGTCGGACGAACTAAAGTTTACTACGACAACATTGAGACACGTGTACAGGACCCGTCAGGGTAGGGTTTTATGGAGAGAGTATCAATAAAAAGGTTATCGGCACGTAAATGTTGAAAAAACGCGCAGGCCTTTTTTCTTAGTAGATCCGTTTCCACGGTAATATGGCCCTACTTCCAGAATGCAGGCTCCGGCGTTTCATGTCGCTGAAGATGGAGAAGCCGTAGGGATGCTCCGACGGTTCTCTGCTCACTTCCGGATTACACCCGCCTCAGTGCTGGAGTGCCTCTACCGGCGTGCCCCAACCTCTATTCTTGTTGAGGCCGGACGTGGCCGTCACCGCCTCCTCGCTGTGAGCGCGGACGGGCTTCGGGCACTCCGTAACTGCGGGTCGTCTGACGACACGGAGGAGGCGCAGGAGGGCTCTACGTGAGACACAAGAGCAGGGGCAACTCGGCGCGGCGAACTCGTCAGTGTCGCCCAGTAACGGCCCGCCGCAGCCCCGAGCGCCAAGCGTTCTGAAGAACACGATGCCGAGAACGGTGCCCTTGTACGCATTCCCACCATCTACTTCACCGTCCCCACTTTTCGTACCATGCCCTATCCGAAAGCGATGGTCGAACCGATGCGCAAAGAACTCACGCGCCTCGGTGTAAAGGAACTGACCACCCCCGACGAGGTGGACACCGCCTTTGAGGCCGCCGAGGATGAGACCCTGCTTCTCGTCATCAATTCCGTATGCGGATGCGCAGCGGGCAGTGCTCGACCGGCCGTAGCCCGTGCCTTGAAGGCCGGACCGACGCCGGACCACGAGGTGACGGTGTTCGCGGGGCAGGACCTGGAGGCCACCGACCACGTCCGGGAAGCGTACCTGCCCGGCATTCCCCCCTCCTCGCCGTTCATGGCCCTCTTCCGAAACGGCCAGCCGGTCTACGTCATCGAGCGGAAACACATCGAAGGCCGTGAGCCAGGAGCAATCGGGGCGGATCTGATCGAGGCCTTCGAGGCGTACTGCACCGACGAGGCACCGCCCTCAGATGCCCCGAACCGACCCAGCCTTGACTCCCCGTCCACCGATGGGGGCCTGCCCTCCACGTTCCAATCCATCGGTTGACGCCTCCACCCGTGCTCGGTCCCATTCCGGACGCGAGACATTCTCCTCGTTTGGCCGTCACAATCCTCCCGTGAACTATGGAACGCGACATCGGTGACCTGACGATCGAAATCGACCGGACCCTTTGCATCGGGTCGGGTAGCTGCGTCGGGCTCGCCAGCGAAACCTTCGAGATTGACGAACAAAACCTTGTGCGCTTTCAGGACGAGACGCCGGACATCGATCCGGAGCGCCTGAAGGAAGCCTGTGCCGTGTGCCCGGTTGATGCGCTCCGTGTCTATGACGGCGATGAGCAAATCGTCCCTTGACCCGCCAGGCAGACACGGGCGAGAGTCCCGGCCGATGTCCTCGAACGAGAGCCTGAGCGTGCCGAACGTCCCCCTGTAGCGCCCCTCCTCCCGTAATATCGCCAACACTACACCCCGTAGTACAATCAGCACACCCGTAGCCGACGACACCGATGATACTGTCCCCAGCCTGTGGTCCTGGGGTCTCAAAGTGGCCGCCTCGGCGGGGCTGGCCGGCATGATCTGCTGCGTGGCCCCTGCGGTGCTTTTCGCGATGGGGGTGATGGGGGGCATCTACGCGATCTCGTTCGCTGACTTCTTCTACGCTGCCGACGGCTCAGCCGGCCTGGGGGCATGGCTGCTTCGGGGACTGGCCGCTCTCGTAGGACTGGTCGGCACGTGGCTCTATTACCGGCGACAGAATCAATGCTCGATCGATCCGAAGCGGAAGCGCCGAAACGTCGCGCTCCTTGCTCTCCTCGTGGCGACGCTCGGCACCGGTGCGTACCTCACGTTCGAGAAAGCGACGAGCTGGTACTTCGACCAGTATGTCGTTCCTGCCCAACAGGCCGAGTACGAGTCAATGTCGGACGAATAGGATCCGGGCGGCACTGCCGGGTTCGCTGTTCCCTGAATTCGGATTGTGCCCGCCCTCAACTTCTACGCGTGTCTCGGCAGAGCGTCCACCCCCACTCTACGACGACAGATCCGTCTCGCGATCCGCCTGCCACACTGGTGCTCATCGACAGTGAGGGAGCGACGGACCCAATCCTCAACCTGACGCTCGAGGAGTGAGAGCCCGGAATCTAGACCCGCAGTACCGCTGCCTTCTTTCTTACGCTAACGATCCTCCCATCATCGTTGGGCACAATCAGAACATTCTGGAGAAGATCAACCGTGCCTATGTGGAGGAGTGGGACGTGAAGGCAAGAGTGGCCGGGCAGAGAAGCGGAGGGGAGCCACCCCGCCTCTCCCGCCACAGAGTTGTCTCAACCTATCGGGTGGGCGCCCGGTGTCGGCGCCTTGCTCCTCCTACCTCCCTGGCGGGTCGTCCCCTCCCCTGATGAGCCGCGGGCAGTTCTGTTCAGTGGCCCAATTTGTCCGTCAGACTTCAACTCCAGAGAAGGCCCGTACGTGCAAATCAGAAGACGAGCAGAATTGGCGTCTTGAGCCTTGAGAAACCATTCGACCGCGAAGTCAGCGACGAAGAGATTTCTTCGGCTTTCCCATTTCCAAGAAGCTATCGTTCAGAATGTCCGACCGGCTAGGGCTAGAGGAAAGAACCGGTTTCAACCTGGGCGCGAGAAGTTCACCGGGCGGCTACAGGAATCCCGCTGGAAGATCGAGAAAGAACGAAACCGGTATACCTGAAGCGAATTTTATGGGTCTAAATATGAAAAAAATGAAACTAATTGAGGGGTTGAACTTACTATAGAGGAGCTTTCTGGTGCCTTTGTCAGGGGTCCTTGGAGAACCATGAGCAGACCAGACGGCTGCCGTACCTGACCGGGGGGCTTTCACACCTCAACAAGAGGCTTTTACGCCCGAGGAAGTGATAGGGAAAGAGTTGACAGAACGGGTACAAAGCCATTTTGCTCTATAAGTGCCACCACGGACCAAGGGCCATTCCGCCGCCAGAAACTCTGAAAACCACGCACGACAATGTTCTTTCCACCAACCGATGCTGGCCCTCGTCCCGCGAAATTAGGCCGGCGCAGCGCCCTCTGGGTACTGCTCGTGATCGGTGTGGTGCTGGCTGCGGCCCTTCTGCTTGATGCGTATGTAGACTGGGTCCACCAGGACGAACCGCAGTGGTCGGCAACGCTAAAAAATTCGGTGTCCATCCTTCTGGCGTTGGCGATTCCATACGTTGGATGGCGGCTTTTTCAAGACTCGCCTGGCTCCTTTTACCTACCAGAAGCAATAAAATACGCGCTGGCGGGTGGCATTGGGCTGGCGCTCCTTGCTGGGCTCGTGGTAGGGATGCAAGTCCTGCAAGAGGAAATTGACCCCCGTGCCATTGTTTTACAACTGGCCGCAATCGGTGCATTCGTCGGGCTCTACGTAGGGTACAGTGTTGCCCAGCTGAAAAGGGCCAAGGAGGAAGTGCAGGGAGACCGCAGACGCCTTGAAAACCTCCTGGATGGGCTTCCGGTCCCCGTTGTCCACGGGCGGCTTGAAGGAGAAGAGGTCAGCGTCCTCACCGCCAATGCCGCATTCGAAGAGGTTTTTGGACACGCCGCCGAGGAGTCCGAAGGAAAGAATCTGCAGGGTCTCATTCGCCCAGTAGACAATTCAAAAGAATATGTCCAGGAGAGCCCCGCTGCCGTTGAGCGCCGGGCCATTGAAGAGGGTGTTGCCGAGACGAGGGTTCGATGTGTGACCCCGGATGGCCAGCGAGAGTTTAAACTGCGAGTGGCGCAGGCTCTGGACCCAGGGGCTCCAGAGACGTACTCTGTGTACACGGATATCACCGAACGGAAGCGGCAAGAGGAGAAGCTCCGGGCGCTGAACACGCGCCTACAGCTTGCCCTCGACGCATCGAATACCGGGACGTTCGATTGGAAAATCCAGGCCGGCGAAGTGATCTGGGACGAGACCTCCGAGCGGCTTTTCGGGTATGAGCCTGGAGGGTTTCCAGGAACGCTTGAGGCCTGGGCCAGGCGCGTACACCCCGATGATCTGTCAAGTGCCCAGAAAGCCGTCGAACAGGCAATCGAGAACCGAGAGAAGTACGAGGCGGAGTTTCGGGTGTGCATCCCCGACGGCCAGCAGCGGTGGGTCGAGGCCTGCGGCACTGTCGAGTATGATGGCGGTGGAGAGCCGATTCGAATGCTGGGCATCCACACCGACATCACTGAACAGAAGAAGCGAGAGGAGAAACTCCGCGAGGCGAAGGACGAGGCAGAAGAGGCCTCCCGGCTTAAGTCTGCGATGCTCGCAAACGTGACCCATGAGATCCGCACGCCCCTCACCTCGATCACCGGCTTCTCCGAGATACTGGAACAGAGCCTGAGTGGCCGCGATGAGGACTTCGCCGCACGAATACGCAAAAACAGCCGGCGACTTCAGCGGACGCTGGAGTCGGTGCTTCACCTCTCCAAATTGGAGGCCGGTGTCCAGAAGCTCGGTCGCGAGAGGTTTTCGCTGGGGGCTGTCATCGAGGACGTCGCCACAGTGCTCCGTGATAGCATCTCTGAAAAGTCCCTCATCCTGACAACGGAGATTCCGGACCCACCGGTGATCGTCTCTCTGAACGAGGACGGTTTCTACCGAATCTGCCGGAACCTGCTGGAGAATGCGATCAAATTCACGCCGGAGGGAGGCCACGTGGAAGTTCGGGTCTGGGGCGAGGGCCTGGATGAGAGCTTGAATGAGGGCCGAAGTGCGGTCCTGGAGGTCGAGGACACCGGCATCGGAATGGATCCGGAGCGCGTGCCGGATCTCTTTCAGGCTTTCAAGCAAGAGTCGCAGGGGCTGGCCCGCGAATACGAAGGAAGTGGGCTCGGATTATCCATCGTGCAGCAGCTTACCGAAGAACTGGGCGGCACGATTGACGTCGAGACCGAAAAGGGCGTCGGGACATGCTTTACTGTGGAAGTTCCCCTGACTGATGATGCCTAAGTCTTCACTGCAGAGGTCTCATCGACAGGCGGTCCCGCAGGCAAAATGCCCGTTTTGAGATGCCCGTTTTGAGCCCACCTGAGTTCTACACCGCCCCCCGCTGTGGGCCCCACACGGATTGTAGCCTCGAAGACGACACTTCCAAGTGCGCCGGCATTGTGTAGTGGCACGGCCCAACCGATGATGGATTGAGGCTGGAAGCGACGGGCTTGTCAGCCAGGGTCCTCTGCCGATCGCCGGCGGTCAGGTGCGGGAGACAGGTACTTGGTGGTCCTGCCTCCCTGGCGCGCAGGGGGCCATCCAGCGTGCAGTGTTCTACTCAGGTGAAAATCACCCTCAGGCCTTTTTATCGCGTCGTGCACTTGCCATCCTGACGTTGCGAGTTTAGCGAAGAGCACGAGCCTAAATCAGTAGCAGCGGCGTTCAAGTTATCCTTACCTCCACGACTCCCTCACCACAACGCTGCCCCGCCCGAACTCACCGACCGCACATGGACGAATCTACCCTTGACGACGCCGATCTCAACGGAACCGACCTGAATGGAACCGGCCGGAAGTCCCAACTGCTCGGAGAGCTCGACCCGACTGACAGGGAAGAGAATGGGTACGGAGGTTTCGACGAAGGCCCCCACGAAGATTCCTCGTCGGATCTGCCGGAAGCGCTTGCCCGAGCGGCCCAGCAAGTCGAAGACATCCAGCGCCGTTTGGAGATGGCCCGCTCGGCGGCCGCCGGCGAAGAGCCAGAGATTGACGAGTTGGACCAGCTGACCCACGGGTTTGACTCAGCGGAGGAGGCCCGTCGCCACCGCTCCCAAGAACTAGCCCGGTCGGCAGCCGAAAAGCTCGAGGAAATGCTCCATCAGCTTCAGGAGACCCTGGACTGACCTGCCCCCAGAAGCGAGGGGAATGCCGGCACTGCTCTGAGACGGGCCGCGTTCGTCTGCCTGCATACAGCAGGATCAGACACGCCTTAGTGCGTATGCCCGAGGTCCTTCTGGGGCAGGTCCCCTCTCTTCCGGGCCACCCGGTGGCCTCAAGGCCGGCTCTGGGATCGGATGCTTGGAGGTTGAAAGAGGCCTCAGATCCGTTCGAATCCCCCGTCCTGCACCTCGTAGGGCGCCCCATCGACCACGAGGACATCTCCGATTGACGAGCGACGGACGCTTTCGCGGTACAGTTTCACCACAGCGCCAGAATCGGTTTGCGACGGCTTGTGCCGCATCAGGCGAAGGGCCCGCCTCAGCGCATCACAACGGTCGGCCGCCTGGACCTCAACAGTCGCCGAGCACTCGTATTCGTGCTGCCGGTCGGTCCAGGCCACATCGGGCCGTTCCTCAAAAACGTTGTATCCGGTGTCTCTCAGGGAATGTTGCCGGTGGTAGACCTGCACGGTCATAGTCTGAACAGGGAAGCGTCCAATAGAATTTGGTTATCAAGATTGGTGCCGCTGGTGGCGTCGCCCTCGATAGATTTTAGAACCCAACCGCTGGAGACAGTAGCATTTTGCGGTATAACGCCGCCAGGAGGTCCATCTTTCCGCAATGCATGGCTTCTGGACAGAAATTAGTGCCCTGTTACGCGCGGTTTTCGTCGCAAGCTACTCGTTTGCCTGAGGGGACTTGTCCACTTGAGCGGACGAGCGCACAGCCAGGATGGGTCCGTTGGACTCTCGGATGACAGCCTCGGTCACGCTTCCAAGCATCACGCGACGCAGGCCCGACAACCCCTTCGTTCCCATCACGGTCAGCGTGTTTCGGTGGCCCGTGGCCTCCACGACAGTGCGGGTCGTCTCTCCCCGGTGGACGACGTAGGACACCGACACGCCCTTCTCCGCGAGCGGCTCCCCCAGCGATCGGAGCTCCTCCTCAGCTTGCTGTTCAGCCGCTCGGGCCTGCACCTTGGAGGATTTCACCTCATAAACAGATGGCAGGGCCGGGTTCTCTACGACGTGCATTAGCTTCACGGGGACATCGTAGAGAGGGGCAAGCTGGGTCACGTGCCCCAGGGCAATCTCTGTGAGGTCAGAAAAGTCGACGGGCGCGACGATCTGTTCCACATCAGAGCCGGAAGCCTCGCCCGTAGAATCGGAAGCTCCGTCGGTCTTTCGCTGCCGCACCGTCAAGACCGGGCAGGGCGCCGTGCGGAGCACCTCTTCGGCTACGCTCCCAACGATGAGCCGCTGAGCGCCGCGGCGCCCTTCGGTTCCCGTCACGATGAGGTCGGCCTCGATCTCTTCTGCCTTTTCCACCAGTAGAGGCGCCGGGGACACTCCCCGCACCGCGTGGCAGGTGACTCGTCCATCGGTCGGCGAAAGGTCATACGGGTCAAGCGAGGTGCGGCACCGCTCCTCAAACCGGTCCTGGAGCTCATCGTCCGAGGGCGCCTTTCCGCCTTCAAATAGAACGCCCTCGGCCGTCCGGTCCACATACATCAGGTGGAGAGTTGCCCCGGTTCGAGAGGCAACGTCCACCGCATGGCCCAGAGCACGGTGTGAGGAGAGAGAGAAGTCGTGAGCAACCAGAAGCGTCTGAAACACAGGCTTAGAGGCGGTGGCCACTGACAAAAGCAGGCGATGACGGTGCAACTCGCACTCGTCATGGCGGCTTTTGTTGTCTGCGGCTGCCGCTAGACTAGACGATGATGAGCACAGCCAGTGATGAGAATCAGTTTTGCCCCCTGCTCGACTCGTACGCCCCGTTTCCAGCGCGTGACGACTGCCTTAGTCTCGTGCTTTACCCACCTTCGAGGTGCTTTAGACGCCGGTACAGACAGCACCGCGCCAGTAGGCCCCACGTCCCAACGCCGGTTCCCAGCAGCAGGCCCGCCCCGACGGCCGCCGGGGCCACCGGTCCCCCCAGGCTTTCTACCCCGAAGGCGACGGCGGCGGCCAACCCGGCGGCGATGGCCGACATGATCCAGACGAGCAGGTACAGCCCGAAGACTTGCCACCGGTGTCCCTCGGTCAACCGCCATGCCTGGCGGATCGCCCCACGAGGGCCCCGGCCGGTCTCCACAATCAGTGGCATCAGCGGCGCGAGCCCGACAGCCACAACGGCCCCGGGGACCACCAGAAGCAAAAGTCCAACGAGCGTCGCGACTGACGCTGCCGCGAAAGCAAGCGCCGAGGAAAAAAGAACCCCTGCGCTCAGGCCGTCCGCGTGCAGGCTGTCCAGGGCCGCCCCGTGGGCTGGCCGGACCGAGTGGGACGCATCGCCTGGGCGATCCTCATTGCCCGAACCAAGACCCTTTTCTCGGGTGCAGGGAAGAGCCAGGGCATAGGCGCCGGCCACGGCGGGCCCGGCCAGCAGGAGGACCGCCATGCCCACCGCAGCGGCGACGAGAACTTCGGGAACTGTTTCCACTACCGTGGCGACCGACATCTGTTCGAGGGATTCGATCGCCTCTCCGACGGCCTGTCCAGTGGACTGCTCTGGGTAGTCCGGCGGGCTGAAACTGTAGGTCGGCAGCATGTTGACTGCCCAGGAGGCCCCCATGTCTGATTCGGAGGAAATGTTCGGCAAGACAGGGGCGTCCGAAATGCCCAACAGGGCCGCGGCGCCCCTCGGGAGGAGAGTAGCGGCGCCAAGGCCGATGGCTAAAACCGCGTATGCCAGCAGGCTGCGCCCAGAATGTTGAAGAAGCAGCCTGCCGCTGCGTCTCAGCAGAGATGTTGGGACGATTGAACTTGACCCCCACGAGTCGGGTCCACCTCGCTCGGGGCCGTTTGGCTCAGAGGAAGAGGGCATCTGTGGATCTGCAGAGTGGGGAGTCTGTCTGTCGAAAACCCGACCGGCTGAAAGGGCCCAATGCCGGTTGTGGGTTGGTCCTCGCCGTCCACTTGAGACGTTGATTGCCGCATTTGAGAACGTAACTCAGCGATTGTTGAAAGGTCAAATGACTGCCTGACTGAGCCCGCATCACGGTCTGGGCGATAGGCATGTACGCACGTTGGTGGGACCACCACCGTTATCGGGTGCACTGCCCAAATCTAAACCCGCCCGATCTTCTCCCGAAGCGGCCGGCCGACCAGGACGAGCAGGCACTGCAGGGGCGTTAGGAAGCGTTGACCGGAAACGCTGAAGCGGGCAAGCAAGGAGAGTACGAATGCATGAACGCGTGAATGAGAGATCCTTTAGGCCGAAGTTTTTGCCTCAGGGAGAGTGTCTTGCACGAGCGACCCGCTGCGGGTCGTGGGTTCAGACCCAACTAACGACAACTCTACCGAGTCCATTAGAACCGGCTGTGGAGGAAAGGGGTGCCCCCATGGCCGACGAGATCTGTTCTATGCAGCACGAAATGCACTATCTAAAAAATCAACTTGTCGAGAGACGATAAACGTTTGGTAATACTCAGATAAATAAAACAAAACAATGCGGCAGCCCCAGTAAGATTTATTGGGATGTGGATAGTCCCATATTGCTTTGCATCATTTGTCCTGTCGCCGCATGTGCTCTTCTCCTTCGACTTCTTCCTTCCCCACCCGGTGGCTCCCGCCTTTCTGCCTGTTCATCGCCCTAGCGTCTCTGGTTGTCGCTGCCTCACCCGCCCGGGCACAGGAACAGGGGACCGTCACCGGACAGGTGTTGACCCCTGATGGCAATTCACTTCCCGGGGCGACCGTCCGCATCGCACAGTCTGATGAGGACGGAGTGGATCCGCTCGGCGACCAGACGAACGCCAATGGCAACTTTCGGATCGAAGGGGTCCCTGCCGGCGAGCAGGAGCTGGTTGCCAGCTTCGTCGGGTACCGGACTCAGCGCCGAGACATTACGGTCGGGCCCGACACGTCTCCGCTCACCATTCGGCTTGAGGCGCAAACCCTTGCCCTGGAAGGCCTGACAGTCACTTCACAGAAGCGGATACAGGAGGTGCAGGAGATTCCGGCTGCTGTCTCCTCCTACGAGGGCGACTTTCTGGACGACATTGGGGTCCAGCAGTTTGATCGCTTTTCCGATTTCGTGCCGGGACTGCAGGTGCAGATTCAAAGCCCCAATAACCCGGGATTCGTCGTGCGTGGCATTACCAGTGACGATGGGGATGCGCGGGTGCAACCACGGGTGTCGGTGTACCAGAACGGCGTGTCGATCAGCAAGTCTCGGGGATCCGTTGTTGAACTGTACGACCTGGAGCGGGTGGAGGTCTTGAAGGGACCACAGGGAACGCTTTTTGGCCGAGCCGCCCAGATTGGTGCGGTAAACATCATTCAGAACCGTGCGGAGAACACCCAGTCGTTGCGGCTGGAGGGTGGGATCGGCAATGAGAACGAGCGCTACGTCACCGGCCACGCCAACGTTCCTGTGGTTGAGGATAAGCTTTTTCTTCGAGTGGCTAGTTTATATAACAAGCGGGATGGTGTCGTCAGCAACAAGACCGGCGATCCTCTGAACGGGAAAGAGACGTTCGCGTCGCGGGGATCGATGCGCTGGTTGCCAACAGACGGCACCGTAGTGGACGTGATCGCAAACTATCAGCGCGACACCCCGCCGGGCACCTCATTTAAGAGCGGGTCCTTCGCTCCCCCGGAGGGGACCACCGATCCTAGCTCCGCGGCCGCGATGGGCTCCGACCCGGTGCTGGAGGACGACGACTTGTTTCTCGACCGGACCGTGTGGGACGTGACGCTTCTCGTGGATCAGGCCCTCTCCTCCAATCTGACGCTCAACTCCACCACCGCGTACCGTGAATTCGACTCGCTAGAACGGTTTGATGCCGACGGCACGGCTGCGCCAGCCCTCCAATTTGACGAGGATGCCGAGGGCAAGCAGTTTAGCCAAGAGGTGCGCGTGACCTACGAAAGCACCGGGCGGTTTTCGGGCTTCGGCGGAGCGAACTTCTTCTGGGAGGATGGCTCCCAGCGCGTGCCGTTTCGAACCGACGAGCGGAGCTTCATCGCGCTCTTGAACTCCGATATCCCACTGGTTGGCGAGGATGGGCAGCCGACGCTCGTCCCTTCAATCCCCAACCCTGAGACGGGCAACTCGGTTGAACTGAAGGATTCCCATCAGGAAGCGTACACGAACTATGGGTCCACTACCGCCGCCGAGGTCTTTCTAGACGGGACCGTGGACGTGACCGAGGCGCTTTCGGTCACCGCTGGTCTCCGGGGCACGTTCGAGGACATGACTGGCGAATACAAGGTCACCAACAGTGAAACGCCAGGACGACTGGGGGCCCTTACAGGCGCCTCGCCCAATAACCTGTTTGAACCGACGAACGGGCGGCTCTCCGAGAGCGAAACGTTCTGGTCGGCCGTTGGGCGCCTAGCTGCCGACTACGCCATTACCGACGACATCAACTCGTACGTCACGCTGTCGCGCGGACGGCGGCCCAATGTTATTGACGTGAACGAGGAGGGCGCCAACATTCTGGATGCCGAGACGGTGTGGAGCTATGAGGGGGGCATCAAGGGAATCAGCCTGAACGATCGTCTCGAATACACTCTAAGTGGGTTTGCCTACGACTACAGCAACTTCCAGACCAGCGTCACTGAACTCAATGACGAGGGAGAGTTTGTGAGTCGCCAACGCGACTCGGGAAAGGCGTCGGCCCTGGGACTGGAGACGTCGGTACGGGCGGCCGTCACGGAAGACATCACCGTGTTCTCGAACTATGCGTTCATCGATGCGACCTTCGACGACACGGATGAAGACGGGGAAACGCAGGAACTGGCAGGAAACCAGTTCCGCCTAACTCCACGACACAGCATATCCGGAGGAGTGAACGTTGATTACAGCATCACGCCGCAGGTTAATGCCTTCCTGCGTCCCTCCGTCCGTTACAAGTCGAAGGTGTATTTCGAAGAAGAGAACAATGAGAACATCAGCCAGGACGGATACGCGGTCGTGGACGTACGTGGCGGCGTTACCGTCAGGGGGATTCAAATCGAGGGATACGTCGAAAATGTGTTCGACAAAGAGTTCATCATCGACGGGGGCAACACGGGGGCCGCATTTGGCACTCCGACATTTATTGCCGGAGACCCCCGCTTCTTTGGCGTGCGTGTGTCCACAAGCTTCTAATGGGACTTTCTTCCTCTGAAAGCTACCCCCCGGTTGACCATCAGGGGAACCAGCTATCGATCCACGGGCAATCTCCTGGGCTCCGACAAGGACCTAAAGCTCTGCGATCGGTCCTGCCATCAGGGCTGCGATGAGGAACTCTGTTCACCAGTGCCTGCACCACCGTTGCTCCTGCTCATTGGTGCTTGTTTTGTCTGCTGACCAGCTACCTGCTATTTGGCGCCTCCTGGGTGATCCTGAAAGTGGATCCCTGATCTCAGTCTACCGGGGCTCTGCTTCCCCGCAGATTCTCCTTCCTACGAGTGAGCTGCGGGCTCGAGCAGGCTACAGGCGCGCGGCGGCCCCCATGAACCGGTTGGCCTCCTTTTTGAGCTGGCGGATCAGCATCTCACGGCACTCTTCCTCGGAGAACTGACACGACGGGTTTCCGGGTGGGTCCCCTCCACTCGCCTCCCGCGAAAAGAGCGCTGGTTTTTCCTCCTTGAGACGGTGCAGGAAAGCCCTGCGCTCTGCGGCCGTCAACCCGGAGGTGGCCTCCCGAGTCAAGTCAGCGAGAGGCGCGGGCATTTCGTTGGTCGTCGGTGGACTACCGGCGGTCGGGCGAAACTTCTCGGGCAGGCTTTTCACCTCCACCACCTCCATCCGGGGTTCTTCCATCTCGGTTTCTCTTTCCTCAGTCTTTGCCATATCGGATTTCTCGTTCTTGCTGCTTGCTTCGGGCCAATATCCCCCAGTTTCAGCCAGGGGATTGTCTGGTGAACGGGCGTGTTAGGCTTGGCGTGCACAGATCCTAAAAGTGGCGAGATGCCTGCCTACCTCTCAAGCCCCTGCTCGTAATCTCAGCATGCTTCAGCGCCCCAGGCTAGTAGGCAGGCTCCTATTCCCTCTGGCCTGAGACTTGCTGGGCAGCCGCGCCTGGATCTCCAACCGTCATGCCAAGCTCGGTTTCTGTACCGGCGCTTTCTACTTTGAGGAGGAATGTATTTTCAGTTCGGCTATGTCGTGCAGAATCGTTTGCGTTGTGAATGTCAAAAAGGAAAAGACGTTCGGTCCCACGAAGCCTCTTCCAGACTGATTTCACACCTGCCGGGGCTCACCCTCGCCAGGCCCATGGAGGAGTCGGCGCCTCTTGTTGCCACAGGCCGACCTCCTGCCCCCGGGCCTCCTGCTCCAATGCTCGGAGCTGGGCAGAAGCGGGTCCACGCTGGTCCTGCCATGCCAGCCCGCGGCGCACCAGGGCTCGTCCTACGTCCCGCGCCTCCGCGTTTTCACCCCCAGTGCTCTTCTCTTCAGCAACGACGCTGCCCCTGATGTACCCCTCCGGCCCTGCGCTCCGCGTCGCAACGCGGAGATGTCTTCCGCGGCAGAGCTGAGCGGCCGCTTCCGTAGCGGCCTTCCCGAACGGCTGGCCCGGCCTCGGGGCCTGGACTCCCCATAGGTAGACCACGGCGACATCCCGGCCAGTAGCTGTTTCCGGAAAGTCAGGGCCGGAAGCCTCAGGAAGTAAGACACCCACTTTGAGCGCGTCTCCGCTGAGGGCCTGGATGAGCGTTGCATTGACCATGCTGGGCACCTGGCCGCCGGTCTTTCGGCTCCGATCACTTTCCTGGCGAGAGAACCCCTTGCTGGTTGGGCGTCGAGATGGGTCGGGCATGGGGAGACAGGCTGGTGGGAAAGGCCCGGTGCAGGGAGACACCGATGCTCAGCGGGTGGGTTGTAACCGACAGATCCGTGGGGTCATCCAAGAAACTTGCAGAAACGTTCCCCCTCCCCTCATCAGAGAGGGCATTTTTCAATTGTTCGACGGGTGGTTTCCGACAAGCGTCGGGCCGTATTGCTGGGAAATCTTCCCTTTAGTGACCGGTAACACGGCGCCGCCTGCTGAAGTTCGGTGGGGGTACGCGTTGGTGCGTTTTGGCCTGCACCGGGGCCTTCAGCGGGTTTGCATGAAACCTTGGTTTAGGAAACGGGCCCATCTGGCGAAAGCACCAAAGCCTACAGAAGGAATGCCCGGACGCCCAGACGGCGGGGGGAAGGTCGTATTAAGCCGCCCTGGGTAAAGAAGGAGGCAAATTCAAGACCCGCATCAGGGGTCGGCCATAGTCACAATAGAGCGGATCCATCCACGTGTCGTCATGCCAGCCGATTTTCGTGTCTCCACTGAGGCCTTGTATTGCCTATGCGCTGGCGTCCATTCTCACAAAACCGCATCCGGCCCGGAAATGCTCCCGGGCCGGACGGCTGCTCAAAAATGGTGCTGGGGCGCGGCTCTTCACAGGCACGAGAGCACCGCTGAGTACAACAGCGTAAGTCACGGGTAACCACCGCCATCATCACCACCACCAGACCCGTCGGTTTGGACGGTGCCTTCCATTGAGGAGTGCACGGTGCATCGATAGGTTTTCACCGCATCGGCTAGCGACTGGGTGTATGTGAAGGCGACTCCGTCGCTGTCCTCCTCGTAGTTGATACCGCTGTCACCTTCGAGGCTGCCGGAGCCGGAGTCGGTCTGGTTCAGCAGATACTCGCCACTGCTGTTCTGGAGGCCCAGCGGGTGGTTGCTACCCCCGTTGTTGTCGAAGCGGTAGCGGGTACCTACCTTCAGGGTGAGCGTTGGATTCTGACCACTGCCGGCGACGCCACTGGCGCCCTCGACATTGTCAACCACCCACGCGCTACTTCCCTCGTTATTGATGGTCACCGTCACGTCGGCGGACGACCCTCCGCCATTCTCGGCGTTGGAGCCGATGTCGCCTTGCGCGAACTTATATTGCGAGTTGGCAATGCTCTGGTGAATGTTCACGTAGCCGTTGTAGCTGGTAAGCTTGTCGAAGCTCGCGTTGATGATGCGGCTGCTTCGGGCATCCGGGTCGGTGGGCGCCACCGAACCGAGATAGCCGGAGAACCCGTCACTGTCGCTGTTTGAGATAGAACCGGGAGCGTTCGCCAAGCTTCCCTGGTGGATGTGACCGATCTGGGCGACCGTGACGTTGGATTCCACGTTCTGGTTCACCGATCCATCTATATCGAGTGAGTAAGTCACCAGCGTCTTTGAGCTAGTCAACTCTTCGAAGCGGACTGTGGTGGCATCTCCGTTGGAGAGGACGCTTCCCTCAGTTGTGTTCGGGTTTAGCGTATAAGTTCTAGAGTCCGGATTCGCCACGAAATCCAATCCCGACCCGTCAGTGCCCTGGGCATTGGCGCCGATGTCACCCTGCGCCACGACATTTCCGAGGTTTGCCGGGCTCTCGTGAATGTTCACGTACCCGTCAAAGGCAGCTAGGGAGTCGATCGGCACCCCAATCTTCCGGGCGGTCGTGCCGTTGGGACTGCTGCCGTTGACTGCACTCAGGTAATAAGCAATGTTACCACCATCGGATTCGTGAATGTGAGCCGGGTGCGACTTTCCAGGAAGGGTTGTACTTCCATCCAGATTAAGCGTGACTAGGCTGCTTTCGGGACCGGCCCGCCAAAAGGTAACAGTGCCGCTGACGCCAGCGTCGGTCTGGGCGGTCAGGTCGTAAGTGATCTGGTCGCCCACACTGCTGCTCTCATCCATTCCTGACCCGCCGCTATCACAGCCACTGAGAATCAAAGTAAATGGAAGAACCAGCAGGGCCGCGGCAAGAAGTGCGCGGCGGAGTCGTATTGAACGAATAGTGCTTGCGAGGGTCATAAAGAGGGATCTTTGGTGGTGTGATGGGGCAACGAGGGACGCTGCCGTATAAAGGGTGCCGAAGTCACGTTTGGTAATCGCGCACTTGTGACGAGCCCGGCGGCCCCAGTACCCATACCCGTGGTGTAACGTAGGCGTTATCCCCCTACATCACCATCAGGCCTCCGGCCGGCCTCGCCCCCTGCAGCGGCAGGGAGGCGCGGGCGGCGACGGCGAAGAAAAACCCCCGCGGGCTCAGTAGCGGAGCGACAGGACGCCCACGAGGCGGCGCCCCGGCAGCGTGCGGGGCTGGCGGGTGGTGGTACCGGCCCCCCGACGGAGCGAGGCGTCGAACGGGTTGGCCCGGCCGAGGGCATTGGCGAGCGTGAGCTGCGCGGCCACCGTCACGCCGCGCCAGGTCCGCTCCCCCTGCAGGCCGAGGTCCAGGCGGTGGTACGGCGCGAGGACATCCGTGCCCGGGGCATTGAGCGACGAGCGCTCCAGGCCGCCCCCGCCGGCCGGCCCCACATAGTCGTAGTAGATGCGGCGCAGGGCCCAGGAGCGCCCCCATACGCTCTCCCACTGTCCCCGCACCTGCAGGCCGTCGGCGAGGCGGACGCGCGCCTGGGTGGCAAGGCGGACCGGCTCCTCCCAGGGCGCCGAGACCCACCGGGCATCAAAGCGTTCCTCGTAGCGACGCTGCGCCGTGCCCCATCCGGCGCTCAGCTGCCCGGTGACGCGCCCAGTGCGGCGGCGCAGGGTGGCGTCGAGCCCGTAGGTGCGGCCCTCGCCCTCTCCCAGAAGTGCAGACTGGCGCGACACCCGGCGCGGGGTCCCCGCCTCCGAGCCGGCCGCGGCGATAAGGCGAGGGTAGTCCACGTGGTGCAGGCGGGGGTGGCGCTTGTAATACGCCTCCAGCCGCAACGACCACGCCGTGCTCGGAAGCAGAAGAACACTGGCTGCGCCGTGGTAGGCCCGCGGCGGGGCCACGCTGGCGTCGAGCGGAAGCCAAAACTGAAGATCTGGGAGTACGGACGTCGGCTCGGCGCTCGTGACGGACGCCTGCGTGACGAACTGCCGGTAGAGCCCGCCGGCAAGACGAAAGGCACCGCCCCCCAACGGCCCCTCGGCCCAGTCGTGTCGCAGCGACAGGCGCGGCTCGGCATATGTCTGATTGCGGACGGGCACGTGCGTGAGGCGCGTGCCGCCGGTCAGAGTGGTCCCTACCCCGAGCGACGCGGTGGCCTGGAGATGCCCGCTCCACTGCCAGGCCCGCGTTCCGTGCACCACCGGCCCCGTGAAACGATTCTCCAGGCGAAAGGCCCCATCGATGTATTGCCCCTCGAGGGCCCCCTCGACGCGTAGGTCGGCGCGGGGGCTGTAGTCCACCTCCGCTGTGAGGCCGCCCTCCGCCACGCGATTGCGTTCCTTCGGCGAATCGCCGAGAACAGACGTAGGCAGCTGGAGGGGACCGGCGGCGCCCGCTGAGCTGCGCAGGCCGTACCTGTACTGCGAGGTGTGCCAGCTGCCGTAGGCCTGAAGCGCCGTGCTGAGACGCTCGCTGGCTGTCCACGTGTGGCGGGCCTGGAGGGCCGTGTTGCGCCACAGATACTCGTCCTGTGCCGCCAGTGTCGCCGCGCCGTCGTCGGTGGCGAGGCGGCTGGACAGGGCGGCCTCCAGGCGGTTGTCAGCGCGGTAGCCCGACACCGACAGCGTGTGAAAGGCCCCGAGCGGCCACCGCACGGCGGCGTGCAGGTCCGAGAAACGGGCGTCGGTGCGGTGGCGCTGGGCCTGCACGGCCGTCGGTCCGTCTGTCCCGGACAGCCAGAAGGACGTGAGGGCGGGGTCTGGGGCCGTCCACGTGCCCAGCAGGTGCTCCAGCGTGCCGGCCTGGTAGAGGGGCCAGGCGCTGCCCCGAGCCGCCACCATGGCCCCTCCCGTCCGCCCCTGGTCCGTTGTCCATTGCACGTCGGCCCGCCCGTTGGCACTGATCGGGTCGGCCGTCACTGCCAGCCGCTCGTCGGCCCGCCCCACGTCGTGCGTGGCCGTCAGGACGCCGGCGGTGTAGCTTCCCTGCGACGCCTCGTAGCCGGCCTTGTGGACGGTGAGTCGGTCGAGCGCCAGCGGGCTGAAGGCGCTAAAGAAGCCGCCCAGGCTAACGGGGTTTCGCACCGGCACCCCGTCGAGCCGCAGCACGTGCTCCCCACTGCTGCCCCCCTGCACGTGGAGGCGCGCCAGCGGGCCGTGTGTGGTAGTGCCCAGTTCACGCCCCGCGCGCCGAAGCACCCCAGGTGTGCCGCTCCCCGCAAGGCGAGCGAGCGGATCGGCCGACACCACGGCACGCCCGAGCGAGTCGGACGGCAGCCGCTGCTGCAGGCCCTTCACCACCAGCGGCTCGGACGATACCGGCTGTGGACTGAGCGCAATGCGGAGGCGACGGCGAGCGTCGGGGGCCACGACGATGCTGTCCACCTGTGTCGCGTAGCCGACGTACGTGACGACGAGGCGGTGGGTGCCGGAGAGCACGCGCCCAAACTGAAACTGCCCCCCCTCATTGGTCGTGGTGCCGGTGGAGGCGTCGGCGAGAAGCACCGTCGCGCGCGGCAGCGGCTCGCCGGTGGCGGCGTCAACCACCGTGCCCGTGAGGCGGCCGTGCTGAGGGGCACGGCGCCGGCGCTCGAAGAGCACGTATGTGCCTCCGGAGCTGCGCACGTAGTCGACGCCGGTGCCCCGCAGGAGACACGTCAGCCGTGCCTCGGCAGCGGACCGGCGCGTGCGGCAGAACGCCGTGCGTCCTTCTACCAGGGCCGAGGGGTACGCAAGATCGATGTCCGCCTGCCGCGCCAGGCGCTGGAGGGCCTCGTCCAGAGGGGCGCCCCGCACCGCGAAGGGAGCGTCGGTCGGCGTCTGGGCGAAGGCCTGCGGCGGAGCGACCCCGAAAAAGAAAAACATGCCCACCAGTAGCAAGGCACCCATCATCATGACGGGGCCCCCGGACCCGTGAGCGCAGGCCGGCACTGTTGCCCACCAGCGGCGCAGCGGTGTTCTAAATGAAGGAGCGAGCGGACCTGCGATCATGGCTCGGTCAACACGTACCCCTGACTCGTTGTTCGATACGACAGGTTCTGCACCAGACACACGTCGCTGAGCACAGTCTCGAGGCGTGCATCTTCGTCGTAGAGCAGCGTCATCGGCCGCGTCTGCACGGAATCTACCTTCAAGCGGATCGTCGCCCCGAACCGACGCTCCAGCCTGCGCAGCGTGGCGGGAAGAGGCGACTGCCGGACCGCAAAGCCGCCGCGCCGCCAGGCCTCGGCATAATTCAGGTCGGCCATCGTCGGGGACGTAGGAGAAGCGGTGGCGCCTGCAACGCGGCTCTGTGCTCCGGGCTGCGCCAGCGTGACAGCGTCTTCCGGGCGCCCTGCCGCCGCCACCCGGACGCGTCCCTCCCGCACGGTTACCTGTGTGGTGGTGTCGTCGTCGACGCGGAGGGACTCCACTGTAAACTGCGTGCCGAGGGCCGTGACGCGGGCCGTAGGTGTGACCACCTGAAACGGCCGGTCGCCGGACGTAACGGAGAAAAACGCCTCTCCCTCCAGCCGTACGCGCCGTTGCTCGGCGGGGACGAAGGGCAGAGCCGCGAAGCCGCGTCGGTACGTGATGTGGGTGCCGCCGTTCAGTTGGGCCGTCGACCCGTCCGGGAGCGTGGTCGTCGCCTGCGTGCCACCAGCAGTGGTAACCGTAACGGGACGCGTCCAGAACCAGCCTCCCGCGAGGAGCCCGCCGAGCACCACCAGCAGCATCAGAAGGCGCCGCGCCGTAGGCCCGGACCACGTCTGACGGGATGTGCGTGCCGGATCGGAAGGGTCCCGGGGACGGGGCGGGCGGCCTTCCGCACGGGGTAGCGCAGCACTCGAGCCCTCTGAGGCGGCGTCCAGGTCCAAGCGCTCCGCTAAGGCCGTCCAGGTCCTCTCCTGTTGAAAGGCCTGGTCGCGGGCGGCCTCCGCCTCGCCGAGCGCCGCCCACACCGATGCCAGATCGCGCTGGCGGTCCGGGGCTGCATCGTCGAATAGATCGGGAAGATCGGGGGGCATCGAGTCGTCCATAATAGCAACAGGCAGGGTGAGAGGGGCTAGCGCGCGAGCTACAGCAGGTCGGGCCGGTACTCGTTGAGGCGGTCGCGGAGGGTGCTCATGGCTTTCACAATGTGGTTGTTGACTGTGCTGGGGGAGATGCCCATAACCTGCGCAATCTTATCATGACTCAGTCCTTGCTCGCGGGCCAACAAGAGCGCTTCGCGCTGGCGCTCCGGTAGGGCACTGATCCAGGCCTGCATCTTATCCTCGAGGGCCTCGGTGTCCACCGCATCGTCGGGGCTGGGGATGGCCCCGCCCGAAGAGGACGGGCTGCGCTCGGCGCGGCGCTCCCGTCGCGTGCGCTCCGAGCGCTCGTGACTGTAGACGCGATTACGCGCAATCTGAAAGACATACGCCTTAGGCGACTGGACCTCGTCCATTTGCTCGCGTGCCTCCCACAACCGCACGAAGGTCTCTTGTGTGAGGTCGTGGGCCTGCGGGCCCGTGCCCACCATGCCACTGATGAAGCGAAAGACCGGGCTGCCCAGGCGGTCGAACAGGGCCTCGAACGCGGCCTCGTTGGACGCCGCGAGGCGCTCGCAGAGAGCGTCCAGAGAATCGGGCGAGGACGCGTCGGGCATGGGAAAAGAGGTCAGCAAAAAGGAAGCACCGGGCACGTTGGGGACTCGTCCGGCCCGCGTGGTGGAAGAGAGCGGTGCTGTGGCGCAATGGCGTTGTCGACTGGTACCGCGTTGTGACCAGCGTTGCTGTACCGTCCAAACGCCATGAAAGAGACGAACGGATCGGGCGGAATGCCTACGTGGGATATGCAATTTTTTTGTAACCCAAGTGGCCCGTATACACGCAATCCGGTACGCCGACCCGTGACGACGAACGGCCTTCGACTTACGGGGACGATGGTCGTGGAAATGTCAACCCCGGCAGATGCGAGTCTATCCTTCCGGCCGAACAGTCAGTGGACGAGCGCCAGAAAAACAAGTCTCTCTCATTGATGAACGGATTGGCCGGAAAGGGCCCGATGTGTCTGAGTCGTCAATACGAGTCTGCGGAAGAGGGCTGGACGAGCATCTCTTGCTTTGGCTCCTGCGTTCCCGGCTCCTTTGGGGCAGGCGTGCACGCGCTCTGATAAACGAAAACAGCAAGCAGCCCCAGCACGGCCCCCCGCACGGCGTACGTGAGCACAGCTTTCGTGGGGGCCGAACGGGAGGAGGGGTTTTTCCAGCCCATGACTCCGCCCGCGACCGCCCCGCCAGCCGGAAGGCACCATCCCCCTGGGGGAGAAAATACCCACGCTAGGACTCCTACCAGAGAAAGAACCACAACCACACCGCTCAGCCATGAGGCCCAGGACAAAATGTCTCTGAACGTTGTCTCCTGGTTGCTCATGTCGGGTTGGATGGGCGCATTTGATATATGCAGATGGACATCGGTGGACGAGGGTCGGTGGCCCCCTGACCTGCAGACCTGAAGGCAACGGCGTAACGGTTTTGTCTACGTAGCAGTCCTACTTGCTGACGCCGAGCAGTTCCTAAAACCCTGAGGCGCGTCCTTGGTGCGGTGGTCGGCACTGGTCTCTTCGCGTCCGCGTACTGATTGACCGGGAGGCCGATGTGCAGACACGCGCCACAGAGGGAAAAGGTTAAACTTGGTATCTGCATTGTGGTGTCCCGACCACCCAGGGCGCCCCCTCGCTCGTGCTGTAGACCGTCTCGATCAGTCTTCCAGGGGGGCCGTCCGCGCGGATCTATGAGAGGCATCTGCAGGTCGTGTAGTCAGAATCCCGTCCCCATGGTGAGCCTTTGCGAGACCGGGCAACATACATTACAGGGCCGTGGACTGACACGTAAACCGTGGATGAGCACCGCTGTACATTCAACTGCGTACATGTCAATATCGAAAACCCAATTTAGAGCACAGTCATAGTCCTGTGGTCCTCTGTGACAGGCGCTTCGTCTGACGCCAGGCGCAGAGGCTGCTGCACCGATCGAGCACGGCGGCCACCGATGTACCATTCATGCCCGCCGCTTCCTGCCAGCTCACCATCCCTCCGAGAGCATGAACGCCCGCATCAACTTTTTTCCCCTACTCGTCGGGTTTTGCGTAGTCCTCCTCGCACTCGGGGCCCCCAGCCCGGTTTCCGCACAGGAGGGCGCGTCACTGAGCGGTTACGTGCGGGATGGCGAAACGGGTGAGACACTAATCCAGGCGAGCGCCGTCATTGAAGGAACCAGCCGAGGGGCAGCCACCAACGATGAGGGGTACTACACGATTCAGGATCTCTCCGCCGGGACGTACACGATCGTGTTTTCGTACATCGGCTACCAAACCCGCTCGGAGACGGTTACGCTGTCGACTGGTGACGAGCGCCGGCTCAACGTAACGCTTCGGCCGGAGGGAATCGCGGGTGAGGAAGTGGTCGTGACCGGGGACGAGTCCGATGCGGACCGCTCCATGGGCATGGACCAGGTGGAGACCGCCCTGATCAAAGAACTACCTTCTGTGCTGCAGCCGGATGTTTTCCGGACGCTCAAGCTCCTGCCCGGCGTGAAGACGGCGTCGGACTACTCCAGCAATTTGTACATCCGTGGGGGGAGTCCGGGCCAGAATCTAATCCTACTTGACGGCACCACGGTTTACAACCCGACCCACTTCTTTGGCTTCTTCTCCACGTTCAACCCCGACGCGATCAAAGACGTGCAGCTCTACAAGGGGGCCTATCCGGTCGGGTACGGCGGGCGGTTGGGGGGCGTCGTCGACATCCGCAACAAAGACGGCAACCGGCAGGGCGTCGGCGGCGGCGTGAGCCTGGGACTGCTCGCCTCTCGCGCCTACATCGAAGGCCCCTACGGAGGGACGGGGGAGTCGGCAAACGGCTCGTACATGATTGCCGTGCGGCGTTCGACCCTGGAGCCTGTGCTGGCGGGACTGCGGAGCACGGACACGGACGGCATTCCCGAGGCGTTTGCGTTTTACGACGTGAATGCGAAAATCAACTACGATGCCGGCCCCGACGATAAGCTTTCTCTTGCCCTGTACGGGGGACAAGACCGACTGGACCTCCAATTCCAGGACGCCGGCCGGTTCGACATCGACTATGGGAACCAGACGATTAGCGCTGACTGGACCCATCTTTTCGGGAGCCAGGCCTTCTCGACCCTGCAGGTCACCGGCTCGCGGTACCGAAGCACGCCCGTGGCCAACGTTGCCAACACCCAGTTTGAGCAGCAAAACGGGGTCGACGACGTATCGGTAAATGCGGACGTGGAGTATACGGCCAGTTCAGAGCACACCCTGAAGGGGGGCGCCCAGTGGAGCTCGCTCTCGTTCCAGCTGCAGGAGTCCTTCGACGGCTCCGTCAACTACGACCAGGACCTTCGGAGCCAGCAGGCAGCACTGTACCTGAAAGACACGTACGAGCCGACAGGAGACTGGACCCTGGAGGCGGGGCTTCGGGGCTCCTATTTTCAGAAAGGGAGTTTCTGGCGGCTCTCGCCCCGCCTATCGGTCGAGTACTCGCTCTCCTCTTCGGTGCAGCTACAGGCCGCGTACGGGCGCTACCACCAGTACTTGACCCTGGAGACAAGTCAGCTCTTCACGGGCTTCGACACGTGGCTGATGGCCGATCAAGGCGTGCCCCCCTCTTCAAGCGATCAACTGGCAGTGGGGCTTACGACGGAGTTTGGGAACGGCTGGCAGGCGGAGATCGAGGGGTACGGGCGCACCATGCCCGGCCTGTTCCGGGAAGATCCATTTTCGTCAGGCACCGCGGGGGTTCCCTACGCCGAGCGGTTCCAGACTGGCAACGGGCGGGCCTACGGGCTGGAGGCCCTGCTGCGCCGCAAGACAGGGGATTTTACGGGCTTCCTCAGCTACACGCTGGGCCGCACCGAGCGGCGGTTCCCGAACATCAACGAGACGGCTGCGGGAGGAGAGCAGTACTACACGCCAAAGTACGACCGAACGCACGACCTGACGCTCGTTGCGAAATATCGCCTGACCAGCGCCTGGCGCCTCACCAGCACCTTCAGCTACAGCACGGGACAGCCTTACACCCGTCCAGAACGGCAGTTTAGCACCGTAGATAGCCCGTTCCAGTCCACTACCGACGAGCGAACGGTGCTCATCAGTCCCTTCAACAACGACCGCCTCCCGCCATATCACCGCCTCGACGTAGGGGCAACCCGTGGCGGGGAATTTTTCGGAATTGGTGACTACGAGCTCAAGCTGCAGCTCATAAACGCGTATTCCCGACGGAATATTTGGTTCTACCAGTATGAGCGTCAAGACGACGGGAGCCTGGACCGCACCGAGGTCCCTCAGATTCCGGTTCCCATCCCCAACCTGTCGTTTACGCTCACCTTCTGAACTGAGCGCCGCCGTTGACCCACGCGCCCCAAATGTTCCACCTTCCGCCCTTCCGCATGCGACGCCTTCTGCTTCTTGCTGCCGTCGGCCTTGCTTCTTCCTTCCTAGTTGGCTGCGATACGAATGCCCTGGAGACAGAGTCTCAGGTCGTCGTCGAGGCCTATCTGAAGGCCGGGGCTGAACTGGATTCTGTCCGGGTCACGCGTACCGCAAGGGCGGACGCGGAGTACACCCCGAAACAGACGGCCGTTCAGGGCGCGGAAGTGCGGGTGCAGCGGCTAAACGACGAGAAAGGCGTCGCGGAATCCATTCCGTACGTGGAGACGGACAGTGTCGGGGTGTATGCCCCTGAGGCCCCAGCCACCGTCGAGCCCCGCACCTCCTACCGATTGCGCGTCAACACGCCAGAGGGCACCGTCGTCACGGCGACAACCACCGTGCCGGCGCCCGTCGAAGCCGTGCGGACTGAAAATGACACAACCACGTACCCGGACGAGGAAGGCTCCGATCCCCCACAGTTCGAGCTCACGATCCGGCCTGAGCCGTCCACCCTAGAGCGGCAGAACGTGTACGTACTCACGTCCCGGTCTCTACTTGACTTTCAGTCGATCCCGCCCAGCCCACCGGACAGCATTGCCGGGCGCCTGCTCACTCCTTTCTACCTCGAAAGATACGACGCGGATAGTGACACCCTCGCGTCTTCTCGCGTGAACTCGTCGGGCCTTCTTAACGAGGCAAACTTTACCCGCAACGACGACGGCACCGTCAGCATCACCCTGCCCTGGCTTGCCGTGGCCTTCTACGGGCCGAACCAGGTCCGCGCAAGCGTGGTGGACAACAACCTCTACGATTTCCTCCGAACCCAGTCCGCCCAGCAGAGGAGCCTGGCCCCGGGGGAGATCCCAAACATCGAGGAGGAGATCGAGAATGGAACTGGGGTGTTTGGCAGCTACGCGGAGGCCAGTGGCAACACCTTCATCCGTCCACCGGACCTACCACCGGGCGTAGAGATCGGTGATGTTCTGCCTCTGCGCCGCTAGTTCCCACACGTAGATACGCTCACACGTGTCCCCATAAGATTCGTAGTGGGAGGCCGAGGGAAGCTCCTTTGTCGTTTTCCATTGTGCGTTCCTCTCACTGGTGCGCCGGCGACTCCGAGAGGGGCGTCTGGGCCACAGGTCCGGCCAGTGCAGAATTGCCCATTTTAACCCCTTCAGCCGAGCCTTCTGATGCCGATCTCCCCTCATGCAGTGGTCCTAGACGCCGACAACACCCTCTGGAACACCAATACGACCTTTAGACGCGCACGGGAGGCGATGATTGAGGTCCTGCGCAGTGGGATAGATGTGCCTGTCCAGGATCCATCCGATAATGAGCACTCCGATAATGAGCACTCCGACCCCGAACAGCCGATTGGGGCGTCTTCGGACTCGGAGAGGAGCGCCGAAAGGACCGACGTTCTCTACCGCCTGAGCCAGCATCTCCCTTCCGCAGGCGGCGAGGGTCCAGACCTGGAGCGACTGGCCCGGGCAGCGGCATTTTATATGTCTGGCCGTCGAGGCGGACCCGAGGCCGATGTGCAGACGGACCGCCTTCGTTGGGCCTCCGAGCAGGTTCAGGCCGGCCGCCGGCCTCCAGGATGCGACGAAGCTCGGGCACGAACGGCGGCCGAAGCTTTCCGGGCTGCCCTGCGCGAAGCGCCTCCGCTTCTGGACGGGGCCGATTCTCTTCTCAGGAGAGTTGGGGCGTGGCGGGGCGCTCGGCCTGACCGCCGCGCGTCTGTGCTCTTCTCGGAGGGAGGGCCCGACCGCCTGGAGGTCGCGTTTGAAGCCCATGAGGTTGGAGAAGGACAGTACTTCGACGACATCGTACTCCGAGAAAAGACCCCTACTACCTTTCGGGGAGTGTGCCGGTCTATTGGTAAGATTGTTGAAGTGCCGGACTTGCAGACGGCCAGGATTGTCGTGATTGGCGACTCCCTCAAGCGGGACATCCGGCCGGCGAATGCCGCCGGCTGTACGACGGTGTACTGCCCAGGTGACCTCTGGGGACAAGAAGCGCCGGCGGAGACAGCAGAACAACCGGACTACACCATCGGCCGGATCGATGACGCGCTGGACATACTGGACTTGCACAGCACAGACCCACAGGATAGTGCTTACTGAGGCCCCGTGCCCTAATAAACCTAGAGCGAACCCGATGGGCGGGCCTCTACCGGAGCTGATCGTTCTGACGAGGGAACCGGGTCCTCGGACTGAGTTCGCCCCCCACAGGACGAGCCGCTCTTGCAGGTTGCATCCCCATCCCCGAATAGCCTTTCTGTCGACAATGTCCCCCCCAACCGCCGGTCCCGGAGCCTCTTCAGACGATACCCCTGGACCCAGGCGCCCAACCCTGCACATCGGCGGGTCGACGGAGCCCGGGGGAACGGTCATCATTTCCGTCTCTGGCGGCACCATCCTGGAGTACGAGCTCTCCGACGAGGCGCAGAATCCGACCCTCAAGGACGAGACCCGCATCGAGGCCACCTTCCCAAGCTACGGTAACTACAACGTAACGGCCTATGTCGACGACGGGAGCGGAACGGAAGGGACGGTCGACACTGTGCTGAGCAAGCCTGTATGCATCGCGCCGCGGCCCCGCCTGACCATCAGCTCCGGCAGCAAGGCGCGGGCAGGCACTTCCGTGACCTTCGATGCAAGGGGCTCAGAGGGACAGCCCGCCGAATACGACTGGACAATCAGCGGGCCTGAGTCTGCACAGGGCACCGGCGAGACGTTTTCGGTGACCTTCTCGGCAACGGGCAATTACGAGGTTGCGCTGAGGGTGGTGGGGAAGAACGGGGCCGCCGCACGCGTGGAAGAGAGCTTCAGTGTCCAGCCAGACGCATCGGACTGATTGGGACAGAGCTGGACCGGGGGGGGCGTTCCCCGGGGTGAACTCTGATAAGAGAACGCCGGACGCCCAACGGAACCACGGACTTTAACGCCCGAAAAGTGCTGGCTTAGGGTCGAGACGAAGAGTCTTTTCTTGATACGGTCCTTCTCAGAACAGGCCCCGACGCCAGGCATCCCGCCAGCGGTCGCAGCCTGGCCGAATGCACCTATGGCGATCGCGTTTTCGGTGGATGTAACGCCGAGGGACGCTGCGAGAACATCTTCCGAGAGCATCTTCACCGTTCCCGTCGGGGGCCACATCGGCATCGTCTTCGGGATCGGCCATCGGGCGAGGCCACTCGATAGAGGATCCGTGGAGAACCAAGCTGGAACCGATTGCCCAAGCCGCGCGGATCGAGATTGAGGCGACAGACGGGGTGGGTTTGAGGTTGGGACTGCAGGCCCATCTGCTCTGCACGCCTGCAGGGCTGCCGTTACCAGTCGACTCCGAAATCCTCCGCCGCCTCTGAATCGCTTTCCAGTCCCTCAGTAGGCCGTGAGGGAAGGGGAAGACTGTCGCCTGAAGGCTCCTTCGTCACAGATACCGTCGTCTGCTCCTCCTCGGGCCGCTTGATCGGCAGTGTTCCCTCCTGCCCTTGAGACGCGCCGGAGGCATCTGTAGGATGGGCTAGGGTCGGTACCGAGTCGCTGAGGGTCCCGTGGCCCCGCCCGGGCAAGATGGGCCTCAAAAGGGGCTGGCCCACATCCCTCACTGTTCCCGTAAAGTGAGCCCCGAGTGCGACCTTAAATGTCGCTTCGCTAGCAGTGAGAATGGCGCCGCGCACGTGCGCACTTTTCAGGATTGAGACACGATTGAACCCAAGGACAACCGCATTCAGAACGCCTCCGATCTGTACCTTCGAGGCACGAATGATTCCCGTTGCCTTCCCGCCCTCTTCTACAAGCACCCTCGATGCGTAAACTGGGCCCAAAGTGGATCCTCCTTCAGCTATGTACACGCATCCCTCGGTCGTAATGGGCCCGCACAGACGTCCCTTCACGAGGAGATCGGAATGTTCGAGGCTAAAGGTCCCTTCAGCGGTGCAGTCCCGGTGCAAGACTGAACCGGAAAAGGCATCCGGGACGGATAGGGGGTGCTCTCTACTCGATGAAGACCAGTTGCCAAAGGGGAGCATGAAGAAAGCACGGAACGTGAAAGGGCCTGGGCCACTGAAGAGAGTTACGTCGGGATTGAGCGGAGACTTTCCTCCAACGAGTGTCCTCCTATGAGTGTCGCTCGTGGCATCGCATCGTACCACACAAAAAGGGGCACATCATTCCAGTGCAGCAGGCCCCTCAGTGCAAAGCTGAGTCGCTCACACGCTCTCTTCCTCGAAGAGGTTGATTACCGTGTTGGCGTTGCCGATATCGAGCCCCACGGCTCGATCCCGGCGGGCGACATCCGCGGCGTGTAGCGCATACCCCTGACTGATAAACGAAGCGGGGTCAGGGACGATCTTCAAGGACAAAATGTCCCCGAACTCATCGGTGAAGTCGTCGACAAGCTCGTCGAACAGCGCCCCGCCCCCACCGACGTACATCTTTTCTGCGCGACCGAAGTCACTGTCGTCGAACGCTCGCTTGAGTGTCGGGGAAACAACGTCCTCGTAGTAGGTCGACAGCACATCTTGACGCAGATCGGTAAGGTCCATCTTCCTTCGACCGATCACGATCGTGCCCTCGCGCATCGCCATGTCAAGCTGATGGTCCGTAAGCATGTCCAGGTAATGCTCCTGCTGAAGACGATCAGACATGAGCTTTGTGGCGTACTGAAGGCCACTGGCGGATGTGGTGGTTCTCTGTACGATGCCAGAGGGAAGGCTGAGGGCAGCCTCCATGGTGCCGTACCCGAGCCCGACGGCAAAGAACGGATCGCGCTCGTTTAGCTTCCCCCGCCGTACTCCGGAAATAAACCCTTCAATTTCGGGAATGACCTCGACCTGGTCAACTTCAACCTCGATGCTAACATCCGGGCTTTTCCCAAAAGTGCGCCCGTCAATGTCAATAGTGTGCGCTCCTTCCACCAGGTCCTTCGCCGCATCCCGATTGGCCCCGTAGGTGGAAGACGGGAATCCCGTGGTGATGCACATCGGACCTTCAATCCCGGACTTAGCTACCGCCAGAGCGGCCCGTAGCAACAGGCGATAGTCCAGATCGGACGGAGCGTTGTTGATGCCCTTGTGCGGGGTATTTCCTTCAAGCAGGGCAAGTTCGCCGACGACATAGCTGCTCCCGTTGTGGTTAATCTTCAACCCAGTGAGCAGGTTGTTCGATACGTCGACGAGTTCAGCAGTGCTGGCCTCGAATACGCTTGGAAACTCTTTGGTTTTAAACATTACACGTGGCAAATATTTCGGGAAAAAGTGACCCTGAAGGAGAATCGTTACTGAGGAAGACGAAATGGACCAACAGTACACTGTCGAGTGCTAATTTCATTCTTTCATCTGTTGAGTCTCCTTATGCATCTGGTCACGAGGTAAACGAAAAGAGAATGGTCTAGGTGACTCTCGGCCACCGATGTCCTGGAACAGTCAAGTCGACGCGATCGGGTCCATAAAAGCATTCTCAGCTTAAAGGGATGGAGTCTGTGGGGGTGTCGATCTCAGCGTGCGGGGACGGCGGGGAAGGCTTTATGACGGTCGATCCTATCCCGGCGCAATAAACATGCCGAAGTACGAAACCCCCGACCCTACGCGCTTGCTTAACAAAAGGACGAGGAAGAACGGACCTTGACCGGGCTCACAGTGAAGTGGAAGCACGAGCGCCGGTCTCCCGCACTTCTGGTATACAAACTCGCTTTGCCGCGGCCACGGGGTTTTATGACGCGACGACCTCCGCCTCCGGTATTTTCGAACCAGTTCTCAGACGCCAAATAACAGTCAGGCTGTCCTCGCATAGCTCTGGTCCAGTGTCTTGACTGCGGACCACACACGAATCGATCCCAAGGAAGTTAGTGTATTTGGTCCCCCCCTGGGGTCTGCACCTGTTGGCTCTTCGAGGGAGGCTCCCTGTCAGGAGCCACCTGCTCACTAAACCGACAACCCCACGGTCTCGATGCTCCAGCTGTTCATTCGAGAATGCCTGAAACGATAATTATCAGACTGAGCACGACCCTGTCGTAAGTGCCCCATGCGGTCGTGGGACCTGTAGACTACACTCAGGCCTACGGCTGTGTGACGGGCATCTGGATCTGGGAAACAAGGGCACCATGGGGGCCTACGCTCGCATCCGATACTCGTGCAAGACCAGGTATCCATGGGCAGTAGGTCCCCTTCCCGTGGAACGAGCCTGGAGGGCTGAACCCCTTTCCGAGTGACGTGTATCTTTTTGGCGACCTTCATCGTCACCTGCTTCGTCCTGGCTGATGGACAACACGGACCCTCCCGGCGCCACCGAGGAGCAAATTGACCTGGACGTGCCCCTGCTTCCGCGGGGGCTTTCAGAAGTCTTAGCGCCTCTCCATGAATCAGGGGGCGTCGGTCTGGAGGCCATTTCCGCAGCGATAAATGCAGACCCCCGTCTCGAGAGGCGGATCCTGAATCACATCAACGGCCGGCTCCGGCGGCCAATTGATAATCTGGAGCGGGGGGTTCAGATGATCGGCCCGATAACGGCGGCAGGACTGATCGTGGAGCTGAGCATGCGGCGGTGGAATGCGCTCCTGAAGGGCCCTGCTGCTCCGTGCCTCACCCGTCTCATCTACCACAGCGAAGCGACAGGGGCGCTCGTGCAGAGGATGCTGCATGATCGGCCTGGTGAAGACACCGAGCCGGACCGGGACCAGAAGACGCTGCTGCGGTGGGAGGGGTTTACCAAGGGGCTCATCCACGACCTGGGCAAGCTCGTGTTGATCTACAACTACCCGGAGACAGCGGCTGCCCTCTACGACCAACGCCAAGCCGGTCGGGAATATAGAAATGCCAGCCCCCGAGTTCGCGAGCGTGCGGCCTTCGGCTACGACCATGCTGAGGCGGGAGCGTGGGCGGCGAAGACGTTGGATCTCCCGGAGTCTCTGGCCACGGTCGCGAAGCAACATCACGACGACGAGGTGACAGAGGCGAATCGGGACGTGCGTGCAGTCCACGTGGCCAACCTCTTGACGAAGACCATGGGGCCTGAGTTTGCGGGACTCAGCGCAGTCGAGGTAACCCTCGACTGGGAGACGTGCGCGGAGGACCCAGTCTGGGCAGACTGGACGCAAGACGCGTCGAGTCCGGACCTGGAGGCGTTGCGGGAGAAGTTCACGCAGAAGAGCGTTCTCTACACCCAATTTCTTCTGGACCTGCCGGGTGCGGAGTCGTTCTCAGATTGACAGCCCACTGGTTTTGCGTCCCCGTCCTACCAATATCGGGGGAGGCCCATCCGTCTCTAGCGGCCATCCTTTGCCCTCGTTGTTTCCCAAAGTTGAGACTGCCGACGTGCTCCTCCAGGCAAAGCCGCGCCGCAGGGAAGGTTCTGTTCCCAAACCGGACAGATCTGTTCCGGTCTTGCCTCGGCGATGCTCCCTCTACGGAGTGCCCCCTCGACGGCCGATACTATCCGCCGAGACCACATGCCGGGTTGGACGTGGGCTTTCTCTTGGGCGTGGGCTCCCTCTCCCTATTTCGATTGTGCTGAGGCCTTCGAACCTCGACAGATTCTCGAAGTCGCTTGGGCTGCTGCTGCATTCATCGTCTGCCCCAACAACTCAAGCTCCGATCTGTGCGCCCACACGCACTGTCTGGAGATGAGCCTGGGCTCGCCCGATGAAGGTCCGTTCCGGCGAATTATTTGCCCGTGCGCGTCATAATTGAATTCGAGAGGGGCTCGCCTTAGCATGCCACAGAACGACAGGAAAAGGGGGCTTCCTCGCGTTGCCAATCCCGATTTGCACTGAGGTACCTACCATGCCTGACGGCAAGACAAAACGACACTCAGAGGAGGGCTCGTCTCCGGAGAGTTCTTCCTCGAACGAGCAGTCGGTCTTCCGACGAATGTACCGGATTACCGCCGACGGGGAGGCGACCTTTGAGGAGAAGACCCGTCGCCTGATCGACCTCGGCAGAAGACACCTGGAGCTTCCCTACGGATTTCTGACCCGCATTGAAGAGACAAAGTCCCTCGGGGACGAAGAGGACGACGCGCCCCCCGAATCAGTAGGGGCATCCTCGGGACAGGCAAAGGCCACCCAGAAAATCTTGTACGCCTCCGGCGACCATCCACTTCTTCAGTCGGGGGAGACTTGTCCGCTCTCGGAGGCCTACTGCCGGCGAACCATTGGCCAGGAGGAGCTTCTGTCAATCCAGAATGCGCCGGCCGACGGCTGGAAGGCGGATCCGGCCCGAGAGCGGTTCGGGTTCGGCGCGTACATTGGGTCCCGGATTGAGGTGGAGGGAGAACTCTACGGCACGTTCTGCTTTGCATCCCAAGAAGCCCGGGCCCGTCCGTTCAGCAACGAAGACGAAGCACTCGTGGAGCTTCTGACCCGCTGGGCGAGCTACGAGCTCGAGCGACAGCGCTCCCGAGAGCGCACTGAGCAGTTTGCCGAGCTGGTCACCCACGACCTCCGAAATCCGTTGAATGCGGCCCAGATGAACCTGTACATGGCCCGGCATCTCTTCGACTCCGAGGATCTCGACTCGAACGAGCCATCGGAGGCCCTCGACGACGAGCATGGTGAGGAAAAGACCAAGGTGGAAAAGCTGCAGAAACACCTGCGGATCTCCAAACGAGCCCTGGACCGCATGGAGGGAATCATTACCGACACCCTTGCCCTGGCGCACGGGGATCAGAACCTCGGGCCCGACGATGTGACGGCGGTTCGGTTCAGAGATGCCGCCGAGGCGTCCTGGGAGCAAGCTGGTAGTCCGGACGCAACGCTCTGCGTCGAGAACGAGGCTAGAACCGAGGGTTCCTCGAAGACGTGTTCGGGCTTTCTGGCCCACGAGGGGCGCCTGCGGCAACTCCTGGAGAACCTATTCCGCAATGCCATTGACCACGCCGGGAGGGCGGCCACCGTGACGGCCAGCAGAACCGAAGACGGGTTCTTTGTCGCGGACGACGGCCCAGGTATCCCTCCTGAGCAACGCGAGACCGTTTTTGAGGCGGGGCACAGCACCCGTGAGGGAGGAACTGGGCTGGGGCTTGTGATTGTCCGGGAAGTCGCGGAAGCCCACGGCTGGTCCCTGTCGGTGTCCGAGAGCAACAGTGGAGGAGCCCGATTCGAGATCGCTGGTGTTGAGCCGGCAGCACTTTGACCGTGGTCGCCGGTCCTGGCCTCTTCAAAGGGGGGGACGACCGGTCCTTAATTCCGGACTACTTGAGTAACTGCCTCTTTTCTATCGTCCGGTGGAGCGGCCTTCTCTGTTCTCTCCAGCGTTTCAGGGGGCAGGTCCACGCCCATGCTGGTCTCGCTCATCGATATCAGTGGCAGGGCTTTTGTCTCTAGGCAGGTCACCCCGCGAGGTTCGGACCCTGCGCGGGTTCTGTCGGAGAATGGATTCTCCGCAAGTCTCTCTCCATCAGAAACAACCACCTGTTTCCGTAGGGAAAGAGCCCGTGGATGACATCCCCGGGCTGCTCGCGGGCCGGCCGGACTGGAAAGAGAGCCATGCAGTTGCTCGACGCCCCAATACGTGGTGATACCTGCGTCTTCGCTCTTCATCGAAGTTCTGATTGTATCGAGCTGATGGTCCTGGCAGACCCTCGCAGCGTAGCTTATACTTATCTTTCAGGGCCACTGCTTGCCAGTCGCTAATCGGTTTGATGATGGCACGAACATCCACCGTGCCCAAGTCTTCAGCACCGGTAGCATCGGTATCATGATCGAAGCAAGACGATCTGCCGAAGAACATGAGGCACGAGGCTAGTGCAAGCCCAGGCAGAGGCCGTCAGACCTTGTACCCAAAACATGATTTGAGTCTATTTAGCTGGCCCGTTAATCTCTGTTATTGCACGCTACTTTCAGGTATGTGCAGGATCCAAAATGTAAAGCAGACCGTAGTAGCTTCTCTGTGTGACTGCTTGGTCCAACACGAAGCTCGTTGCGACAATATGCGGGCGAAGAGGCACGAAGACGAGACAAGGATAACTAAAGCACGCTAGCTTCGAAAACTAAAAAGCTTTTCCGGATGCAGCAAAACTCTTGGACAAGGACGGGCAAAGCCGTGACATAAGCTCTTGCCTTGCAATAACGGATTACCAGTGTTGCAGGGCCTGTCAGACCCTGTGTGGCGGCATACCTCCGAGCTACCCTCTCAATGACATTCACCCTGTGAATTGCTTTTTTCGCGGGTACGCGGCTACTGGCAATCACCATGCAAGAACGAATTCCGTCCCAGCCGCGATCGGCAATGATCGGATTCTCGGCGGATTGGGGTGCCTTCCTCCAAACTGTGAGAACGGTACACCTTACCCCGTCCGAGGCCTCAGGGACAGCCTACGGAAACGACCGACGTGCCAGCCCGACTGAGACCAAGCTCACTAGGTGTGCCCCTCCCCCCTGGTTTAGTTCCAGATGGGACAGCGTTTTCCTTCCTTGTATCTCCACCTCGGAGTATTTCTACGTCTGAGTTTTCGGGCCCTGCCCCACAGGTGAGCCCCGTTTCTGAACATGAGTTTTCTCTTCTCCTCCTCTCATCGCAACTGGTCTGGATGTGTTACGGTCGAGCTGTCTTCCTTCAGCTTGACTGGAGGAAAATTCTGCGCACGTCTCTACCTCCGGTTCACGTGTCGATACGACGGCCCTACGTTCGTAGCTAACCCTCACCGAATTGCACAGGCCTCTCTTGCCGGATAATGTTCAGTGGGGGTCATCCAGACGAGCGCCTCGACAGCGGCGAGCGTTTGCGTATTGGTACCTCCCAGCCCGCGGGGAGGCCTCCGTCAGAGACAGGCTCGTCGGGAGAACGGGATGTCTCACAGGCAGGCGAGCGCGACTGGCTCAGCTCGATGAGTCTGGTGGACATCTCGTTTCCGAAAGGTGAGCGCCCTCGAGTACAGGTCTCCAGGGACAACACGAGTCGATTCACACCACTCTGAGATATTCGGAAGGCCTTCTCTAGTCTAGGCCATTTCTCGTTCCTCAGGACAAAGGATCCTTCAAGGGCGGGATGATTCGCCCCAGAGCTTTTCCATTCGAGACGCAATCATCGACTCCATGTATACTTCGGACACCTCCCCCTCCTCTCTGGTGACTTGGTCCCGGGCCTGCCCGTAGAGATCATCGACTTGGTCCTGGTCTAAGAACTGGATTTCTTCCTGTGTCCGGTCACTGAGGAATAATGCCTTCGCGTCGACGTTCGGGGGCTCTCTTTGGCCTTCCTCCCCTTTTACACTATTTGCGGGTTCATTCTCTTTCTGCTCTTTCCGACCGGGCACGGAATCGGGCATGCTCTCATTTCCTTCCAAAATTTCCTGGATAACGGGCTCGTTGTCGTGAATGAAAAAGTCGATCGACCGAGGGGAGTTGTTCACTCGGTTGATGCGATAGGTAAAGTATATGTCCGCCTTCTCTTTCAGCTCCTTGCGTGCCCTCTCCAGTACGGAGCGTTTGAGATCGGAAAACTTCGAGTACTTGTTCTCGATCGACAGCTCTCTGCGAAGCTCCCCGACCGACATCGAAAGGTGACGCAGGTCCTGGCGCATCTTGAGGCGTTCGTAGATTTGCGTGCTGTACCGCGATCTCAGACGCAGGAAGACTGTCACCAAGTAGAGCGTGAACCGCTCCTTCAGCTTCAAGAGGAAGGGAGCCATGTCGTCGTTAAACTTCGCGGTGACGGTCCCACTGCCCCGCTTGTACTCACACATCGAAAACACATTGTACTTCTTGAAGCGGGTCTCCTCACCCTGACTGTTGTTCTGTCGTACGGAAACTTTCTTATCCAGTAGATTATCGGTGATCTCGTCGACCCTGCGGTAAAGATTGCTGGGATCGATCCCGGAAGGTCCGCAGACATCCTCGATCCGGATTTTTTGTTCAGGAAAGGTCTCCATGTTGCGGTTAAGCTTCGCAATCATGGAAACGAAGATCCGCTGCTCCGCGGTCGTGAAGTCATGGCGTCCCTGGATAAGCTGGTTGGCCTTTGCCACGACCTGATCCTCTTGGGCATCGAACTCCAACCTCCGCTGTTTGGACATAGGCGGGTCACCACCGTCAGTGGGGCCAGTGATTGAGGACTGTATGGTCAAGTCGCCGTATTCAGCGTTTAGCCACTACGCCATTCGACTCGATAACGCATTTTCAGAGACAGATACTCTAACCAATTTCGGAGACAGGGGCAATTTTGACTGTGATTCCCTCGCACCCTCACTGTGATTTCCTCGCACCCTCCGTCCTAGAGACTGTGATTCCCTCGCACTCTCCAACCTAAGGACTGTGATTTCCTCGCACCCTTGCCCTTGGACCAGCCTATTTGGAAGCGTCAACGGGTCGTCCGGGGGCTCTTATCGACCGAGAACCGATCTCTCTAGCGAAAAACGCTGGGCCTTTCGCCCTTGGAACAGCGGCTGTGATTCCCTCGCACCCTTTAGCTTTAGGCCCAATACGATGGTTTGTGCAGGAGAAGGGCACTCTTCATAGGGGCAGAAATCCCCAACTGTGATTTCCTCGCACCCTCGTCAGCGGAGACTGTGATTCTCTCGCACCCTCACTGTGGTTTCCTCGCACCCTCACTGTGATTCTCTCGCACCCTCACTGTGGTTTCCTCGCACCCTCACTGTGATTCTCTCGCACCCTCGATCTATAAGTAGAGTGTTTCCAGTAAGATGGAAGAACGCTAATGTAGTAATACTCTAATTAGAAATAATATATAATGGCGTGCGCCCAGCCTTCGAGAGAAGGGTGCGAGAGACCTTCTTCTTGTTTCTGATCCGGCCGTGGAAAGTCAGACTGCAACGCGTCGAGAAGTCTTAAAGCCTTTGATCAACTTGGGCGTCATCAGGATCTCTCCCTCTTCACGGAAGAGCTTCAGGTAGGAGATGTGACAGGCAGGAAGATGAATAGCTTCCCAGCAGCCCCTGAGACGCAAAACAGTTTTTATAGCACTAATGGTGCCCCCTACGATACCCGCTGCATTGCTCTTTGGCTGCGACGACCCCGGGTAAATAGACCTCGCAAGCGATAACTGGATGGCTGATAACTCATCAGTAGTGGAAGTACCAGCTGCGTAGTACGGGCTTGCGTGACCTATCACAAGGGAAGAGTCTTTATTCTCGGTTCCAAAACAACTCTTTGAGGTCATCAACGGCACCCGGCCGAGTAGCGATCATGTACTGGCGCCCCGCTTCAATTACCATATCCCCATCTGCTAGATCTTCGGTTCCAAGGTCCGTGATGACTGTTGCCCTGGTCGGCAAGTCCAGTTCTGCAAGTGATTTTCCCACGGCGGTCGCATCGGCCCTGGCCTCAATCTCGACCAGTTCAAATCGCGTCGAAAGGTCCGTAATCGGTTGAACTGGAGCCCCGAATGCTCGACCAATGGCGACACGTGCTCCAGCCCGCTCTGGGAATACGAAGGCTCCGACGCCATCGGGGTTGCCAGTAGCTGCGGGGGGACGATGGCTACGAGCTATACGGCGTGTCTCTGGAGCAAAGTCCATAGCCCGTTGACATATGTCTACGTTGGTGCTTTCACTATCCGTCAAGGCAAGAACGATGTCTGCGTCACGGATGCCGACAGACGTAAGCGTATCTTCTTCGGTCGCATCCCCCTGGACAAAAGTAATATCATCCTGCTGACCTGAATGAACTCGGGTGATCCGAGGATCTTGTTCGATGATGGTCACCTGATGCCCATAGGACGTCATCAGCATGGCTGTCTCCCGACCTACGCGACCGCCCCCCGCAACAATGACATCCAACGTTCGCTCTCGGTAGTGTGATACGCCCATGACGTCAATTCCTCACTTCGCGAGTTTGATGAGCAGGAAGTACCAGCTTGCTCTTCGTGACTCTGAAACAAACTTCAGCAGCCATCGGGGACGGCAGTTTACTTGCAGTACTGACCTAGTAAATAGGAAAACGCTCAGAGTCACAGTTGGATCGCCTTCGAAAGTCATTACGGTGAAACGTTCTGTCGATCCCCAGAGGTAGAGAAATCGTTTTCTACACTGGATAACAGAAAGAAGATGAAGCGTAGAAGTTGTTACCTGTCTTAGGGCCATGGCACAACCGTACAGGAGTGGTCACACAGCCGTATCCCGGGCGCTTGTGTCAGACTATCTCTACCGTCCAGCTTCGGGCAGTTCAACATCGGGTCTTCAGTAACTGACGATGTGACCATGCCTGCGGGACTTCCAGGACATCAGACTCTGCCTCCTCCAGAACAAGAAACTCCTGGGTTGAAGGTCGTAGTTAAGCCGAGTCGAGCACACGTCTCATCCATTTCGAGATCTCTCCCTTCTTCCCCCGTCTCATGGAGTCATTCAGGAAATACCGGAGGGCGGCCTCCACGATAAGACTCTTGCTGGCCTTCTTCCCAAATCGCCGGCGGAGGGTAAGGTACACCTCCTCAAGGGCCTCGTTTACGTCGTCGGAGACATAGGGACCTATCTTTTGATCCAGTTCAGGCCGACGCTCGGGAAGCACCGGCATTTCGGACTGATCCTCAGAAATCTGCTGCGGGTCAGAAGAACCGGCTTTACTTCCCTGGTTTTCTCCTTCCCTATTTGCTTCCGATCCGTCGCCGGACGATGGTTCTGCAGAACTATAGTTCTTTTCTTCTTTCGTTCTAGAGTTCTCTAGTTCTTGACCTTCGTCATCCTGCGGCGACTCCTCATCGAGGGAGACGTCTGGGAGGAGACTCGACATTGCGGATTCGTGCTCAGGGCGATCACTTTTCTTGGGCATGTGAGTAAAACCGAATCAGGAAGGTATGCATCGAGGGGGTAGACTACGGGCTTCCGAATGCCTCAGGGACGTGCGTCCTCAGCCTCGGGCACGCTGATCTTGGAGACGACTTCCCGGGCCAGATTCTCGTAGATCTGAACCGCATCGCTAGAAGGGGCATGTTCGTAGAGGGTTGTCCCGTAGGTCGACGTCTCGATAATTTTCGACCGCCACGGCACTTCCGTGTCCAAAACCAGGTCCTCATAGTTTTTCCGGAGAGCCTCCAGGCCTTCGTTTACGAGCCCAGCACGGTAGTCGAGATTGTTCGGCAGAAGACCGACAATCTCGACCGTGTCGTTCAGGTACTTTCGAACCTCTCTCGTGGTGTTTACGAGCTGACTCAGACCCTGCATCGACATTCCGTCTACCGAAACAGGAACGATTAGCCCATCAGAGGCCGTGAGCGCCTGCACAACGAGCAAACCAAGCGAGGGAGGGCAGTCTATAAGGCACATGTCGTAAGGCTCCTCTGAAGCGTTGTGAGCGCCTACCTCCCGCAGGTACTTGAAGCCGTGCTTCTCCTCCACTTCCTGGAGTCGCTCTCTCAGCAGATATGGCCGGGAGGGTTTTTCGCCGATCTCACCCTCTACATTCGCCAGATCGGCATGGGCGGGTACAAAGTCGAAGCCAAGATCGGATGGCTCTGTGAGACGGGCAAGCGGCCAGTCGGAAGAGGAGGACTCCCCGTTATCACCTGCCGTCACGATAGCGTCCAGCACCGACGCCTCGTCATCCTCCAGCTCTCGCCCAAGCATCCACTTCGTTCCGTTCATCTGAGGATCCAGGTCAACGACGAGGACTGAATACCCAAGTCTTGAGAGGGCAGTGGCCAGGCAGACCGTGGTGGTGGTCTTGCCCACTCCTCCCTTCTGATTGACAACTGAAAGTGTGTCCATGTCTGAGATGCGAGAACCTGTTGAGACGTGCAGAGTCACTTGAAAGCGCAAAATAGAACTACAGTTCTAAGTCGGTAGAGATCTGTAGTTCTGCAGAAGTATACCACTAAAGAACCAGAGGGGCAAGCGGCTGAAGAGAGACACTGTCCACAGCGCTCCAGGCAAGCGCCTAAGGGAAAGGAATACAGAAAGACGATGCCCACGGGGCTACGCTAACCCTCCTCTAGGGTAAACGCCTCCCGGAGCCGACGGGGGTAGTGGTAGTGTTGAAACAGTTGCCAAACCGCAGTTGATGGCGCACGGAGTGGCCAGGGGAACGGGCCCGACGGGTGCCATCGAACTCCAATGCCGTTCCCGACAACAAGTAACTCGTGGGCAGGCAAGGTGGAGCGAATCATCCGTCCGGAAAGCCTCCATGATAGGAACTGTCGAGCGAAAAGTGTTGTCTACTGGCCTTCCAACGATGCCCGCTGCCTTGCTAGGGGCCAATTGAGATGACGCCGCGTTCGTCGACGCCAGAGGCCTACCGCAGATCAAGGTCTCGCAGAAGGTCTACGAGCAGCTCCGTTTGTCCATCTGGGTATTCCACGACCACTTGCTCCTTGTCTCCCTCATACCGGAGGGTTGCGACCTGATTGTCGTCCTCACCGAGCACCTTCACGTCCACGCTGTTGTTGATGCCTTCGGCATCGACGCCGTCAGAAGAGTCGTCTCTCAGGGCAGCGACCAGCGCGCTGAGGTCGGCCGTGTACTGGACCCTGAGGCCCTGGCCCACCCGTGTCTCCCCATCCACGCTTCCGAAGAGGTTTTCACCACCCCCGCTGCCCGGCCCATCACCGAGAGCGATGGTTGCATCCGTGGAGACTACTTTCTGACTGCCGTTCTCGAGCCCGTCCCTAAACTCATACGTAATCCCGTCGGAGAAGTCGGCAGATAGGGTAGAACTGTAAGTAAGGTTGCTTACTGCTTCGTCCGACGTGGAGAAAGCTCCGATATACGACTCAAGTGACTCTGGTATGTCCACGAGGGATGAGAAACCTACACTCAACCGGCTTGAGAATATTTCTTCGCCGTTCTCCTTGAGAGAGCTATTCACCTGGGTCGGCACTTCGGCCGTTATCTCGCCAATTGAAACCGACTCCGTCTTGTATTCGCTCAGCGTAAAGGTTGCGTTGTTTCCAGTCGCTTCTTGCGCAGTAGGAAATCGAAGGATGAGACTGTCGGCCGGTCGTTCCTGAGTCCATGTCCCGCTGCTGTTACTCCAGACGTAAACTCCCGTGCTAGATTCGTAGTTGAAGCCCCCACCGGTCGTGTCGAGCACGGCTCCGAGACCTGACGTCAAACCCCCTGAGAAAGGTGTAGCGGATCCACTGGTCCCAGAGTTCATCGTTGCCTCTACCACTTTACCCAGTGGGGTCTTGCCAAAGTCCTCTGCCGCCTGCTGCAGGACTCCTGCTGACTCAATAATACGACTCCGTGCCGTCTCCTTCGTCATCGTGCCGGGGCCGCCTCCCTGATCACACCCGGAGAGACCGATTCCAATTAGCAGAAATGCAAAAAGGAGAGCTGCGACGTGCAAACAGTATCGCATTTGAGTCCTCGGTTTTGTTGACTAACACTCACTCGCATAAATAGTATCGAGGTGCTGAGGTGCCAGATCATCGGAAAGTCCCCCCCTTCAGAAAAACACTAGAGAGTTATTTTTGGATGCTGGGGGAGGTGCAAAAGTCGAGGCGCAGCATCCCCGACGGAAGACCTCCAGCCTTCGATGCGATCTGGACGCGGGTCGTTTGCAGCCGGAAAGGATACACCTGAGGAAGTGTGCCGGACCCGAGAGATCTCCCGAGGACGAGCTAGCCTCAGGGACAGGTCGGGCAGGTTAAGAAATCTCCCTCCGAACCGCCCCCACCGGGTAGGTTTTGCGTTAAGAAGCCACAGTGACGGGAGACCCCCAATGTCAAAGCGCATGGAACGTCGCCCTGGTACTTCCCCAGAAACCAACTTGGCAGGGAGACCTGGCGCTTTGTTGGAGACGAGAACTTCAGTCACAAGAAGAACAGCCCCGGAAGACAAAATGCGGCAAGAGAGCCAGGGGGGCTAGATTAAGCGCCGAGGTGATTCTTCAGCATCTGCACGTTCATCTTGTTCGCCTTGACCGCAGCGTCGATGAGATCTCCCATGACGGGAATAGTGCCCGAAAGGGCGTCCAGAACGACGATCAGTACCATCTTGAAGATGAGCGTGGGCGGGGCGCCGACACGGTATGCCTCATAGGGCACGTAGCAGGAAATGATGGCGGTGATGATGTCACCCCAGACCGGCACGAGCCCGATGACCGGATCAAGCCCAATTCGGGCGTTGAGGCCAGGGATTGGGATGCAGTCATCACTCCAGTACGCAAACCGGTCGAGGCGTTCTATGAGGTCGGCTGTCCCCGAGGCACCAAAGTCCGAGGAGGCATCTGCGGTCATGAGCACATTGAGCCTGATTGACAGTGGGCATTGAAAAGCTGCGTTTCTCTCAACGGCCCTCACGGCTGTGTGAGCTTTCTTGTTCAGGCGGTCCGACCCGCACGTGCAGGCCGAACAAGGAGACTGTGCTCTCGAGCACGTCGCACAGAAGCTGCCAGATAGTATCAGCCGGTGCCGACAGGAGAGGTCGCTGCGCGGCTTCATGTCCCTGCATGTACATGTGAGGGACTGGAGGCTTCTTGAGTGGAACTGCCCATTCTGCCAGACCGACCGGCGTGAGTGCCTTCTAAGTAGAAGAGGCATGCCCCCACGACTCGCTCTTGGGAAATAGCACTCTCGGCTCACCGGCCGTAGAAATGGAACTGTCTCTCCGAGGCCTAGCGGAACCGCACCGCCTTGACTCCGAGCAAAGACGCACTCCGTCTCTCCGGTGGCCGCGTCAAGGATCCAGGGCCAGCCAGTCAGCCTTCAAGGAGGGGGTGAGGGAAAGAACCGAGGCACATAGCACTAAACCGGCCCTGAGTCTCTGAAGCCGAGCCTCGGAAAGAAGGATCGCAAAAACCCTGCGGTCGCACGTGAGGCGTCTCTATCTAGTCGGAGTCAATTGAGAAATGAAAGCAAGCCATGCCCGAAGATGTCATTTTCCGAGCAGAGCCGAGGTTGTGGAAGGCACATCCATTCAGCGTGACGCTGTTCGGACTGCTGTCGGCAACGGTCGCCCCGTTCGTGTTGGGCGGAGCGCTCGTTGAAACCGGGTGGGCCGCAGCGCTGATGGCGGGACTCTGCGGCCCGTTCCCCCTTCTTTGGATGTGGCTTCGAGCACGAAGCAGAGAGCTCGTCATCACCCGGTCCCGAGTCCGAAAGCGCTCTGGGATCGTTAGCAACCTCACGACCGAGCTTGCCCACCGTAACATCAGGAATGTACAGATCGACCAGGGCCCGATCCACCGGTTGATGGGCTGTGGGACGCTCCGGCTGTCCAGTGCAGGCCAGTCTGGCATCGAGCTCACGATGCGCGACCTGGAAGACCCCGAGGGCATGCGGGACCTGATTTACCGCCAGTACGAGTAGTGCTTCTGTGCGGTTGTGTGATGGGCCAGGCTGCGCTAGCCGAAGGTCGACGGCTGCCGCAAATGCCGGGCAGTTTCACGATTGCCCTCCCGAGAGACGCTCAGTGTGACAAACGGGACAGGTTCGCTGCCGACGACCCGCACTCATCGCTTCGATCATCCCACTTTCTTCTCTCAGCCTGCAGTAATCGCAGTGCTGCAGGGAGAAATTATCGGGCGCCTCCTCCAGCGGGGCGTCCCCGAACTGCCGAGAGTTTCCTTCGAGGTGGGCCTCCGACAGCACAAACGGTCGTCCACAGCTTCCACACTGGGTCACGAGGTTGGTTGTCCCGCACTCGGGGCATGTTTGTTTTTTGATCTCCATGTCACGTCTATTCTGCGATGCGTACTACTAGACGCGGTCTGACGAGAAGACTACATGTGGCAACTGGGTCACAAGTGGGGCTGTTCTGATTGCTTCCTACGGCCCGATGTCGTCACCACGAACTGAACGACGAGCGATTTGAGTATGGTTAGAGATGTCTCGACCGAACTCGCCGTATCTTTTCGGAGATGGGGTGGTGTGCAGTTGCATCACGATTCCGGGCGACTTGGCTTTCGGTAAACAGAGTAGCAATTCCTATCGGACGAATCCGCCTGCAAGACTGGTCCATCTGCAAGCCCAGAGGTGAAGAAGACACGACGCATGGCATCTCACCATGCACACAGCACGCTGGTATCCCTGATGCATCACGGCCTTCCAGCACTTCTGGGCCACAGCCCACCGACCTTCACTGAAATGAGCTGGGCAGCAGAGGGAGGGTAGCCAACCAAGGTGGACCGACTACCACGGAAGTTCGTCCCCATCGTGGTTGAGAAAACGGCCGGTGTCGTCGAGCGACAGGTTTCTGGTAACCTCCATCATCCCCTCGACCGATTCCTCAGGGGAGAGCCGCGCTTCAGACCCGCCCATGTCGGTCTGGACCCAGCCCGGATGCAGTGCCACGGCAACAACCCCGTCGTCTCGCAGAGCAGCGGCCTGCAGGCGAACACACATGTTGAGCGCGGCCTTGCTAGCGCGGTAGCTGTGCCAGGTGTCGCTCTGCGCGTTGGCGATGGAGCCGAGCTGGGAGGTAATGTTCACCACCGCCGCGTGTCCATCTGTGGCGCCTTGCTCCGCGGTGCCGGCCCGGAGCAGGTCGGCAAATGCCTTCGTCATCAGGTGCGGCCCCGCGGCGTTCACCTGAAAGACATCCGTCATCGTTTTTTGATCGATGCCTTCGAACCGGTCCTGCTTCCCGCCTCCGTTGATGCCGGCGTTGTTGACGAGAAGATCCAGGGCGTCGACCTGGCCGTTCACCTGCTCGGCCGTGGCCTGAATTGCGTCGGGCTCGGCAACGTCGAGGGGAAGAATGTCTACTGTATCCGGGTGAGAGTCGGCGATCTCTTGCAGCTGATCGGCCTCGTCGGGCCGGCGGCACGTGGCAAAGAGACGGCCGGCGGGGCCGGCCAACTGCCGGGTCCACTCGAGCCCGATGCCTCGATTTGCACCGGTGATCAGCACACGAGAGTTCTGGAGAAAAGACATACGTGGGGGATGCGTGCGAAGAAGGGTGTCGCAGAAGGTACGTAGAGTAGGGTGCGAACCGAGGATGGTTCTCGCTTCCTGAATCTTTCGATCATGGGTGGTTTGATGGATGCACAAGAACAATACGGGGAAGGACGGACCAACCCTTTCCGGCGACGACTCCGCGGTGCGTCTCAGGTCGAGGCCGGCGAACAGGTTGATGAGCGACTAGTCAGCGCGGGGTGGGTGAAGAGCACGGCCTGGGGACGATCGATAGGAGGGGGCATCCATCATCGCCGTCCGACAGGACGGATGTCTTTCTGCTTCAGGGGCTCGTACCGACGCTATGGTGGAAGAGGAGAACCGCTCTGGTTCATTCCGCCAAGGCTGCGCGCAAACGACTTCCACCAAGGAGCCTTCCATCAGGAGGAGATTCGCTGCGGGGAGGGCGCACTTGTCGGATGACAAACCGGACGCGCTGGCACGAAGGAAAGTCCAGCAGCGCGCTGTATTTCTGTCACCGACCCCCATCAGTTATGAAGCCCAAATCTGAGACCGCTTGAAGCGACGAGCCGCCAAGCCTGAACATGAATCACATATCGTCCTGGGGCCCTGTGGAGTGGAAGACTTAGCGGTGGGAGACAGGCCTGCGGCAGCACCGGGCGCCCACTCCACCCTGCGTGAGGGAAGGTTGAGACCTCTTCGTAGCTTTGCAGCCGAAACCTGCCGTGGCTGAAATCTGTCGGCTGGGCGCCCCTGAATGACACAAGCCCAAAAGCACGCTCAAACGAAACACGCACCGCGACACCCATGCTTTCGACTGATCGCCCGCTGGCCGTCCTGGACCTGGAGGCGACCAGTGCCGATCCCGCCTCCGCCCGCATCATCCAGGTCGCTGTTCTCCGGCTCGTCGAGAGCAGTGGGTCCCTCTCCCTGGGCGGCTCCTTCGAGACACTGGTCAACCCCGGTGTGCCCATTCCGGCAGAGGTAAGCGACCTGACCGGCATCACCAACCAGATGGTCGAAACCGCCCCGCCGTTCGAAGAGCTCGGGGAGGACCTCCAGCCGCTTATACAGGACGCGCACCTGGCAGGGTACAACTCCTTGCAGTACGACTTGCCGCTGCTCAAGGCCGAATTCAGAAGGCATGGCCTCGGCCCGCTCCCGGGCCCGGACGACCGAGTCCACCTTGACGTAATGCGCCTGGAGGAGACCTTCCGCGGGAAGAGCCTTGGGGACGTCTTCCAGAAGTACTTTGGGGACCGGCCGGAGGAGGCCCACACCGCGATGGCCGACGTCCGGTCGACCTGCAAGGTGCTGAAGGGACAGCTCCAGACCTACGAGCCGGAGCGAGACGTGCGCGCCCTGGCCCAGCGGGCGACCGGGAGCGACGTAGACAGGCAAGGGCGCCTCAAGCGCTCGGGTGGGGAGATTGTCCTGGCGTTCGGCAAACACGAGGGCACCCCGCTGGAGCGTCTCCAGGAAGAGGAGCCCGGGTACTTCGAATGGATGTATGAGGAGATGGAGGCACTGCGGCCCCACCTTGACCCGTTCCGATGAGGCGTACTCGCTCCGCTGAGAGGGGCTCACCGCGCCGACTTGCTTTGCCGAAGCGACCTGTTTCACAGAAGCGCCCTGCCTAACCAGCCCGCACCAGCCAGGGCTACTGGGAGGTCCTTCTGGCGACGTGCCCCGGAGAGGCGCCCAGCAGGTGGAAGAGTCGGACCCGTACCGGTCAGTTTTCCCGCCTGGCAATCTCCCTACTGACGAGGAGCCCCCGATCATTCACGCAGTCCTTGATCGTGACAACCCCTGGGCTTTCGTTTCCGACCTGGGGTGCCCTCCAATCGAGAATGAGCCAAAAGGGTCTGAAGCAGGAGTAGGGCCGTTCAAAAACCATATGGGCTCTGCCAAACGCAGGCCCGTCTGCACCGAAGGGCTTGGAGTCGGACCAGGACGACTCACACGGGCACAGCTTCATGGGGGCCGTTGTCCTATGCGTTCAGAGCATAGACGCAGCCGTCGTAGCTCCCGACGTAAACGGTCCCGTTGGCCACCGCCGGAGAGGAACGCACGTAGGCACCAGTGTCGAAGGCCCACTGCTCCCGTCCGGTCTTTGCGTCTAAGGCGTAAACATGCCCGTCGTAGCTTCCGACGTAGACGATCCCACCATCGACTTCTGGGGAGGATTCCACGGCATCGTCGGTGTCGAAGGCCCACTGCTCCTGTCCGGCCTCTGCGCTCAAAGCGTAAACGTGCTCGTCGTAGCTCCCGACGTAAACGGTCCCGTTGGCCACCGCGGGGGAGGAGAACACACCATTGCCGGTGCTGAAGGCCCACTGCTCTCGTCCAGTCCTTGCATCGATGGCGTGGATGTGGCCGTCGTTACTTCCGACGTAGACGGTCCCGCCGGCCACCGCAGGGGAGGAGAATATACCACTGCCGGCGTTGAAGGCCCACTGCTTCCGTCCGGTCTCTGCACCTAAGGCATAAACGTGGCCGTCGTTGCTTCCGGCATAAACGGTTTCACCGGCTACGGCCGGGGAGGAGTTTACGGCCCCGCCGGTACTGAAAGCCCACTGTTGTTGCCCGCTTTCTGCGCTCAGGGCATAGACGGATCCATCGTAGCTTCCGACGTAGACGGTCTCGCCGACGATGGTTGGAGACGACTCCACGTCCGCACCGGTTTCGAAGACCCACTGCTCCCGACCGGTTTCTGCGGTTCGGGCGTAGAGGCAACCGTCGTTGCTTCCGGCGTAAACGGTCCCGTTGGCTACCGCTGGGGAAGACTCCACGGCCCCGCCGGCGTCGAAAGCCCACCGTTCTTGCCCGCTTTCCGCGCTTAGGGCATGGAGGCGGCCATCACTTTCGAGGGATCCACTTCCGACGTAGACGGTCCCGCCGGTCACTGCTGGGGACGATTTCACTGCGTCGCCGGTGTTGAAGGCCCACTGCTTTCGATCGTCCATTCGCATCGGCTCACTGGGGGAGATGAGTATGAGAGGTCAGACTGGAGAGCCCTGCACGCGCAGAGATAGCAGCTGTTTTCTTTCCCGTAGGACGGGTGCTGCACGACAGTCTAGGAGTCAGGGATGCACCGTTCCTCAGGAGATGTTGTCCCTTGAAGATGTCATTGCTCTCATCGCTGAGGCACGTGCAGAGTAGACCGATACGGTCGGCGGGTTCTGCGTTCTGGATCGTCTCCGTGTGATTCGGGCCCGGGCCATTGAGGGCGGGGGAACGATTGGGACTCCACGCGGCCTCGCCCTGAGGCTCCCTAAGTCGAAGCCTTTGAGGGGGTCAGAGTCTCAGGGTCCTGGGCTCCGGGCCGGTGAAGTGGCCATCCGCGGCGGCGTAGCCCTGCAGCCACGCTTCTAGAAGGCCAGGCTTCCCGGCCATCTCCGCCGCAGTTTCCATCTTGGGGGTGCCGGGGCCCTGCTCCTTGCGGTACTGCCAGCCGCGGCGCCAAGCCTGCCGTCGGTCGGGGCTGTCTTCACCGATCGGACACCGGGTCTTCCAGGTTTCAGCCATGTTTGCGAAAAGATCTATTCGAGAAGGGTTCGTTCAGAAAGAAATTTTAGCAACGGTTCTTCCTGATGCTATGCTGTAGATGCCCGCACATATTTCAACGTTATCCAACTGCTTTCCAGATACGGCTACTCGCATGATCTTATCCGGAAGAAACGGCTATTTTGGGGAAAAGTGGTTAACGGTTGTATTACGGTTTTGGGTGAAAGAGGCCAGCCACCAGAGGTGAGTTATTTATCAAAGAGGACCAGCTACCGGAGACAGGCCGACTGTAAGGGAATATTCTCTCCCAGAAGTATTTACTGGACCGTCGTTACCCTGATGACCGTCGGCTATGGTGACATCTCGCCGCAGACGGTGCTTGGCCAAATGGTCGGCTCACTGATCGTGATCACGGGATGTGGCGTCGTCACCGTACCCACTGGCATCGTGACAGCAGAGATCGCGCGAGCCCAGGAGCCATCTGTAGCCGAACCGCCCGCGCCGCTGTTCGGCGTGCGACGCCCCGGGGGCACGATGCCGAAGCAGCCTTCTGCAAGCACTGTGGTACGGCGCTGTCGACTTCATAACCGGTATTCTCGTCCACCTGTACTCCATACTGTTCGACGGCGCCCGGACGCTCCCGGAGGTTGTGTTTCCTCCGAGGCCTCCAGCGACATTACTACTGGATGACCCCGTCCGAGCGTCTGAAGAAGCAGAGCAGTCGGGTTGAGGCTGAGTTCCGAGGCCGGGAAGGCGGTGTGGGTCGTCTAGAACGAGCGGGGGCTGACCCGACCGGCCGAGACAGGCGGTGCAGGCAGCACAGCCGGATGAGAGCACTCCTCGGCCACTCTCCTCCTGGTTAACACGCCAGATCCGGCAAGACCGGAAGGGAACTACCCGGCTTTCATGGCTCCCGCGAATGGTGTGCCTTCGCATGTGCAATGATCCTCGAGATCTGCCGCATGGCTCCGCAAAATTTACGTTCCAGAAATCTACTTTCTAGGTACGTCCGGCACAGGCGGCCGTCTTTCTTCAACTCATCCCAACAATTAGGGGCCTAGCTCTGTGCTACCGGTGCACCACAACCAGCATAGCCCCTCTATCCTAACCGAGCCACCATGCCACGTCCTCACCCCCGCGCTCTTTTTCGGGCCATAGCCCTTTTCGCTACCATATTTCTCGCTGCCACGCTGACGCTCGTCGGGTGCGACGTGATCGGGGAGAACTCTGGCTCAAACGTACTCCGGGTTGGCTTCACGTCCCTGGCAGAAAATGACGCCGCGGGAGAAGCCAACGCCTCCGCGTCTGCTACGGCGAAGGCGGACGAACCGTTGACAATCGAGGGATCGAACGGGACGCTTGCTCTCGACGACATCCGCCTCGTGGTCTCCGGCATCGAACTTGAGGACGAGGAGGAGGGCGGCGGCGAGGAAAATGATGGTGACGAGGACGACGACGGGGAAGATGAGGACGGGGAAGATGATGATGAGGAAGAAGACGACGAAGAGGAGGAGTATGAGGCGGGGCCCTCGGCTCTCGACCTGCCGCTCGGAACGGGAGAGGTAGCGATTGCCGGTGATGACGACATCGAGGCGGAAACCTACTCGACGTTCGAGTTTGAGGTGGAGGACTTCGGCTCCGACGATGACGATGAGGAAGATGAGCAACGCCAGCTCCGCAGGGTCCTCGATACACTGCGGAAGGCCTACCCCGAGTGGCCGCCCGGCGCAAGCATGGTCGCGACTGGCACCTTCACTCCAGGGGATAGCTCGACGGGCGGCAGCTCGACGCGCTTCAAGGTGTTCTTCAACGCTGAGATTGAGGTGGAACGGGCCTTAAGTCCCCCGCTTAGGGTTACCGCCGACGGTCCGGCGCGCTCCTTGACCGTGGAGCTCGATCCGGCCCGTTGGTTTGAAAACGATGACGAGACGGTGGACAACCTCGCGAACAGCGACTGGAACGACACTGGAAAGCTCGTCGAACTTGAGTTCGAGAACGGCGTCGCGGAGATCGAAACCGGAGACGATGGGGAAGAAGATTGACAAACGAGGAGCGACAGGAGACCCTCAGGGGCTGTCGGAACCACCTCCTCTTCTGAAGACAACACTTCTCCCGTAGGGCATCTCTTCCGCCAGAGTCATTTCTTTTTCCCGGTGCCGACGGGCCACCCAGGTCCCTTTCTCCGGCTGTAGCTGAATCCGAGGTACAGTCGGAGTTTCGGATAGTGTCGGGGTTTGAGGAGCCTGGAGGTCTCCGGGACGGCAGCCTGCCACGCAGCCTATCATGTGCCGGGTGACCAGTAGACCTTGTCCTCCAAACACTATCTCAAGGCGGGGGAGAGGGGACTAGTAGATTTTTTGCCGTTGGGTTTGCTCAAGAATCCGCCGGTTGAGCCTTCGCCGCAGGGCACTGACATCCCCGAGCGCCGTCCCTGTCCAGGCTGGCTCATTTCCTGTGTCTGGCGCGCCCTGCTCCCCAGACGGCCGTAGCCTTTTCCAATCGAAAGGACTGTTCTTGCCAGCGGGACTCTTTTCGCCAGGACGATGCTTTTTGCCTGAGAGATAGGCAGGGCAAGTTGCCTGCCGGTGGCCCGGTACCCGGCCGAGTCGCCGTGGGCAGCCTTCAGGAAAGGAAATGCGCGTGAGTCATCTTCCCACGAGGCGTACAAGGGCCGTGAATGGTCCGGCCTGTGGAGAGGCGGTAGCCCATATTTTACTCGATTCCCGAGCTTTCGGGATGTGGTACGGTAATTGTGGGAATCTCGTCAACTGCCAATTCCGGCGGTGTCGTCGCCTCCCACAACTGCGCTTCCGAACTCATGCATGTCTTTACACCGACTCGTTCTGCGACTTTCCGTCGAACACTGCTTCTTCTGCTCGGGGCCGTGGTGAGCCTCGGTCTCCTCGCCTGCGAAGGCCCGGCCGGGCCCGAAGGCCTGGAGGGGCCCCAGGGAGAACAGGGGCCGCAGGGACCGGACGGGACCGACCCCAGCATCATCAATCTCGATCTGACCGACCACGTCAACGAGACCACGTTCGACCGCGGAACCAATACGCTCACACAAGAGGGCGACACCCTCAAGATCCAGTGGGGAGCCACCTTGGACACGACGATCACGTCGGTCACCATCGCCGATTCGCAGTACGCCGAGGTCTACGTCCGCGTGCCGGGCGCCGGGTTTCAAGACGCCCCGATCCGCTTCGAATTTGACGGCACCCGGAGCGTGAGTAACGTGGTTCGGGAGGCGGACCCGTTCGCTCAGGTCGAGTACGATCTCCTCGAGCAGATGCCATCCCCGTCCCGCGATAGCTTCTTCACGGCGGACGCGGTTGGCGGGGCGGACCGTCGCTACTACACGGCGATAACGGACCAGTCTGATTTCCACGAGGCCGTCGTCGAACCGGGCGAGTTTACCGCTATGATCCGCGCCTACGGGACAACGGACGGCTCCGTCTACGAGAGCGGAATCGCCGAGAACTTTTCGTCCATCCTAGTGCCGTTCGACAGTGATCTGAGCGACGCGAGTGTCAACAACTATCCCAACGCGAACACGAGTGGAGAGGTCAACTACGAAGGATCCACCACTGACCTGAGTGCGATCCGCAATTCGGTCGGGGCGGACCTTCGGCTGGAAGACTACGAGCTCCAAGCCACTAAACAAACGCCCGGGTTCATCCGAGTCCACGAATGGGAAGCCAACCCTCGGTCCGGACAGGTCGAGGTGCGGGCGGCGTGGAGCCGGGATAGCATTAATGTCGCTGGAGTGATGACCGGTGTTAACTACGGCCGCGACCGGACGATCTACACGCAGAAGATCCCGGTGGAGATGCGCATCGCCATCGTGGGCGGTGATCTTGCCGCCAAGATGCGTGCGGGCGAGTCCGTTCCCTTTTCCGAGATTCAAGATGCGGCGCGCCGCTGAGAGAGCACGCGATGGAGCCTGACTGCCGAAACGGCGGATCGGGAACAAGATCCACCTCGATGCACCTGATTTAGCTTTCGGTCCGGTTCAGGCCGGAGCGAAAGAACGGCAGCATGCGCGTGGTACGGTCGCGCTGGCCGGGCAGCGGGTGTGCAGTGCACCGAAACCAGGGATGTGTCGCTTGCGGCACAAACGCCGTTTTTGATGGAAGGGGCCGAGACGCCCACACAATCCCGACTTGGGAAGTGGAGGTCTGGGCCGTCGACGAGAGGAAAAATCAGCCCCGGAGGGCGGACACCCGTTGACGTGCTCCTTCTCCCCCGAGGTTTTCTCTGATAGGGAATGGAGAGAGGTGCTGGCCAGCTTTCTGAAGGGGGAGGTAACCCAGTTCATGGTGGTCACCACGAGCCTGTGAGCTATCTACCGGAGGCAGACGGCCTGGCGAAAATACATCTAGCGAGGAAATGTCTGGCAAAAATACTGCACCCGCGCCTGCCTCAAAGCACCGGCTGGCTGGCGACCGGATCGGCCATCGGGCTTCCGGCGCTCGCGGGAGCACTGAGCCGGGTGCTGATCGCCAGCGCATCTGGATTCTTATTTCTGATCTAGGACTATCTCGAAGACCAACCCGTCTGGACTCAGTCTTTCCAGAGCTGTCCTTCTGCTTCGGGAAATTCCGCTTCAGTAGAAAAACCGCCCAAAGGAAATCTCCAACATGAGAAACAGGGTTCAACAGTCTCATAACAGATACACTGGATCTTCGGTATCACCTACATGTTGCGTACGTCGGTATACTTCGATACATCCTACTGTAGTCAAGTAATACTTATGACCGTTACGTCATTCGAAGATCAGCTCATCAACCAGCTCCGTGATCTCTATAACGCTGAGACACAGGTGCAGTCAGCATATGAGCAGTGGGGCGGGCAGGCTGTATCGGAGGAGCTATCGCAGTTTCTGCGAGAGAGACACCAGCATGCTGGAGACCACATCGAATTGCTCGAGAACCTGTGTGAATCTCTCGGTGTCGACCCCACCGGCGAAAAGTGCCACGGCATGGAGGGGCTGATTACGGAAGGAGACACCTTCATGGAAGAAAGCGGGGAGAGTCCGGCGCGCGACGCAGGCATCCTCGCCAACGTCCGTCGAGTTGAGCATTACTTTTTGGCAGGATACGATCACGCTCGTATCTGCGCCGAGCAGCTTGACGAAGAAGATGTGGTGGAGCAGCTGCAGCACCTTCTGGACGACGCGGAAGAAACCGACGGGCGTGCTGTCGAGCACACTGAGCTACTCGCGGATCCCCAGGCCCAGGAAGCCGGATCGGCCGCATAGAACGAGGGGGAATGGACCTGTCGTCTTCGCAGGACACTGCAAAAAGCTTCCTTGCTCGAGAAACAGGCCAATCTGCCAAGCTTGTGATCGAAAACGGAGATTGACCGCGCAGCATGGCCGAAGATCATCGGACTCAAGTGTGGTGTGGCCTGCACGTTCTGGACATGACTGGGTGCGCATGAGTCTCTCTGTGTATGTGCGCCTCTGCGCGCCCCCGACACATTCTGTCGACGCTGCATTTCACCGACGGACGTTGGCCGTGAGAAAAGAGTTTCCCTGACGCCCGCCGCGGCGCCCTGCAGTAGAAGCCCTGACGTGGGAGCATCGTGGCAGGAATTCCGTCACAAGGGATTCCGCCACGGGGTGCTCACCACGAAAGACGCACAGCACAGAGCATCAGTCTCAACGACACTGCGTTTCTCCGAGACAGCTACTTCCCTGAAACGGTCAGCTCTTCAGGGTCGGCTACGCTTCTAGGGATTCGGCGAGAGCCTGAGAACGCCGGATGCCGCGGCCGTAGAGAGAAGGCAGGGGACACAGCGTGACGATGAGTCCCGACACGTCACCGCGTGCTTCCCTACGACCAGCAGGTCGGAGTCTCAGAAGGCAGCGCCCCGTACAGATTCGGGGCGGCACAGCAGCCCGAGAGACGATTTGCGATGAAGTGCTCAAGTCCTGTCGTGCCCTGATCCATTTCCCTTGACGACGAACTTCCCCGTTGCGAGGCTTCCGCAGGTCAAACCTGGTGTAACTCAGGGCTACAAGAAAACCCAAAAGCCGACTGAGACTAATGCTGAAGAAGAAGCAAACCCGCTTCGGGTTGGTGGCATTGGATTATCTGGGCGGACTGGAGCCACCGTTGGTAGCTTTCAATCAAAGCCTACGCTTGACGAATGGAGTCTCTCACGATTGAAGTCTCGGCTCTGGAGCCGAACATAGAGCTAGAGGTAGATTCCGCCCGTCCCCGCAAGGCTACCATCTACGTCGAGGGAGAGGAAGTCGACACAGCAACCCTGGGCAGTTCCTTCTGGAAAGAAGGACGGCTCCGGCTCGGTGAAGCGGTGCGGAGGGGTATCATCAAGAAGTACGGGGGACTGCCACCGAGGGAAGTTGAACTGCGCGACGACCAGGTCCAGCGGTACCGAGACTTCAAGACAAGGTCAGAGGCGAGCCGTGCGCATGACTACGGTGCCCGGTGCGCAAACGAGGTCTATGGCGACGAGACGATACGGGATCGGATTCTGAAGGGAGGCGACTTGAAGCTTCTGACCCGCCACAAAGAGCCGTTTATCGAGGGCGTCTCCGAGACGTTGGGAGCAGAGAAAGAGGCCATTCGCCCTCAGGTAGAGGAGGCAGTTGATATGCTTCAGCAGTCTTCATGAGCTCCTAGGTCTAGAAGCGGCCGAAGCTCCTGCAAGGGCGCGATTAGATTCTGCCCTCCATCCGGCTACTGGAAACCGGCTGGAAGCCAGACACTGGAAGCCAGACAACGGTCAGGCCCCCCTACGTAGACCCCACCTGTGTTGGGCCACTTGGTGGCTTACTTTCAGAGAACTGCTTCCCGTGCCACTGTGCCGGATGGCCACTATGCCAGATGGTGGCCTGGATGTCTGCGCAAACTGCCGACACTTCCAGTACGGCTGGCGCTTCAGCCGAGAGGACATAAGCGACTGGCATTATGGCCTTCGCAGGCTCAATTGACAGGAGACCCGCACTGGAGTGACCTGTGACAACTTTGGGGAGGAGACTGCGGCGCCGAGCGGGCCGGCGTGCGATCGTCGGCTATGCCCGAGATGGGGCCGTCTCGTATGTCCGCTTTCCTTACCCCGATCGCAGTCGCCCAAGGTCCTGCGGGCGTACTCGTGGCGGGGACGGTCACGATCAACTACTCGGTGAGCGCGCCTCTGATGGCAGTTCTGACTACAGCTGCCCTGATCGTTTTTCTGATGATGCGCACGCATCTGGGGGCGATTTCCGGGAGGCTTAGTCACTGATCATGACCTACGTCTTGTTCGCCGCCGAGATGGAGGAAGAACGTTCGAAGCTGTTAATCCCGTCCCGAGTCCTCCGCTGAGCACATCGCCTTGTTCTTAGTGCCTGCTTGCCACGTGGCCTTTCTGCAAGGCCCTGGAATCCCGAACTCCTATTCTGCAGTGCGACTGTGCAGGACTTTACCGAACGCAGAAGCCCCATCCGCTGCTTACTGCTTAGTACTCGAAGTCTACGGTACCACGGGCTACGTCCATCAGAATGGACTTTGTGTCGCAGCTGAGAGAGCACCCGGCTCGTAGATTGGCGTAGATTCAGGCCCGTCGTAAAACCACGTGGGATCACGTTTCCGGGTCGTGATGCCGAAAATTGAACCTCGATCATCGCGAGTACGAATAGACTGTTTTCGCTTGACGATCCACCTTCGCCCAACGGGCCATTTCCCTTTGTGAAATTGCGTTGTGTCTCCGCGAACCGGGACTGAGCCTGTAACAAGCGGCCGGCAGCGAGCCGTCACGTGGGCGAATGTTCTGCACAGAAAACCCCTCTACCTATCGGATGACGCGCGCTTCTTCTTTCCCCTCCTTTTGGTCTCAGTTGCTTCCTTCTCTTTTTCTGTCGGTCGTCGTCGCTTCGACATTCGGGGCGGCTCCCTCTCTCGCCCAGGAACGCGGAGATCCCCAAGACGAAACGCTCTTCGGAGGCGTCCAGTCCAGCGGCGGCTACGGCGCCCCGACGGTCGCCCTGACGACCCTGAACGGCGAAACGGCCGCCATGGTGGGCGGGCAGGGCGGCTGGGTGCTCAACCGTCGCTTCGCAGTTGGGGGCGCCCTGCGCGGCATCGCGCCACGCCCGGACGTCGATTTGCAGAACCGCTCTTCAGGCGACCCCGAGTCGGCACAGGTTCAGCTGGGGTACGCGGGGCTGCTCTTGGAATACATCGGTGCTCCCTCCAATCTGTTGCACTACGGCGCTGAACTCGTCGTCGGCGGAGGAAACGTGGAGCTCGTTGATGGCGGAGGCTTTACCGCTGGCGCATCGGTGTCGGACGACAGCTTCGAGCGGTCGGCCGTGTTTGCCACGGAGCTGGGAGCGCGCGCCGAGCTCAACGTGACCAGCTTCTTTCGAATCGGGCTGAGTGGAGGATACCGGCTCGTCTCGGGGGCTAACCTGGACAAGGCAGACGTATCGAATGGCGATCTCAGCGCCCCCTACGGCCAGATCTCGCTCCGCTTTGGAAGCTTCTAGCTCTAAAATCGGCCCGACTGAAAAATGAAACAGGCTCAAGGAATGGGGGGGCCTGCCGTGCCGATGTCTCTCCTGCTCTCCAACGCGGGCCTCAATCAGAAGGTAGAAGATCCCTATAAATACAGGAGCCAGAAGAACCGGGCTGTGTTTCCAGGCACTCCGACGAGCGCGAGTTTTGGTAGAGAGCCTGACATCCCGCCACCGCCAACATGCTCAATCCGATTGGCCTATCCGGGGTCTGCACCACCGGAGCATTCCCCACGACCCATAACATCACATGGCACAGGGACGTGGTACATCACAAGTGATGGTCGAAGAGAGGGAAGGGGGCAAGAGCATACCTTTCATCGATTCCCGGGTTGCCAGTTCTTCCACCTCTCAATCTTCCAGCATCTGACCGTCTCCCTACCCCCCCAGCACGTTCTTAACCCCCGATGTCCGCCGCCGTGCCACCTTTACCTCCGTCCCGTCCTCTAGGTGAAGAAGGCCCGTTCCCGCTGGTTCGGGAACGAACTCGTACACCGCATCCAGATTGACCATGGTGGAGCGGTGCGTGCGCACGAAGCGGTCCGACGGAAGCCGCTCCTCAAGTTCTTTAAGGGCAAAGTCGGTCCGGTAACGGCCCTCAGTCGTGTGCGCGAACACGAACCCGTCGTCGGCTTCGATCCAGCGCACCTCGCCGAGGGGTACCACGCGGAGACGGCGACCGACGTGAACCGTAAGCCGCTTCAGCGCTTGATCCTGCCGAGAGTCCCGGAGGTCGTCGAGATTCTCCCGGTCCTCGGTGCTCTCGTCTTCTAATGCCTGCTGTACGCGATCGAGAGTTTTGTTAAGGCGGTCGAGCCGCACCGGCTTGGTCACATAGTCAAGCGCATGCACCTCGAACGCCTGCAAAGCGTATTCGTCGTAGGCGGTCACGAATACAATGTGGGGCCGGTCGGAGCCCTCTGCTGGAAGCAAGTCCACTACGTCGAAGCCGTCGAGAACCGGCATCTGCACGTCCAGAAAGACTACGTCCGGCTCGCGGTCATGGATCAGCGAGACGGCCTCCTTGCCCCCCTCGGCTTCAGCCACAACGTCGGCGTTGTGGTCGGCTTCCTTGAGCAGGGACTGGAGACGCTCGCGGGCCAGTGGCTCATCGTCGACGAGTAGGCAGCGCATCGGTGTAATTGGCAGAAGCGGGTTCGGAAAGGGCGAGACGAACGAGGAGACCCGTGCTGTCGCTCATCGTGTCTCGGTCGATGCAGACGGGTGGAGCTTACTTTGGGGCCGATGTGAGTCAGGTCACATTCCAGGCCCCACGTCGCCGAACAAAGTGATCAGGAGGAGCACCGCCACGACCAGATTCCCGGCGAGGCTGGCCTGTTCTCCACGAGTCCACTGGTCAGGGCCGGGGCGCCCATGGCGGTAGGCGACCATAAGCACTGAGGGCAAGAGAAGGAGGAGCCCAAACAAAACTATGCGCCCAAGGTCGGGCGGGACCGGATACTGCTCAGCCAGCCACTGCGTAAGTTCAAAGAGGGTCCACGTCACGCCTAGGTAGCCCCCAAGGACCTGCGGGATCCGCCTGTAGAGGAGGTCTCCCAGCGCACTGCGGCCAGGCTCTGGGCTGGATCGTACGGAATTGTCTTCCGACGGCCTGGGCTCGGTGGAGCGTCGGGGCTCACGGGCCGGGCTCCGGGCCGCGATAGCTTCTCTGCCGTCGCTCTGCGGAGAAGACTCTTGGACCCGATGGAGCGTTTGGTTCAGTCGTTCGAGCCGCACCGGCTTCGTCAGATAGTCGAGCGCCTGCACTTTGAAGGCCTCCGTGGCATGCTCGTTGTGAGCAGTGACGAACACGATGTGAGGACGATCTGGCCCCTCTCCGGGCAGGAGGTCCACCACGTCAAAGCCATCGAGTACAGGCATCTGCACGTCCAAAAATACAGCATCGAGCCTGTGCTCGTGAATCAGAGAGGCCGCTTCTTCTCCGCCGTCGGCCTCCGCTACGATTTGGGCCTCTACGTCGGCCTTACCGAGCAGGGCACGGAGGCGCTCACGGGCCAACGGCTCGTCATCGACGAGGAGGCAACGCACGGGCATCGCTCTCAGGGTTCGCTTGGGGGAGGTAGGAGGCGGCGGGGACGAACTTGTCTACTCCGCTCCGGTCATCTCGACTGCAGGCTTGTCAACCGCGGGCTCGGGGCGTACTTCCGTCGCTTCCCGGACGGGAAGTTGGAGTTCCACCCCCTGTGGAAGCAGCCTCATCTGCATTGTCTCTCCGAAGAACAGTTCCAGTCGCTCCTGAACGTTCGCGAGGCCCGATCCTTCCCCCAGCACCTCGTCGAGGTGGGTCGTACCGAAGCCTGGGCCTGTGTCGAGAATCCGGAGTAGGAGCGTCCCATCGGCCCACTCGGCGGTTACCGAGACCGTGCAGTCGCCCTGCGTTTCGCCGACGCCGTGCTTTACGGCGTTCTCGACGAGGGGCTGGAGGATCATGCTGGGAATGGGCACAGGCCGGAGCTGCTCCGGCACGTCAATCTCCACGGTCAGGCGGTCGCGGTGCCGGGCCTTCTCGACGCTCAGGTAGCGACGGGCGGCCTCCAACTCATCCCCGAGCGTCACCGCGGCGTTTTCTTTCGATGCCTGCAGGGCATACCGGAAAAGATCGGAGAGGTCCTCGACGACCGTCTCGGCCTCGCCGGGGCGGGTACGGACCAGGGCCGCAATCGAGTTGAAGGCGTTGAACAGAAAGTGCGGGTTGATTTGCGCGCGGAGTGCGGACAGGCGCGCCTCGTACCGGGCCGCCTCTGCCTCCCGGAGCTGCTGGTAGAACGCGCTCATGTACACGAACGCGCTCCAGATGAGCGTGGCCCCGAAGGCCACGGTTGCCGAGGTGAACAGCACCTCCCACGCGAGGTTAAAGCCAGGGTGAAATGCTCTACAGAAGCCTGTTGCAATCCCGAACGCCACGACTGTCGTGACCGATAGGACGCCCACGTGAAGCGCCACGGCCCGCCGCGACTGGAGCGGCACGGCGGTCCTCAAAACGTTTACGGCCGCCTTCACGCTGGTAAACATGATCGTGGCATGGATGACCGTGTAGTACACGTTCCAGAGAAATCGAGGCCACTGGTCCAGAAAGCGGTCCAGGCCCGTGAAGACGTGAAAGAGGAACGTGCCGACGAGGACACTTACCCCAAGGATCAATCCCGCCTGACGGATGAGCCTTCTCGGGCCCGGAAATGCGTTGCGGATCGAAGTGGGCATGAGCATGAACCTCAGTTGTAGCAGCGGTCGGTCGAAAGCAGGCAAGGGGTAGCTCGGCCCAGACAAAATTTCTCCTGAAGTGCCCGGTGTGGTGTTCTGGGGAGCCGTTCCCGTCTGCAGGACCGAGAGCGAGCGCCGCCGATGATGTGTAGAGGTCAAGAGAACGCTGAGTACGCAGCCGCTTCCCGGAGGGGAAGCCTCAGGCGAAAGCATGCACTCCCGGTCAACACGAGGAGCCCCAGCCCGCAGCCCCATGCGAAAAAGTCTCCGAGAGCGGTGTAGATGGTCGACTTCCCCCTTCTGGGAAGGTGGGCCATCTGAAGGTGCTCCGGAGACGTGAAGTGATTGACTCGGGCATGAGTTCGGCCTAGTGGGCCAGTCGCGAGGGTGAGACCATTGGAGGTGGGACGAAGAAGCGAGGTCCCATTCTCAATAGCACGGATGCGTGCCATGTGTGCGTGCCGCTCGGCGATAGCCGCCCAGTCGTTGGATGGAGCGACGAGGAGATCTACGTCCTGCCGACCGGCCTGCCGGATGAGGGCAGGAAAATCGAGGTCGTAGCACACGACGCTCGACCATGTCCCTGCTGGCGCCGAAACGTCCGGAAGTGTGCCTGTTCCTGCGCGTCCCGGTTCGCCGGGGACCAGGCGGGTCTTGAGTCCCTCTGTGCGCACTGTCCCGCCGGGGCCGATCCAGACAACCTTATTCTCCAGTTGATCGTCTGTGTCTGGGCGGGGAAACGCGTTGACGCCCATCGCGAGGTACACCTCCTGCTTGCGCGCGAGGCGACGCGCCCGATCCAGAAAGGCCGCTGTGTCCTCGTGGGGGACCGGAACGGCGGCTTCGGGCCACGAGACAAGGGTGGCGCCCGCCCGAGCGGCCCGTCGGGCGCGCTGCAAGTAGTCCCGCTGAACGGCACGCGCCGAGTCGCGAACGGCCTCGCGGCTCTCCGCCTGCCGACGGACGTCCCAGAAGGAGGATGCGTCGTGAGTCCCTGTAATCGTGGCGAGGGGAATGGCATCGGACGAGGCATCCTGCGCCAGGCGGGCGCCCCCAAACACGAACATGGCGGCCAAGAGGCCGGCCCACAGGCCAGCCGTCCACTGGATCTCTGGTGACATGAGTCCCTCCTCCCAGACCGCGTTGGCGACGCTAGCCGTCCAGTGAAGGAGAAAGGTCACGCCCCAGATGCCCGTGACGGATGTCACCTGCAGAAGGGCCAAATTCTTCTGGGTGTACGCTGCGCTACTCCACGTCCCAAAAGGCCCGAACGAGGCCGCGAACTCGACCGTCACGGCAGCTGCGGGAAAGACGAGCGTCGCCGCGGGGCCGGAGAGACGCGCAGCCAACAGGCGGTCGATCAAGTAGGGAAGGACGGCCACAAGCCCGAGCGCCGCGCCGACGACGTAAGGCAGGGGGAATTGGAGAAATCGACCCGTGGCCCCGTGCCACGCCGCGCAGGAGACGACGACAAGGAGAAGCGCGGCAATCATGCATCCGCGCCAGGTAGACTGATCGCGCACGAAGCGAAGCAGAAACACAGGGGCAAGCCAGGCCGCGGCGGGCAAGGACCACAGACCCATCGCTACAAACATGAGCGGCACGGCGAGGAGAAGCCAGAGAAAGGACCGAGACTTGCGGCTTCGATCGAGGGAGGAAAGCATTGGGCGAGGTGTAGAGGGAATGCCGTGAAGTTTGCTTGCCGGAAGGTACAGGGCACGGGCGCGGTGGTGAAGCCAGCCCTAACAAACGGACCAAGCGCCGAATGAGCGGTTGATTTTGCTCGGTGGACGGGTGTGCGTTCAGCGGGAGAGGCAGGTGGCGAGAGCCCTGAGGGGCAGGGCAAGTCCAGAGCATATATTCTCGCCCGTCTCTGTGGCAGCGCCACACATGCCCAGTTGCTGATCGCTCCCGCCCTACGGCACTAGCGCCCCGGTGGAGACTAGTCTGTGCTGGAAGCGTCTTCAACTGGAGACGCTCCGAGGCGACCGAGGAAACGATAGACCCGGTCGGTGCTCCAGTCTGCCGCTCCGACGTGGCAGTACACGACCTCGCGATCCGCCTTGACTACGTGGGTGCGAGGAATTGTTTTTCCTTCCAGCGCCGCTGGCATCTCGTCGGTCACGTACATCGGAACCGACACGCCTCTCTTCTCGGCAAACCGGCGAACGGTCTCCACATCTTCCTCCGACACGAGTACGACACTCGTCTCCTCTCGAGACCGTCCGTGGAGGGACTGGAGGCTTCCGATCTCTTCGACGCAAGGGGGACACCAAGTGGCCCATTTATTCACCACGACCGGCCCGTCCTGGAGCTTCTCAAAGCGGATACTTTCGCCGCTGGCCTCGCTGGAGGCCGTCTCCGACACGGGCCGGAGCGTCCACCCGCCGGGAACCTCTCCGTAGTCGTTTAGCGCCGTCCGTCCGTCGAAGGGGCCCCGCTCAGGCACGTCAGGAGCCCTGGCCGGGATGCACCCCGACAAGACCTGGCCAGATAGGATGGTGGCAAGAAGCAACGCAGGCAGCAAAAGGGCCTTCCTTGGCCCCCCTCGTGTGACTTCCCTCTGCGAGACTTCCTTTTGCAGGACTTCTCCTTCAGTCCCGTTTTTTCCCATTCCGCGTCCTTCCGTCGTAGCCATGTCCTCTTTGGTTGCGTTGTCGGAAGCCGTTGATTTTGTAGTCTTGCGGGGTGTGCATGTGACGTGGCACAGACAAATGGCCCGCGGTCGGAGTGGGATGCGGGAAACCAAGACCGTCTTTGCAGCTCAGGAGGCCTCCCGCCGGGATTCTCACGCCAGAGGGCTCTCGCACCTTCCACGGAGGCACTGGCCGCGAGCGCCACTGCGCCTGGCTTACCCGCAAGAACGCTGGGTGGGCGTGTCAGAGCACCCGTGTGTCAGAGCCCTGTGGTCCCTCCGTATGTTCTCCATCGGTCCTGGCCGGAAGCGGGGTCGATGGCGTAGGCGAGGCCCACTTCCAGGTTGACCGTCAGTTGACTTTGGCCGAGCAGGCGGAGTGATACGCCCAGCCCGCCTCCCACAGAGGCCCGCCGGTCGCTGAGCGTGAGGTCGGCAGGGCCGCCGCTCGCCCGGTACTGCGCCTGACCGAGGGCGAAGCCGTATGCCACGTCGAGTACCGCAGGAAGCATGACCGACCCGGTGTCCATGAACCAGAGCGGCTGGGTGTACTTGAGGTCGAACCGGAGGTGCGTGCCTGCCCCAGGCAGGGCTCGGCTGGTGCCCTGGTATCCCCGGGGCACGAAGCCGTCCGGATCGAACAGAGACTCTTCGTTTTGCGTGAGCAGTGCCGCGCTGGTCCGGAGGCCCCCATTGACGCTCGACAGAAGCGGCCAGTAGAGGTCGGTCTGGTTGCGAAGTGCACGGCTCAGCCTCGCATCCTCGGGGGTCGCCAGGTCCGCTTCGGCCTCCGTCGTGGACACGAAGCCGGTGTTCGGGACGAGGTCGCGAATGTTCTGTTGGGTGTGGTACCGGAGGGCCAGCGTCGGCTCAAGGGTGAGGCGCTCGGTGAAGCCGCCCTCTGGGTCGCTGGAGGCGGAGATGGGCCGGGTCTGGCGCAGTTCGGTCTCCAGCCTGCCCGTCAGGCTGGTCGAGTAAACGTTGTTCGCCAGCACGACGCGCTGCTTGATCTCAAGGCCCACGCCCCGCTCCTCGATCGCCTCCACGCGACTACTCCCGCTGGGGCCTTCGGTCGCCCGCTCCAGGGGCTCGTTGAACACCTTGAGCAACGGGGTGCCGGGCAGCAAGCCGGTCGACAGGGAGGCGCTGCCCCAGAGGCGATCTGCCTGGTAGAAGCTCCTCAAAGCGTAGGTCCACGTCTGGAGGGGGTCTGCGCCAAGAACGCGCAGGCCGGCGCCTATGCCCAGGTCCTCCCCCGGATCCGACGCCGACAGCACGTCACCTGAAAGGACGGGGTGCACGGTCCGGGGCGCGAGGTGCCCCCAGGTCTCATACGACTGGGACTGCCCGGACAGGGTGCGGGCCTGGGCGGAGACTGAGCCGGAGTCGGGCGAGACTGCGGGCGCACTGCCCTGCGCGCGGCTCGCCCTCATCCCTGGTCTGGGGGCCGACCCAGAGGCGCTGGCGACTGTGCCCGTGGCTCGGGCACGGGCGGTATCCGATCCGGCCAGCAGGCCGCCGGGCACGGGCCAGTCTCGCTCCACGCCTCCGACCACCTCAGCCGAGTCGGGACGGAACGGAATCGTGGCGAGCTCAAATCGCTCGTGCGTGTATCTCGAAAAGGCAAGCGTCTCCCTGTCTGGGGAGAGCGACGGCTCCAGCGCCCCGTACCGGACCGTCGTCAGGCGCAGGACGCGGCTCTGCTCGGTGTCGAGCGCATATGCGTTCGCGATGCCCGACGGGTCGGCCGCAAACAGCAGGTACCGGCCGCTGGGCCCCCAACTCAGGTCGTAGATCGTGCCGTTCTTCAGTCGGAGCCAGGGACGAAGCGCCCCGCCGGCGCCCGGCGCAGTCCCGCCAGACAGGCGGTAGATGCCCTGGCGGCCGCCCTCATTGCCCAGCACGGCCACGGGCCCTCCTCCGGGCGATGGGGCGATCTGCTTGTAGCGCAGGCCTTCGGTAGGCGCGACCGCACTTGCGCTCTCCTCGCCAAGTGCCACCAGCGTGCTGAACGACCCGTCTCGCTGGGCCGCGTAGACTGGTCCGCCCGGCGCTTTCGCCGGGGCAAACACCCCTTTCGCGCCCGACACGGAGGTCACCTCCACCGATGAGAGATTCAGCCGATGCGCCCGTTGGGTTGTCTTCTGGTCGATGAAAGGAGCGGCGTGGGGACGCGAGAAGAAGAGAGCCGTCGTATCCGGCGCGAGACTGTAGGCGTGTCCCGCCGTGATGTCTCCGTGCCGGATCGAACTAAAGCTGCCCGACCTAGCACCGATGCGGTAGAAGCCCGGCCGGGTGCTGTAGCCGGAGGCATAGGCCACGAGGGTCGAGTCGCTCAGCCACTGTGGGCGCCGCACGTGGAGCCCGTCGGTGCCGGCCACAATCGTCGGGTCGGTAATACCTCCGTCGGCCGAGCGCCGAAGCGAGTCGAGTCGCCCCTGCTCCTCGCGGCGCTCGGCCGACAGGAACGAATCGCTGATCTGGTGGGGCAGCGAGCCGGTGCCCATCCACAGTGCCGCCCCGAAACCGAGAAATGGAAGCCGGTGAAACCACCGGTTCGTGCGGGGGATGAAGCTCGTCCCGCCCTCCTGCTCGGCGAGGTATTTGACCAGTTGCCCGCCCCCGAAGTAGTGGCGCAGGGCCGGCCGCTCGAACCGGCTGCTGTACATGATCTCTCCCAGGCTCCAGGGATCGTCTGAGCCGGTGGCGGCGCGGTACTTCATGGTTGCCAACGGCGCGTTTAGGCGCCCCGCACCGGGGGTGAGCTGGCTCTCCCGGTAGACGGCGGCGCCCTCTAGCCATCCCCGCGGCTGGGCCGCGTTGATGAGGCGAGAAAAGTCCGGCGAGAAAAGACCTACGAGGCCGCCCACCCCCACGCCCGAGTCGATCTCGTATTGCATCGCGTGCACGAGCTCGTGGGGCGCTAGGGCCTGCGGCCACGTGTCAAACTTCGCCGCAAAGTTGCTTGTCGGGTGTGCGGGAGACAAGTTCGTGCGGAAGCCGACCGGCACTGCAACACCGTTGGACTGGCCGCGCGGATCGACGACGACCGGCAGCTGGAAGTCCTCCGTGTCGGTGCCTACGGTTGAGCGCGCCCCGTCGAAGGTCGCCGCCAGTTCGCTCCGGAAGAGAGCCGTGGTCGTGTCCGTGCCGGCCGGGAAGTGGAAACTGAAGCGTTCGGTCTCGAAGGTTCGGTAGTCAAGGGCCGTGCGGTACCGGGGGCTGTAGCCCGCGCGAGACTGAGCCTGGAGCGGCTCGGCCGCTAGGCCGGTGAGCAGGAGAAAGAAGAAGGCAGTCGCCCTGGCACGAGCGAGCTGCGCAGTAGGTCCAACTCGGATCGCGCCGTCGCTTGCGAAGTCTACGATGCAGGTGGCGCGGTTGACCGTCGAATCAAAGTCAGTCGAGCCCGACGGGGGCTGATTCTCTGCGCGGTTGAGATCGCTGGAGACGCCGACAGCAGCGCAGATGAGAGGTCTTGAGGCGCTCCATACGGACTGGATCAGTGCACGGGAAATACATAGGCCGAGGGCAAACGGCATTGAGAGACACAAGCGGAGCTGTTTGGAGGCGTCGTCGCTAAACATGGGTGGCGATTAAATTTTGCAGTTGCCGACCAGAAGTTTGCTGCTCCCGAATATCAGATGTGGAACGGGCGACCACAACGGCCTCAGCTGGAGTGGTAGCATTTGAGAATGAACGGTGGATTTTTCGTGGTGGGCGGTTTCTGGTACAGAGTTGAAGCAAAGGGGGAGACGCATGGCGCGCAGGTTCAGAGCAGCAGATGGGGGGTTAAGCCGACGCATGTGACGCATGCCGAAGGAGGAGTAAAGACCAAGAAGAGAGGGGAAGAGGCGGCCGAAGATGTCCTCGGGGATTTCGGGATGAGGGATGCGATACGCGTGATTCTGCACGGCACGATGATGTCATCTCACCCATCCCAGCCGCTGGATGAGCGCTCTCTCTTGTATCTTCCTGGCTCATTCCGCAAGACATCGAGGCAGCCAGGTAGAGGGCAGCTCCTTGCCTTTTCTTCTGGTGACGTGTCGCGATGTCGTGTGCGGTGGTGTGCAAGTGCATCAGCATTGGCAAGGACAACCCACCCGACTACGAGTCTGCTCGCCTTCACCAAGGGGTGAACCAACCGGAAGACATCCCCACTGCTGTGAGCAACGCCGTGGCCCAACACACACCGTTCGGATGAGGCAAAAGAGCCTGACTGTGCGCCGCCGTTTGCCGCTAAGTTACACGATCCAGCCCCTGGCGCTCTTAGAGCGGATGAGTGAGCACGAGATGACGCTTGGTGCGTGTCACGTCCACATGCAAGAGACGACATCTCTCGGCGACTGTCTAGATCGCGGGTGAGGCAGGATGAGAAGCTCCTGTCGTGCACGTTCATTCAGATCATGTTCTCAAATTCCAGTCCCTTGATATTGTGATGGGCGGAGAGGGTGACCACGTCTTCGCCCCAGGGCGAAGGTCTACGGGCTCTTCCCTGCATAAGCCCGTTCTTCCCTCCACAAACTGCTTCCTGTGGTTCCCACCGTTTGGGACTACCGCCATGCCTGAATCGGCGATGAAGCATTTGTTCATGCACGGCTCTTCTCATTACCTTCTGAGAGCACTGTTTGGAACAATTGTTAAAAACAAAACCAACATGAGCGAAGCCTTCGAGCGCGCGACCGAACGGATTTATGACGCCCTCACCGGCCCGAAGCCGGTCCAGGTTGAGGAGATCATCGCTTCCCGAAGTGAGGTGATCGAGCGATTCGGGCCGCTCTTTACCCCAGAGCAGGTCCGCAAGATCGAGGAGCACGAGTTCACCTCCTTCCTGCACTTCCGAAACAACAAGCACTGGTCGGGCCTAGACCGCTCTATTCCGTCGCTCACCAGCGACATGGAGGAACTCAGGGAGGGCCTAGCCTGCCTCGTTGACCCGTCGGAGCCGCTTGCCGAGCGGGCGACGGCGGCCGTCCGGCACGTGAAGGGAATGGGCAAAGCAACCGCCACCGCAATCCTGCAGGTGGCCCGGCCCGAGGACTGCGGCGTCTGGAACTCGACGTCGGCGCATGGGCTGAAGGCGCTAGGCGTCTGGCCTCAGTTCGAGCGCGGGGCGACCTTCGGGGAGCGCTATGCCCGCATCAATGAGGTGCTTCTCCGCCTCGCTGATGCGGTAGGCACAGACCTGTGGACCCTCGATGCCCTGTGGGGCGTGGTCGACGAGAAAGAGGGACCCTCGCCCAACCTCGAGTTCGACGGCGAATCCGGCGAGGAGGGAGAAGAAATCAACGATGAGGTCTCTGGCGGAGAGGCCGCGGCTCGGTTTGGGCTCGAGCAGTACCTGCAGGAGTTCCTGCGCGACAACTGGGGCAAAACCGAGCTTGCCGGCGAGTGGAGTCTCTACGCGGAGGAGGGAGAGCCGGAGGCCGGATTCGAGTACCCGGTGAAGGTCGGCTACATCGACCTCTTGGCCGAGCACCGGGAGGAGGACCGCTGGCTCGTGATTGAACTTAAGCGCGGCCAGGGCAGTGACGGGGCGGTAGGGCAGGTGCTTCGCTACATGGGCGCCGTGCGCCGCGAGCTAGCCGACGGCGAGGACACTGTCGAGGGGCTCATCATTGCCCACGAGGCGAGCGACCGGCTGCGGTACGCCGTCGGCGAGACCAGTTCTGTTGGCCTCCAGCTCTACGATGTCGACTTTCATCTCCGCCGAGAAGGGACCGGGAGTTAACACGACTAGCGCGTGGGTGCCCAGCGCGCAACTGAGGCGCCTGATGCAAAATCCGGGAGGAGTGGCCCAAGAGAAAGCTCCCGCACTTTGTGTCCCGCGGGAGAACCGAGTGGTTTCACCCTCAAGGAAGTAGTGTCTCTGGAAATCAGCAAAGCAGGATACTGAGAGCAACTGACGCCCCGACCTTTGCAGACCCGAAAGGAAAGACCTAGATGCAGCCTGAAAATAAGCTTCAGAGTACGGATTCAGAAAGAGACAAGAAGGCTCATGCGCCAGTTCTCGCTTCTAGATTTATCGATCAGAGCGTTCTCATTTGAAGCCTCCATGGCCACAATTGGGTTGCGAGCTTGTGGATCGGTTCTGGTGAAAGGGGAGACTGTGAGGCTACGCCCATCGAATTGACCGACGGGGGTCTGGTCTTGTGGAGAAGCTCCGAGATCTAAAGCTGGGCGTTGGAGAAGGTCAGCATAGACTGGGAATGGTTGCAGTCAATCTAGGCTACCACGATTGAAAATTGGCTTGGCCGCTCTGAAGAAGCTTAGACGGGACGACAAATAAAAGGATTACTTTATGCGGTCGGCTTCGCGGTCCCTGTGTCAGAGGGAGACGAGTTGAGAAGACGGCTTCCAGTCGTTAGTGTTGTCATCCACGCCAGCCCGCGGCTTTCCCGAGCTCGCCTGGCGAAGCCATATTGTTCGGTTGACAGGGGTGTCTCGCGCCGTGCCCTCGCAGCAGAAGTCCGCTTGGGGCTGGCGCAGGCTGAGATCAAACCCTCGAACCTGATCCGGTTCACACCGGCGTAGGAAACTCACCGCTTGTCGGTCTGCCGTCCTCATCGGCGGAGTGCTGGCCGCATCCTCGGTCTGTATCGTGCGGGCCGCCCCTGTCCAACAGTCGCCCTCAGGCGACCGGGCAGGGGCGGCCCACTCGCATGTTTGCTAACGCTCACGATTTCCACGAGCAGACCACCAGTTCCATGTCGTTCACGACCACGCTTCTTGACGACCACCAGACTCTTTGGCGGGCCAACCTCGGTCACCGGTTCCTTGCTGAGACCCGCGACGGGACCATTGACGATACTGTCTTCGCTCGCTGGCTGAGGCAAGATTACCGTTTTGTGGAGGCCGCCTGCCCGATGCTTGGCGTTTTAATCTCGAAGGCCCCTGCCAGCCACAGGGAGCCGCTGACGGATGCCCTGAGTGGTCTCTACGACGAGCTTGACCTCTTTCAGGAGCGCGCCGAGACTGCGGGCATCGACCTCGGCGACGCCAGGCCCGCCTTCACCTGCCACGCATACATCCAGTTTCTTCTTGCCACCGCCCGGGGGAAAAGCTACCCGAAGAGCTTCACGGTCCTCTACGCCGCAGAAAAAGCCTACTACGAGGCCTGGTCTCGCGTCGAGGAGGGCTTGTCACCGGACGCCTTCGCTGCCCCGTTCGTCGAGAACTGGGCAAGCGACGGATTCGGGGAGTACGTCGGCTTTCTGACTACTACTCTCGACGACCTCGCCGCAAGAGCCGGGCCGCAGGAGAAGTCTGAGATGCACCGTCTCTTCGAAACCACCCTCCGCTACGAGGCCGCCTTCTGGGAAATGGCGTACGACACTACCGACTGGCCCGGCCTTGACTGACGACCGTCCGCTCCTGCATCTTTAGCTGCTCTGGCTCCCTGCGGGCGTTCGGGACGTTACCTCCGCGGGCAGCTTCCCTACAGACGGTTTCCCTACAGATGGCTTCCCCCGGGCGCGCCGTTTGCAAGGACTCGGAAAAATCTCCTCGCTCAGATGCTTTTTCCGTTGGCTTCCCTGTCAATTTTCTGCTTCTCTTCTATGTCTTTCACCGACACGCTTCACGATGCCGCCGAGCCGATCTGGCAGGCTCAAATCGAGCACCCCTTTGTTCAGGGTATTGGCGACGGCACCCTGCCCGAGTCCACGTTCGAGAACTGGGTGCGTCAGGACTATCTCTACCTGAAGGAGTTTGCTCGCCTCTTTGCCTGGGCGACGGCCAAGAGCCCTGAGCTCGACGCAATGAGCTGGAACGCCGGTGTCCTGGACCTCACTCTCAACACCGAGATGGAACTACATCGAGAATACGCCGCGCGCTTCGGGATCTCGGAGGAGGAGCTCGAAAACGAGACGATGTGGCCAACCACACGCGCTTACACCGATTTTTTGGTCCGGACGGCCGCCGACGGAGACCGTGCCGAGCTGCACGCCGCACTGTTGCCCTGCGCCTGGGCCTACGTTGAGATCGGCCAAACCCTTGAAGAACAGATCGGCGGTCAGACCGCCGCCGAGCGGGACGGTCGCTACGATGACTGGATCGCGCAGTACGCCTCCGAGGAGTTTGCACAGACCGCTGCACGGCTGCGTGACGAGATGAACCGCTTGGCTGCCTCCGCCACTGAGACTGACCGAGAGCGGCTCGTGGAGCTGTTCATGCTGTCGAGCCGGTACGAGTGGAAGTTCTGGGAAATGTGCTGGGAGGGAGAATCCTGGCCCGTGTAGTCGGACGGGTCGGCGGAGCAAGGATTTAGCGGAGCCAAGATTTAGTCGTGTCCGCGGCTTCACCCAGGCCCCTGCAGGTTAGAATTATCGTTCTTTCATGCCTGAGTCACGTGAACGATGCAGACACGATCGCGCCCCTCATCATCTACGCGCTCTTCACCATCGGTCCCATCGCGGCGGTGGTGTTTCCCACTTTCACATGCTCATGGCCGCCTGTCTCGCGTCGTCGGCAGTATCGGTGATAAAAACCGTTGTGGGCTAACCCTGTCAATTGACCGCATCAATCGTGGACAAACGAGAGCCCGAGGCAGTCCTGTCCCGTTTCTGAATTCCGTTTCCGGGTCTGAGAGCACTTATGAGAGCGAGCGCTTTTGAGGGCAGGTAAGCTGCAGTCCCAGACGGCGGGGGGCAGACTGCGCGTCCGGTCAAGGCACTGCGTCGACGGTATACTGAAACCATTCTTCAGGGTGTCAAGCAAGAAGGAGTGAAGGCTGAGACCGAAATGCTGAGGCCAAGACGTTGAGACTGAAGTGTCCAGGACGCAGGCCAGCGGGACGGATTGCTGCTAAATGGACTGCCGCCAGTCAGCGGCTCGTGACAGACTCCCACTGCGGATCTGCGCCTATGCTGAACGCTCTCACTGCAGACTCACGTCTGCAATGTTCGTCTCACTGAGAGTCTCGCCGAGGGCAATATCATAGGAGATGTGTCCAGTAGTGCCGTTCTCTTCAACCGCCACCATGGACTTGTTGCCCTCGTCTCGCGCAAGCCCTTCGGCCAAGATGAGCGCGACGCCGAGACGAGTCCGCAGCTCGTGGGCCAGGTGCCGGGTACGCTCCTCTACATCGCTTCCGTCCTGAATCGTCTCCGTAAGGTTGTGCATTCTGCGTGCAAGGTCGGATAGCTTTTCTATACGGTTCATCGGCCCGATGTCACTAAATGCTACTGGGTGATGCCCGTCGATTTTGACGGGCAAAATTGAGTAGTGTGCATAACGAGGGTAGCGGACAGTTTTGGTCAATGTCCAGCAGAAAACGTTTAGAATCAAACAAACCTCTATAATATTCGAAATTAATTGGGGTAGAGTTCGCAGGCCAGTAGATGAGATGGGGCGGTGCACACCGGAGCGGTTCTCGGGGCTGCAAGTAAATAGCTCCATTCACTGAAGTAGCTCCACCGACTACACCGAATCGTCCACACCGCAACGGACGTACTGAGGTTTGCATGGGACTTCGGAGGAATTCCAGAACCGCAGCGGAGCCTGCCAAACAAGAGATGGAAGCGTGTTGGGTCCTCAATGCGAGGAAATATTTCCTACTCCAGACGAACGCAGGATTGCTGCAAATTCGGAGACTGGAGATCCAGTGGCCGTAGATTTGGGTCTAGAGACTCACGCTGCACTTTCGCTTGTTGCCCAAAAAGTGAAACCAGGCCCCAAACTACTTTGATGAAGGCCGGTTATAAAAAAGTGCTGAGAGAGGCGGCTCTTTCCTTCTAAGACCTTACGAGATTGTGCTGCTTGTGAGGGCCGAGTTGCGTGGGCGCACCGCGTGAACAGCAACAGGGAAATTGCGCTTGATGGTAACTGGCAGTAACCGGTGGGAATTGATAACACCAATCATCGGTCGTCACACTTGAGTCTGCTACGAGTCACCTCTAAAGGTGCATTATGTCTCCTTCCTGAGCGCCGAGACTTCGGGGGGAGTCTCGTTGTCTCCGACAGGAACAAAAAGAGCCACGGGCGCTCCGAGGGTGACGGGGGCAACTGTGTTGGCGAATTTCTGGGACCGGGTCCTCGGGGGCAAGTGCCAGAGCTGGGCAGTTGGCCGTTCAGAGCGGACTCGTTCGGCATGTCAAGGGGGACCGGAGCCGTTCGATCTATGCTGCTATCTGGATTGCCAATGCGATCTCCGAAGGCAGCGGCAGCATCTACCGGGCCGCCCCCTCAGGCGAGATGCCCTGCGGTTGCTCCCAGAGGTGACCACGAGAGGCGTTGGCCGGAGAGACGCTGGCCGGGCAGACACGGGAAGAGCCCGGCGGGACCTCACGGCCCCAGGTCACGGTCACACGTTGGCGCGGGCAGGGGACCTTCCTCTCCCAGATTTCCGGCAGGAAACCGCGCGCATCATACGCTACACTCACCTAGGTATTCTGCCCAACGTGAGCACAGATCTAAGGAAAAAACTTGGGACATCCACCTCGCTCATTGGAAGCGCGCTCATGCTTGCGGCCACGCTGATGACCATTGGCGTGCCGCCGTTCAGCGCGTCGGGCTTCGAAGATATTGCTCCCTTCGTGATCCTCTCCGGCGGCTTCTTGATTTTCTCCGGCGGGATGTTTGACGCAGCCGGTCAATTCATGCGGCAGCGCACATCCCAATGCTCGGAGGAGGATGTCGAAGCAGGATAAAGAGATTGAGCTGGGCAGGTCTGGGCGCGCACGTGGGGATTACTCCAACTCGCGCGAGCCTGGTCCACTAGCGGTGGGTAGGCAGTTTCGTTGCGTCTGAAGCTAGTGGGAGAGCCGGAAACACCTGATTTCTTATGCCTATGGGAGGATAGTCACATCTCTAACAGCGTATCTTTAGCAAAACATACCTCTAGCAAAAAGCGCCCCCGCCATGGCTTTAGATCAAGACCAAAAGCAAGACGTTGTCGACTATCTCCAAAAGCACGTCCAAGGCGGGTGCACCGCCTGCGGCGGAGACATAAGAATTGAGGACCATCTTGTCATGCCTCAGATGCTTGAGGATGGAAATACCCAGATGGGTGCCGGCATCCCGTCGGTCGTTGCAACCTGCGAGGACTGCGGGAAGATGCAGTTGTTTGCCGCAAACGTCGTGGGTATTGATCCCCAAAACGCGTAGAGAGCAAACGCGCGGAGAGCCAGGAAGGCACAGATTCGGAAGGGTGGCAATTATATTGGCGAATCCTTGAGGACACGTTCTCGGAGGCGAGGCCAGTGCCAGGCATCTGGCCGCTTGGGGCGATCTCGCCCGGCATGTTGAGGAAAGGCGATCCTTTTCGGCTGCGCGGCTCTGCGTGAAGCGCACGGGCGGATGCAACAGCCGATGATCCCCTCGCGGCGAACCCCGGTGCCTTCGCACGTTGAATGCCGCTCGGCGGCCATGCCAGCGTGGGTAGGCTACCGTAGGCGGTAGTACGCCTCTACTCCCGCGTGCAGAAGAAACGGCGCGGCGCAGAGCATTCCCACCACAGTAGACAGTGCCCCGAGCACCTCGGGCGATTCTCCCGACATACCGATCCTCTCAGGCCGGGCAAGCGCCAGCCAAGCGGCGCGTCCCAACAAACCCATCAGCACGATTGTCACGGCTTCGATCAACGCCAGTTCTATAGCAAAAGTGCCCTTCAGTGTAGGCTTTCAGCCTGGACCGAAGCACCGGTAGGCCGCAAACCCAACGAATGCAACCTGAGCGGTCGGGGAAAGGAGAGGAGGAGCCGAGTCTCCAGCAGGCTGTCCGATCCAGAGAAACGCGGCAGGCAAATACAGAAGTTGGATTCCGTGCTCGATCAGCTCCAGGTGTCCGCTCAAGAACGCTCCAAGTACCAGCGCCCCTCCAGGCTGCCCAAGGCTCTCGGCAAACAGGCGGAAAAGCAGCGCCGCCAGCAGCACTGCGATGAGCAGGGCCGACAGGGTCCAGATCTGGCCCCCGAAGAACTGGTGCCACTGGCCGATTGCCGCAGAGAGCGCCTCTAAAAGTAGTGCTCCGGCCCCATCGGCAGTGTTTCCCTCGCCAGTGGGGGGAGGAGCCAGGCCATCGAACGGGGCTTTTCCTACGCCCATCCAGGCGAGAAGCCGATTGGTTCCGATGCCGATGATCACTGTCGCCAGAAGACAGCGGCCCGGGGTTGCCAGCCCAGCCCGGGCTCCCCGCAGGTACCAGCGGAGGGTCTTCCCCGGGCGGAGAGTGAGACCGACGAGCGTCGGCTAGAAGCCGTTTTTGATGTCGACGAGCTCCCGGAAAAAACCTCCAATCACACTCGTGACCGAGACAGGCGGCTCCGCTGCCTGCCCGTAACTCGGGCAGTAGTCCCCGATGAACGTCCGCCTGCAGTTTGGGCACTCAGTGGTTTGGGCCACTGCCCCGGAGATATCCTCCGTTGAGGGCTCTCCTTCCGCCCGGTCATTTTGCTTGTCGAGACTTTCCGGCGAGGACATGGGCCGCGGCAAGTCTCTTGGCCAGGAGGCAGGCCTTGAAAGAGATAGGTCATAGACACAGGCCGAGCAGATATAGAAAAAGCCCGCCGGTCGGATGGCGAGCGTTTTCTTTTATGTTCCGATAGGCTTATCAAGCCAACAAAATCGCCTCCCGGGGCGGGCGGAGCTACAATCCCGGGCACCCTTGGTACTCCGTGGAAGGAGAGTGGACCCTCGCTGAGGTGTCTCAGGAGGTCTGTGACGGCCAGCCATCGTTCGTCAGTGAGGATCTGGACTACTGGGTGGACACGGTTGGAAGGGTTTGCCCGTTTAGCCCACAGGTGGAACGGGGAGTAGATACACCACAGTAGCAGTGGGAACGAGCTAGAGTGGTCCTTTCGAGAAGACTACTGGCTCTCTTCCATTTTGATGAGCGCGCCTAGCGCGGCGTCAAGCCGATGGAAGTGCTTAAGGTCCGCTCCGCCCCACCGATAATTTGGGTGCGTCGGATTCCTATGTCTCGTCGTCTCGTGTCATGCAGCGCCCTGCTTTCGACATCTGGACGATCCTCCCAATGGGGTGGATTGCTATGATCCTCTGGGCGGCGGCTGGAAGTAGATTCACGTACTGCTGATGAGTTGGTTGATCGAGTGGGCGACGCTGCTCGTGTTCGTCCATCCGCACCGTCCGTGCACCGACGCGACGATGGAAGAGTTGGCGCGTCTCATGCGCCATGCGTGAGACACTGTGTAGGCTCACGCCTCCTCTTCGACGCTAACCCCCGTATATCTTCCGACACCCAAACTCATGTCGCTACGATTTACAGACCTGAACCTCAGCACCCGATTTGCCTTGCTCTTGACGATCGGGGCCGTGGGGTTCGTCGTTCTCTTTCTCTCGTTCGTGTTCTACTCCCTCGATCAGACAGAGCGTGAGGTTGAGCGACGCGGAGAGTTGATGGCCAAGACGGTGGGCCTGCAGTCCGTCATGAGGATAAAAATGAGCGATCAAACGGGCATCAGGCAGATGCTCAAGCGGACTGTAGAGAGCGGATCGGCACTCGGCGGTGGGGTCTACGATTCTGAAGGAGTGGAAATCAACTCGTACGGGCTTGAGGGGATGCTCCCATCCTCGGCCCAAGAGATAAAGGATGGCGACGAGACGACCCGATGGATCCAGACGACCAAAGGGACGTCTGCGTTGGTCGCCACGTCGGATATCATGAGCAATGGAGAGGTGATCGGGAAAGTGCTCATGGTCATGCCGTCCACGGTGTTGCAGGAGACCAAGCAGACGAGCTACCTAATTGCGGGCGGAATTGTCGTTGGCATTGGGCTGTTGGGCGTGTTTATCGTGGTGGTGCTGCGGCGCACCGTCTCGCGCCCGGTCAACGCGCTCCGTGAGGCGGCGGAGGAAGTCCAAGGCGGCCGGCTGGACGTGCACGTGGACGCGGACCAGGGGGACGAGATTGGCCAGCTCGCCGACGCCTTCAACGCGATGGTGACGGCGAGCCGGGAGAAGACCGAGACCCTGGAAGAGAAGTCGGCGCAGGCGGAGGAGGCCCTGGAGAAGGCCGAGACCCTCCAGCACGAGGCCGAGGAGGAGCAGGAGTATCTGCGCGAGCAGTTCAGCCGCATTTCCGGCGTGCTGTCGGCCGTGGAGCAGGGAGACCTCACCCAGCGGCTGACGGTCAAAAGCGACGATGCGGTGGGCCAGCTCATGGAGCAGGTCAACGCGATGATCGACCAGCTTTCCGGCCTCATTCAGGAGGTTGAGACCACCAGCAGCCGGCTCTCGGCGGCCGCGGAGACGACGGCCTCGACGGCGGAGGAGATGTCGGCCGGGACCGA